>JBCCWV010000244.1:0-6581 GCA_039192745.1 Verrucomicrobiota bacterium | reverse complement strand
TACAAGACACGGCAAGCTGATCGCGGCGTAAAGCACGGCACCTACCACGTCCTTCGGCATAACAAACGACCTTCGATTCTCGTTGAATGCGGGTTTGTCTCCAACTCGACCGACCGCCGGAAGAGCCTCGACCCTGACTATCGGCAACGCATCGCCGAGGGAATCGCCATGGGGATTCTGAGGTTCAAGAAAGGAGCAAGGTAGGCAGGGAGGGATTTTTGATTGTTTTTCAATCCAAAATCAGCAATCAAAAATCAAAAATCATCTATGATTCCCGAACCGATTGGCACACGAAAATCGCTCTGGGGCGAAGGCCCGCTCTGGCATGAAGGTCGCCTCATTTATGTTGATATCGAAGGGCACGCCGTCGTTATCTTTGATCCCTCGACCGGCGAGGAGAAAGTCGTTGAAGCCGGAGAGCGTGTCGGCTGTGTCGTGCCACGGGCGTCGGGCGGATTGGTGATCGGCGGGGATAATGGCTATTCATTCATCGATCCTGACACAGCGACAAAAACTCCGATCGCCGACCCCGAGCCGGAGATGGCGGACAATCGATTCAACGACGGCAAATGTGACCCTTCCGGCCGATTTTGGGCAGGCTCCATGAGTTGCATCAAGGATTTGGGAACGGCCAATCTCTACCGGCTCGATGCGGACCATTCGCTGCACACGATGAAAAAGAGTGTGACGACTTCCAATGGCATTGGTTGGACGGCGGACGGAAAAACGATGTTCTACATCGACACGCCGACGAAAAAGATGGTCGCCTTCGATTTCGACGATGCGACTGGATCCATCGCGAACGAACGAGAGGTGATCGACTTTCCATCTCTCGGGATCAACGACTCGCCTGACGGGCTGGCCGTCGATGCCGAAGGGAAAGTGTGGGTCGCGATTTGCCACGGCGCAATGGTGGGACGTTTCGATCCTGAGACTGGAAAGGAAATCGCACGCATTGAGTTTCCATGCATCGAGACGACCGCCTGCGCATTTGGAGGCGAAAATCTCGATCAGCTCTATGTGACGACCGGGATTAAGAACGGTTTAGACGAGCCTGAGGCGGGCCGTGTCTTCGTGGCGGACCCCGGCGTGCGGGGTGTTCCCTCAAATGCATTTGCCGGGTAGGTGCTGGCGAGCGTAATGCAGGAAGTTATGCAGAAGCGCTCTCTTGGCTCGGTTATCGGTGGCACTGTTCTCGGACTTTTTGTCGCGGCCATCGGTTTGGTGTTCTGTATTGCGCTTTTCAATGGCTGGTTGCGTGCGGAAGAAACGAGAAAGTGGGTCCTGGCGGATGCCATCATCACCCATTCAGAACTTCGCGAAGGGCAGTTCAGCCCCACCAGCCCGCAAACGTTCAGCTACCACATTGAATACACCTACGTTGTCGATGGGAAGGGTTATCAATCGGAGCAGGTGAAACGGGTGAACAAGAAAAGCTCACACCGTCATCGGATTGAAAAATATGTGGAGCGTTACCCCGTGGGCAAAGCCACGGAAGCATTCGTCAATCCTAACGATCCCACCAAATCTGTTCTTGAGCATGATACCCGCGCCGTTCTCTACACGATTTGGTTCCCCGGATTGTTCGTGGTGGCGGGACTGGGAATTGCGGTTGCGTCTTTGAAACGTTGATTTCCTCAAGGGTTTACGGAAAGGCGGAAGTATCCGTGCTCTTCGTAGCCTGCCGGGACATTCACGGTGATCGGTGATGTGGTGACGTTGTCGAGTCCGGTGATGGTGGAGAAGGGCGTCGTTAAGTCGGGAGAGCCTGAAACGGTGTAGCTGGTCTCGGCCACTGGCGTAAACTCAAGAACGACGGAGATGACATCGCCCGAAGGATTCCGGTTCACGGCGGTGATATCAAGATCGAGGGAAGTGGATACGACGGGGAACGGAATGGCGAACGCGGCCACGCAGTTAATGCAAAAGTCCGGAACCTGGTAGGTGCGGTTGTTGGGTGAGTTGATGTATTCTGCCAACGTGGGGAATCCCTCAAGCTGTCCCGCCCCCGAGGCTTGAAAGTAGCGGGCTCCGGGTGTGGCGGCTCCGAAGTTGCCGGGCGCATCATCGCCCCAGTAATAGAAATTCAGAATGTTTCCGCCGTAAACCGCAGGGGTGACGACGGCGTTCGTGTTGCTGGTGAAATCGGGGACATTGGCATACTCGCCGACGTCGCCATCGATTGTCAGGCTCTCGTAAACCACGTAGAAGCCACCGGTGTTCGGATCGAAGGACGCGCCATGAATGGATCCATCAAGGTTGGCGGCGCCATAAACCGGAGTGACGCCTGCAACCGATCCCGTGTTGGCGATCCAACTGGCGAGGTCGGGCCAGGTGACGACGGCGCCAAGGGCATCGATGCCGTAAACGATCCCCGTTCCGGGATCGAGGGTGAACGCCTGATAGGTGCCGTAATCGAGATGAGTGGCTTCAAGGTGGCCGTCAGAATAATCGTTCGCAAGGGTCACCGGGAGGGTTCCGGTGTCAATGCCGGTGAACCCATGGATGTCCCCGTCGGTATCGATGAAGTAGAGGAAGCGTTCGTCGGTGGCTGAATCGAATGGTTCACGTGTCCCGACGGTGGTCTGCGCGGTAGCGACGATGTCCGAGGTGTCCGCGTCGATGATGTTGATGGTGAAGGTCGTCTCGCCAAGGGTTCCGTTGACGAGCACGTCCACGCTTCCCGCTCCGGAGTCGGCGAAGCCGGTGTCGTCACTGTTGGGAAAGGTGACCGGATTACTCGCGAGAATCTCATAATCCGCCAGATCGGGGAGGTTGTCAGCGGTCCAGTCCAAGGTCACGGGCGCCGCGGTGTCATTGTTGGGGACGGTTTCCGGGTCGGCGGTGAGGGTGGCCGAGGTCGAAACAGCGGTCACGACTGCCTGCGCGGTGGCAACCACCGTGGCCCCATCGAGGACTTCGAAGGTGAAAGTCGTGTCGCCGAGCGAGCCATCGACGGTGGCTTCGATAGACCCTGAAGTGCCGCCGGAGAAGTCTCCAGTGTCATCCAAATCTGGAAAAGTGACTGCCTTGTCCGCGGTAAGTTGGTAGGTGGAACCGGAAGGTTCATTGGCCACTTCCCAATCGAGAAAAATGGTGGCGGCGGTCTCGTTGACCGAGATGATGTCAGGGTCCGCGCTGAGACTTGCGATGGTGGGCGCGACCGTCGTCGTGAATACCTGCAGGTTGTCGTAGGTTGCCGCTTCGTTGGGAGCGGTGTCGAGTCCGATTTCCCGGGATGCCCCGGTGAAGTTCCAGGTCGCTCCACCGGTGAAGATGTCGGCGCTGGTAACGGTGAGACTCTCGGGACCGGAGTTGGCGGTGATGACGAAGGTGGAAGCAGAGCCGTCCCCGTTGTCGTTGAACGTGACATTCAAGGAAACGATTTCGCCGGCCCTGCCCGCGAGCACGCCGATGCGTTGGTTGATGTCTCCCGCTCCACTGTGATTGCCCGCGTCCGTGCGAAAGTAAACGGCCACGTCCCCGGCAGGAAGATCGCTTTCGTCGTCGTCCAGTTGAATGCCAAAGTCCTGCAATCCGAGCAGGGAGTTGGCGTTGCTGCCGACGGTGATCGTGGTGCGGGCACCGTTGGTGGCATCGACTTGCAGGGCGAAGTCCACGTTGATTCCCCAGTTGATGGTTCCTCCGCCGATGCCCAGATCCGTGCTGAAGTCGAAAGCAGTGGAGCCGTCGTTGGAGAGCACGACGATGCCCGCATTGGGCGCCGCGTCCACGTCCAGCTGGTCGTTCACGATGCTGTAGGCCGTGGAGGCTTTCGTAATCGCCAGATAGTATTGAAAGGAATTCGAAGCGGTGAGGGTGCCCGTGAATCTTCCAGGTGACGGAGTGTTTACCCCATCGACGCCAAATCCGGTCGCCACCGAGTCCCCGCCAATGTCGAAAGAGTCTTGGAACAGTGCGGTGGTTTGCGCGGGGAGAGTCGCGGAAACAGTGAAGAAAAGAGCGCTGAAGATTGCTGGAGGGAGTGATTTATACATGCTGGAAAAGGGTTTGAGAGGACGGATCGCCGCCTGATTTGCCGAAAAGGAATTCCGCGCCCCGGGCGAACGTTCGCCCTTTTTGAAAATTCCTCGTTTTTTCGCGAACGTTTGGTGCGAAAGCGGAATTCCCCTCAAGCGAGGAGTCTTGAGGCGATCTGAGGCCTGAGAATCCCCGCCAAATCTCACTCATTCCAGCTCCTCCAAAACAACTCTCTCATCCCATGCAACCCGCCTCCAGATTACTGATTTGCCTCAAGGCCGCGCTCCTTACCGTTTTTCTCGCACCCCTCGCCAACGGCGCGGCCGTTTATGTCACCGCTACGGATGGTGGAATCTGGAGTTATGATAGTGTGACGCAAATGGGGAGCCAGACCAGTTCGACGGCTTCCGGCACGCTCGTCGCTACCGTTGCGGCTTATGGAACGGACCAAGGGGCGACGATGGATCTTTCCACCGGAACGATCTACCGCGTTGCGGGGAACGGGGATTTGATTTCCTATGCGAGTCTCGCCGACTACCTCTCAAACTCCTCCAGCACCACCGTGTCCTCGGGACTCTTCGTGGGAGATTTGCAGGTCAACGGCTTTTCCTACGACGGGAACACCGGCGGCTTTTACGCTGTTTTCGCCGGGGGGACCGCGCAACAAGGAGACATCGCCGAATGGGCTTCGATCGGAGACGTCCTCTCCGACACTCGCACGGGCACGACTGCCGCGGGCTATAACGGAAACATCATCAATTTCTATGACCCGGATCCGACTTCTGTGACGGCCGCTCTCAGCACGGGTGTTTATACTGCTGGCGATCCATTCGACGCGAGTTACTACCAAGTCGCGGGTAACGGGCGTCTGGAAGGTTTCGAAACGCTGGCTCTCTACGGGTCTTCGGCGAACAATCGCGCGCAAGTCACGGGCACCAACGTTTTTGGTGGCACCTCTACCGCCTTTGGTTCCGCCGCCATTGATGCGGCCACTGCCTTTGCCATTCCCGAGCCTTCGGCCGCGCTTCTAGTCTTGATCGGCCTCGCGGGCCTTTTCTACCGCCGCCGCTGATGGCCGGTTATTGACTCCCTCCATGTTTCATTCCAGTAACGCGCCTGCCAATTCAAGTTGGCAGGCCTTTTCATGTCGTGGTCCGCGGAAAGCGGCCATCGGGAAGGTCAACGCCCTCGTCCTCTCGTGGCTTTTCTCCATCTCTGTTTCCGTTGCCCAGTCCAATGTCGTGTTCATTTTCGTCGACGATTTCGGATGGGGAGACGTGAATGCCTACCGGGAGTTGTTCGGCTTCACGCCCAATCTAGACGACAAGGATGGGAACTCGATCACGCCCAACATGGATGCGCTGGCCGCGCAGGGAACGCTCTTCACAGAGGGATATGTGGCCTCGCCAGTTTGTACGCCATCGCGCGTGGGCGTGCTCACGGGCATCGAGCCGCCGCGGTTCGGGCTTCATGATTTCCTGAACTCGAAGAATGCGAACGACAGTCGGAACATGAACGATTGGCTCGATCCGCACACGATGACTGCGCCGCGTTGGTTCCAGAATGCGGGCTATGCCACCGGTTTGTTCGGGAAGTGGCACATGGGCGGCGGCCGCGACGTGAATGACGCCCCATTCCCGCAGGAGTATGGATTCGAGGAATCACTGACTTCCTTCGAAGGCATGGGAGACCGGATTCTCTATCTCGACAATGGGAACACACACGGACTTTCCAACCAGAATGCCGACGTGCCCGGGTCCATCGAGTGGGTCGAGTGGGAACTCGGCGCCGATAAACACACGGACGCGGCGATCAGTTTCATCCAGAATGCGGTCAGCCAGAACGAACCCTTCTTCATCTTCGTCCCGCATGACGACACCCACGCTCCCTACGATACCGATCCCGGGAAGGAAGAGGACTTCGATCACGTCGCCGGCATGGCGAACAACACGACCGGAAAGCTCTTTCTTTCGGAGTTGAACGAGTTGGATAAGGAAATCGGGCGGCTGGTAAACGCGATCGACACTCTCGGCGTCGGCGGCGAAACGTTGATTGTCCTCGTCGGTGACAACGGCGCTCCCGTGGGAGGAATCAACGACACCCTGATGCGTAACGGCGACCTCCGCGGCGGCAAGAAACGTCTCTGGGAAGGAGGCATTCGCGAGCCCTTTCTCGTCCGCATGCCCGGCACGGTCCCGGCCAATGCGGTGAACACGACGACGGCCGTCTCGACGCTCGACTTGTTCCCCACCTTCTGTTCGATGGCGGGCTTGCCGTTGCCTGACGTCCCTTTCGGCGGTGAGGACATGTGGGATGTCTTCACGGGTTCGACACGTCCAAGGGTGAAGCCGCTCTACTGGGAGTTCGCGACGAACCCCAACATCGACGCCGCCGGGCCGAAGCTCGCCATGCGCGAAGGCCACCTCAAACTGATGATGGATCCCGACGGGACCGATCGCTACTTGTTCGACCTCTCCACCAACCGCCAGGAAGCGGATTCGGGGAACCTCATCAACACGCCTTCTTTCGCGGACACGGTGAACTCGATGGAGGTGCGTCTGCTGACATGGTATCAGGAAGTCATGTTCGGCGTGACGAAC
>JBCCWV010000243.1:0-6586 GCA_039192745.1 Verrucomicrobiota bacterium | reverse complement strand
TCGAGACCCGGAAAGCCGAAGGATTTCGGACGAACATTAACCAGATTGGGGAGGCGGTAATGGGGGAGGAAGAGGCGGCGCGCCGCTTGGATGTTGTCGTTGGACTGCTCGGGCTTCCTGAAGTGGAATACGTGTCGGTCAAGATTTCCGCGGTTTGTAGTCAGATCGATTTGGCGGACTACGCGGGCTCTCTCGAGGTCGTGTGTGCACGGCTTCGACGCATTTATCGAGAAGCCAAGAAGCATCCCGTGCAGCATCCGGACGGCAGGGTGACTCGCAAGTTCGTGAATCTCGACATGGAGGAATACGGCGATGTGGAAATGACTCTCGACGCTTTTCGGAAGGTGTTGGATGAGGAAGAATTCGCCGAACTTGAGGCCGGGATTGTTTTGCAGGCTTACTTGCCGGAATCCCACAAGCTTCAACGCGAATTGACGGAGTGGGCCCACGCCCGTCGCGCGGCCGGCGGGGCACCGGTGAAGTTGCGCATTGTGAAAGGAGCGAATCTCGCGATGGAGCAGATCGTCGCGGAGTCCGAGGGGTGGCCACTGGCGACCTATTCGAGCAAGGCACAGACGGATGCGAATTTTAAGCGGATGGTTTCGTTCGGGACCCGCCGGGAGAATGTGGATTCTGTGCGGCTTGGCATCGGTAGTCATAATCTATTCGACATCGCCTACACGATGATCTGCCGGGATCTGAATGGAACCGCTTCATTCGTCGAGTTCGAGATGTTGGAGGGCATGGCAAACCATCAGGCCCGGCTTCTCAAGGAACTGGGGGCGGGCTTGGTGCTCTACGCTCCGATTGTGAGGCGGGAAGATTTTCATCATGCTTTGGCATACCTCATCCGGCGTCTTGATGAGAATTCCGCCGAAGGAAATTTCCTCCGTGACGGGTTTTCGTTACGGGCAGAGACGCGTGCCTGGGAGAAGCATGCCGATGCGTTTCGTTCCTCTGCGAAACTGCGTGAGCAGGTTCAGAGTTGGTCCAATCGGAGTGGGGACGATGAGGGAGGGAAAAAGGTTCGTTTCAAGCAGGTCTCTGAATTTCGAAACGAACCTTGCACCGATTGGACCGTTGCCTCGAAGCGGAAGGAATTGGAGGAAATGCTGGTGAATTGGAATCGGCGGCCTCCGGTGATTGTTCCTGTCGTGATCGATGGGGAGGAAATCGAGGCGAAAAAGCCCGTCGATGGGTTCGATCCCTCCCAACCTGAAGTGGCGCCCTATCAGGTCTCGTTTTCCAGTGTCGACCAAGTTGACGAGGCGGTGCAAGTGGCCTCAAAAGCCTGGCAGCAGTGGAGCGATAAAAGCCCGGAGGAGCGGAAACGGATTCTGATTCGTTGCGGCGACAGTCTGGCGGGCGGTCGGCTCGATCTGATCGGCGCATTGGTCATGGATGGAGGGAAGTCCGTTGCGGAAGCCGACGCGGAGGTCTCGGAAGCGGTCGATTTCGCACGTTACTACGCGACCGCCTTCGACAAGGATGTGGGCATCTCTGATTGCGTTCCGACTGGTCGCGGAATCACCGTCGTGGTTCCGCCCTGGAATTTTCCGCTCGCGATTCCGGCGGGAGGCGTGCTCGCCGCACTGATGGCGGGAAACAGCGTGATTCTAAAGCCGGCGCCCGAGACGCCGTTCGTGGCTTGGGAACTGGCGAGACATCTCTGGGATTCAGGGGTGCCGAAAGACGTTCTCCAGTTCCTGCCCTGTGGAGATGACGAGGCAGGTCGTAGATTAATCACGCATGACGATGTGGACACGGTCGTGTTGACCGGCAGTGTTGAAACCGCGAAGAAGTTCCAAGAGTGGAAGCCCTCCGTGCGGTTACTCGCTGAGACAAGCGGGAAGAATTCGATCATCGTGACGGCCAATGCCGACCGGGATGAAGCGATCCGCGCGATCGTGCAGTCGGCGTTTTCGCATTCCGGTCAAAAGTGTTCTGCGGCGAGCCTCGCCATCCTTGAGGGAGAAGTTTACGACTGCCCGTCCTTTCGCCGGCAACTCCGCGATGCGGTCGCCAGTCTGGAAGTGGACTCCGCCTGGAAGGCTGGAAGCAAAGTGACGCCTCTCATGCGCCCGCCGGAAGGGGCATTGAAGGAGGCGCTGACCAAATTGGGGGATGGCGAAGAATGGTTGCTGGAACCGAGGGGTTCGAAGGAAAACCCGCGGCTTTGGTCGCCGGGTATCAAATTGGGAGTCTCTGCCGGGAGTCAATTTCACCTTACGGAGTGTTTCGGGCCTGTTCTCGGGCTGATGAGGGCAAAGAATCTCAAGGAGGCGATCACGCTGCAGAACGCGACGGAATACGGGCTTACCGCTGGCATTCAATCTCTCGACGAACGTGAAGTGAAATTCTGGCGCGAGTCGGTCGAGGCAGGAAACCTCTACGTGAATCGATCGATTACCGGGGCCATTGTCCGTCGGCAACCTTTCGGGGGATGGAAAGCCTCGTCCGTGGGACCAGGGACCAAGGCTGGCGGTCCCGATTACGTTTACGAGTTTGCCTTGCTTTCGCAGCGACGCTTGCCTCAGGAAGTTCAACGTGCGGGTCCGAAGTCGGAAACGTTGCGGTTTCTCGACCAAGCGAAGCGGTCCTTGCGCGACGAAGATGAGCGACAGCTGGCGCAAACGATGTGCTGGAACTTTGCTTGGGCGTATCAGCGTTACTTTTTACGCGGGCACGATCCGACGAAATTAATGGGCGAACTCAACGTGCTTCGATACCTGCCGGTGGAGAAGATGGTCTATCGTTTCGGCGACAAGAATTCTGAGAACATCGCGATACTCGCCTCCGTCATGGCCGCGAAAACGACCGGAGTCTCCTTGGTTCTCAGTATGAATCCGGAGTTGAAGGGCCAGTCGAAAATACTCGGTAGCCACGCCGAGTGTCGGTTCGTGTTTGAATCCGATGCCGAGTTTCTCGCGTCATTGCCTGACATTGCACCGCGTCCGGCGCTACTGCGGATTCCTGACGGTGGAACGGCGGAAGTCCGGGCCGCGGCAACGAAGGCGGGAATTCCTGTCGATGAAAGTGAGGTCGTCGTGAACGGCCGTCTGGAATTGCGGCATTGGTTCAAGGAGCAGACCGTGAGCCAAACCCGACATCGATACGGCAATGTGCTGCAGCGGAAGCGTGAGCGACGTTGAGCAGGACGGTTGCGCGAAGGCATTCCACGGGATATCGAGTAGAAAACCCCAACTCTCCGACCGAACCACCGAATGAAGATCAAATTCTGCGGCGCCGCGGGCACTACGACCGGGTCCCAGCACCTCCTCGAAGTCAACGGACAACGCATTCTCCTCGATTGTGGACTCTACCAAGGGCGACGGCACGACACCTACGAGCGGAACAAACACTTTAGTTTCAATCCCGCGGAAGTGGACTGCGTCGTTCTTTCCCACGCGCATATCGACCACAGCGGGAATTTACCGAATCTCACCAAACAGGGATTCGATGGCAATATCTACTCAACCTTCGCCACCCGTGATCTCTGTCAGATCATGCTCGCGGATTCCGCGAAGATCCAAGAGCAAGATTCGACCTGGTTGAACAAGAAGCGAAAGAAGCAAGGGCTGCCGCCGGTCGAACCGATCTACACCGGTCCCGATGCCGAGCAATGCTTGCGCAACTTCATCAACGTCGGATACGATCGAGCAATTCCCATTGCGCGGGGAGTGACGATGAGATTCATTGATGCCGGCCACATCCTCGGGTCGGCGCAAGTGATTCTGGAAATCGAGGATGAGGAATCGAAGCAGGACTATCGCCTGCTTTTCTCCGGGGACATCGGACGCGGCGACAACAAGTTGCTGCGTGATCCGGTCATCGCCGACGAGATCGACTACGTGATCATGGAAAGCACCTACGGGGGTCGGGAACATGAACAGAATACGGACGCGAATGATCTGGTCGCGAGGATCCTTGGCGATGCGATCAAGAAAAAGGGAAAGATCATCATTCCCGCCTTCGCCGTCGAGCGGACGCAGCAGCTTCTCTACACCCTCCACGAACTGCTCGATGCGAAGGCTATTCCCAAGATTCCGATTTATGTGGATTCACCGCTCGCGGTGAGTGCGACTGAGATATTCCGGCTTCACCCGGAGTGCTTTAATCAGGACGTTTACGAATTCCTCTTCGAAAAGCGCGATCCGTTTGGGTTCGAGAACCTGACCCTTATCCGGTCAGTGGCGAAATCAAAAGCCCTGAATGCCAGTCGTGAACCCGCTATCATTATTTCTGCCTCAGGCATGTGCGAGGCCGGGCGAGTTTTGCACCACTTGAGGAACAACATTGAGAAAAAATCGACTACCTTGCTCTTCGTCGGATATTGCGCGGAGCAAACCCTCGGGTGGAAGATTCGCGAAGGCTACCCGCGAGTGAAGATTTTTGGAGAAGAACATGCTGTGCGCGCGGAAGTCGAAATCTTGGACAGCTTTTCCGGACATGCGGACCACTCCGAACTCGTGGACTATTTTGCCGAAACCGGTGGGAAGAAGAAAAAAACTTGGCTCGTGCACGGGGAGCAGAAGCGATCAGAAGCGTTGATGGAGTCTCTTCGCGAGTTGGACCTCGGTGGCACGATCGATGTCGCCGAATGGGAACAGGAAGTGGAGATCTAGACTATCTCTTGAATTAAATTACCAAACGGAAAGTTTTTGAACTTGTACTCGTTTCCTTGGGTGCGAGTTTCCGTGGCTGAGCGCGAAGCGTATCCGTCCCAATGCTGAGAACACGACGGCCGAGGAATTGTCTGTGGCGATCGGGGCGGCGCCCACGCAGGAGGGCTTTCTGCGCCTCAGTGTGATCCGCGCCCTGCTCGAGGGACACAGCCGTGATCTTGTCTGTGAGATGTTTCATGTGTCCGACCAGCGCGGTGCGGCTGTGGATCCACCGCTTCAACGAGCGCGGGATCGACGAGCTGACCGAACCGCCTCCCCCACAACGGAAAGGGCGGCCCGATCCAAGAATGGTGCCGCGCCATCAAAAACGAAGGCCCCACCCCCAAGTCGAACTTCGACTACGCCGCTCCGTTGACGGACATGGTGTTATTGGGCGGGATTGCGCAACGAACGGGGAAGATGCTGGAGTGGGATCCGGAGGGGATGAAGATCAAGGGGCAATCGGAGTTTAATGGGTAATTCGCGAGCAAGTGCGGGAGGGTTGGTAGTGGTGAGGTTTGGCAACACTCCGAAATGTCGGTGAAATCCTGCAAATCGGGGACATCAACACACGCTTCTATGAAACTCTGAGGTTAACTGTCTGTCCCTTTAATAAAATACCAAGTCCGTCAGGGTGAGCCACTGCGGTTTGAGAATGTCAACATCAGCCCGACCGAGCCGCTCCAGATCGACATCCATCTCATCGGCAAGAACTCAGCAGCGCTCGATCGCTACATGGTCGGTATCGATCGAATCGAAATTTCGAGATAATCTCACAGGATCATTCATCCGCCTTTTTATGAAGCATTTGATTCTCCTGCTTAGCCTTTTGACCTCAAGAGGCCTGACGCAGCTTTCGGCAATTTAACCTGCAAAAGTCGTGTTCATCTCCGGCAAGCCGAGCCAGGCGCGAAAAGTTCCTGCAAAGCGGTGAAAAGAGGCAGTAAAATCCTATGAAGCCTGACACGAGTCCGAAATACCCGTCTTCTCAGATACTGAGAACAGTCGCTGTCTTCTTGGCGCTTTCCGCTTTGTCCGGATTCCCGGCACTTGGCGCCCAGCCGAATGTTCTCCTCATCATGGCAGATGATCTCGGAGCTGAAAACCTGGCTTGCTACGGCAATACGATCTATGCGACGCCTCACCTGGACCGAATGGCCCAAGAGGGAGCTTTGTTTGAGAATGCCTACGCGTCGCCTGTCTGCACGCCGACTCGTGCCATGATCCTCACCGGGCTCCACCCCAATCGCACCGGTTTCCTCGAACGCCTCGACAGTCCGAGTGATCACGAAGACACGAATCGACTTCCGGTTCACTTAAAAACGTTCGGGCAAGTTTTCCAAGAGGCGGGCTATGCTACCGCCATCGCAGGGAAGTGGCATCTCGGGAATTTCCAAACCTACCCCGATCAGCCGGTTTCCCACGGCTTTGAGGAATACAGTCTCTGGGTGCAGTACTGGGATGGGGTGAGGCCGAGCCGCTATTTTGCTCCTCATCACTATGAGAACGGAAAACTCCGAGTTCATGGCAGAGAGGTCTTTGGTCCTGATCACCATGCCGAGTTCCTCATGGATTTCATGGAACGAAATCGGGAACGCCCCTTTCTGGCCTATTTCCCGATGAACCTTGTCCACACGCCCTTGATCGTCCCTCCCGGCGATCTCGAAGCGGCCCGGGCAAACTTTCCGAGCGATCTTGGGAAAAAAGAGCAGACCAACGGATTGATGGTCTACTACATGGATCAGATTGTGGGACGACTTCTCGCAAAGCTCGATGAGTTGGAGCTGACCGAGAATACCCTCGTCATCTTCACCGGCGACAACGGAACCGGCGGGAGCCTGACCAATCGCATGGGAGACTTTCGGCTACAGGGCGGCAAACGAACCATGAACGAAGCCGGCACCCGGGTTCCTTTTCTCGTC
>JBCCWV010000242.1:0-6714 GCA_039192745.1 Verrucomicrobiota bacterium | reverse complement strand
CCAACTTCTGGCAATACTGCTGAGAGCTACCACAGAATCCTTCGACCCGATTCTCTGGTTTCTTGCCGGACCATTTCCATCACGAGAGGTTTTCGGACAAGTATCCACCCGCGATAAAAGGCGACCGTGAGGACCACACGATCCGAAAGGCTTAGGCCATCCTTCCAGCAGGAAGATCGACCAGCGTCAGTTCTCAGGTAATACAGCAGCGGAAAGCGATGAAAATGCCATTAAGCAGTTCGCGGGCCGCAACCCATGCCGAGAGCCGAGCGCCGCACGCCACAACGACAATGCTCTCTTTAGCAATGGCGAAGTCCTCTTGCCCAGGGAACTTGGGGGCGATCTGATCAGATACGGGAACCAAGCGTTTTGGGTCCAGGAAACGGCCGGGGCGGCAAACTACACCCTGACCTTCACTGTAGTTCCGGAACCATCAAACCTTCTCCTTGGTCTAGCCGCATGCGCACTCGGATTTCGTCGTCGGCGATAACCGGCAGGGTGCAAAGAGCCTCGACGTAAGGACTCTCGAAGCGTTCCGAATTCGCGATGGCTTCATCAGCGTGCCGACATCGCCCCTTAAAAGCCGGCGAACATTAAGCCTTGCTCCGACCGGAAGTAATCATCCCGGCCCGCAGCCACTTCCCGCCTCTTCCCGAGCATCCTGCAAAACTTCCATTAGCTCCAGTTTGCCGCACCACTTTTCAATGTAATCCCAGGCGAGTTTGTGCCCTCGCACTTTTAGAATCCCAACCACATCCAGAAAATCCTTGTCCCTTTTGCCAAGCTTCGTCCATCGCAACTTCTGAATGATGACATCTTCCGCAGTCGGCAACCAAAGAGTCCGGTTTCCGATGGAAGTCTTTACGCGACGGGAAAAACGTTCCTGATCGAATTCTTCGTTGCTCAGGTCAAAGAGCTCGATCTCGAACGGGATGGAAGGAATACGGAGAATCTGGCGAGTGTGCCCGGTAATGGTCTCGAAACTTGCCTGCGGGTCGGCCTCAAATTCCGCAGGCAGCTTAGACAGCAATCCTCGGCGGTCTTCCTCACTGATTTCGACAACGAAATCTGCGTCCTTCGTCGCCCGCGCCTCACCATAAGCGTTCGAGGAGAATGAACCGACCAGCATGTACGAAATCTCTGCCTCGTTCAGCAAATCGAGGAGTGCATAGACAGCTTCTTCTCCGTACTTCACCGCTTATAAACGCGAGCGATGAGCAATTCGTGTAACTCCTCCTCTGTGGCCTCGGGATGATCCAAGCGCAAACCTGCCTTGATGGCCTCACATGAAAGACGAAATAGCCGTGGTCCATCCAATATCTTTTCCTCCATGGAGGCATCTCTGGCACGCCGGGCCTTTCGGTCGTCAATTTCCCGAATGAGCACTTTTGTTTCGGCCTCTGTCACAAAAAGAGAATATCACACTTCTCCTCAGAATCTTCCTCCATCCTGCGAACGAAAAAGCACTGGAGGATCAGGCCGGTTTGGTCGCCTTGGTCGCGATGAAGGTCTTAATGTATTTCGAGAGTGCCTCCTCCGAACCGGCCCCCCAGTCATCTTTGTAGAACCCGGTGATCGCGAACCCGGCGGCGATCTGCCCGCCGATCTGGTCGTCTAGCGTATGACCAAAGGACGCCGGGTCGTCCTCGTTCGAGTAGCGGGCGAACTCCTCGTCGGTGAGACTGGTGAGATCAGAATAGTGAATGCGATGCCTGACGACGAGTTCACCCTTCGCCCGCCGTTCGTCATCGAACAGGTAGAGCACCGGATTGCAGAAGCCCGAGACTAGGTCGCCGCCCGGGCGGAGGACGCGAAAGGCGCCGCGCCAGACCGGTTTGACATCGTCGACAAAGCCGTTCGAGCAGGGGTGGAAAACGAAATCGAACGACTCCGGTTCGAAGCGCGAAAGGTCGCCCATATCCCCCTCCACCGTTTCGATCTCCAAGTCTTCGCGTTTGGCCACCAGCCGATCCTGGGCGAGTTGCCGAGGTGAGTTGTCGAACACCGTGACCTCGGCGCCGGCAGCAGCGAGCACCGGTCCTTGTTGGCCACCGCCAGAGGCCAGACAGAGCACCCGGCATCCCTCGAGGGGCGGGAACCAGTTCATCGGCACCGGCTTCGACGGCGTCAGTAAAATCGAGAACTCGCCCTGTCGAGCCCTCGCAATGACATCCGGGCTGAATGGAACCGTCCAACGATCCCCTTTCGCCACCTGCGCGTCCCACTTCTCACGGTTGTAGGCGACGATATCATCCGGCTTTCCAGACATGCGACCGTCACCCTACGCTCGTTCCCCTAAAAACAAACCGCCAGCCCGGCAAGCGTCGTGCACTGGATCGGCTATGACAGATCAGCGAATAGTCAGGACGTGTAAGTGTAGACACGACCGATCCCCTGCAATCCCCGGAAACCTATGGCTTGAGAGTTGAGAGGGAGCGTGGCCATATTCTACTTTTGGGTGCCGGAAGTTTTGTTACACAGCATTTCGGCTTGTGAATCGGTGAAGCGGTCTTGATGTAGATATTGGAAATGAGGAAAAGGAGCGTCGGTGCCCTCACCGGTCTACAAGCCGACAAGCCGCTTAAGTAAGTGCCATCCGGATCAGTCAAGAATGGCGCGTAGATAAGGGCGTTTGTCGTGGAAAATGGTAGTGGTTCCCGTCGCCAAAGCCGGAAGAGACTGTGTGAGAAGTGCGTCAATCCTTTCCCTCGGTCACCTGTTGTCAGGGGTCTCTCTCGGTTTTCGGTCATTCCGTGTCACTCGGAATAGGTCCGACTTGCTCTCGAAGATCTCGCGGTGCAAAAAGGCAATGACCCGAAAAACCGGTTCCGCTTCATCGGGCACTAAAAATCGGATCGAACTGGTCTGTCCATAGGCCGTCCCGTCCTCGCCGAGAGCGACGAGATGAGTCGTCTCCGGGTCGAGTGATTCCGCCTTGAGCCAGGTGAGCAGCTCCTTCTGCTGCGCGTTGCTCAAGAGTTGTTTCGGTTCGATGGAGGTCTCTGGGACATTTTCGCTGTTCGCCCAGCGGACGATTGGCGGGTCGCCGGATGCTTTTCCGTAATTGACCCTTACCTGGAAAGTGAGGAATCCCTTCGACAGCCGCGTGAATCGGATTTGGGTGGGCCAATCTTCGGCATCGATGAAACGACCGTCGGCCGAGGGCTTTTGAGCGACAAAGGTCTCAGCTTCTGCGCGCAGCGCGTCCAAGCCTTTCAGATTCACAATCTCGGTCTGGATTGGGCGTGAGATCCGACGGGGCTCTTCGGCCAACACAGGAATCAACCCGTGCAGCAGGGCCGCCATCATAAGAAGGCTACTCACGGGAAAAAGACGTTGCCAATTCATCAGGAAAATCGCAATTCAGACGGGAGAACAACTGATAGGAATATGCTTTTTCAAGACCAAAATTGAAACCGCATTGGGCGATCGGATTAGATGGGGTGCAAGGGCGTCGCTGACCTAGCGGAAGACCATGAGCAGCCGCTCCGCTTTGTAGTGATCGCTTTTTCGAGTTCTAACCCGCCGCCTACCCGGCACCTCGCTCTTATTCTCCATCGAGAGAGAAACGGCGCGATCAATTCGGGGTTACATCGTGAAATGAAAACCCGTCTTTCGCCCGGTCTATTCTCCGCCATCGCGACCTGCGTTCTCTTCGTCTCGTCGCTTTCCCCGGCTGCGGCGCAGGTCTTTGCCGAGCGCTTTGCGGAATTGGATCAGAATGGGGACGGCCAGCTCGATGAAGCCGAAGCGGGGGAAAGGTTCTTTTTCCAACTCGCCGATGAAGACAAAAACAAACTCGTCACGACGAATGAGTTGAAGAAATTCCTCTGGAAGCGCCAGCGTCAGGTCGCTGATCGCATTGAGGAAGATCTTGGTCCGCCGCTTTCTGCAAAGGCGACTTTCGAGGCGCGAGCAGAATCTGCCGCAGCTTATTCGAAACGGCATGGGGGAACCTCGCTCGTGATTCTCGAGAAAGGCGAACTCGTCTTCGAAGTCTATGCGGAGGGAGTCACCGCGGAAAGCACCTTCCACATCCACAGCGGGACAAAGGGTTTCTGGGGAGTGGTGGTCGCCGCGATGATCGATGATGGATTGATCGCGTCATTCGACGAAAAGGCGGCGAAGACCCTAACAGAATGGAGCGGCGATCCGCGGCGGGAGACGATCACCCTCCGCGAACTCCTTCAGCTCAATGCCGGCTTGGGTCAGGACCTCGTGAACTTGCAAGGCCATGACCGCCCGACCCTGGCCGACGACCTCTACCAGCATGCGATTGGCTTGCCAATCTGGTCGAAACCGGGAACTCGATTCGCTTACGGCCCGAGTTGTTACTACGCCCTCGGTGCCGTGCTTGAACGAAAGTTAAAAGAACTCGAGATGAACCCGCTCGAGTATCTCGAATCCCGTATTCTCACCCCGATCAGTGTCGAACATGGAAAATGGGTCCATGACCATTCGGGAAACCCGCACATCCCAAACGGTGCCTGGATCACGGCACGGGACTGGGCACGATTCGGACAACTCCTGCTCGATGAAGGAAAATGGAACGGGGAAGAAATCATCTCGACCGAACGGATGCGTGAACTGCGGGAACCGAGCGACCCGAATCCCGGTCATGGACTTGCCCTTTGGTTAAATGCGAAAGGAGGGATGCCTTCCGCGGGTCAGCCTTACGTTCCCGATCCCGAGGCGCCTGGCGGATTCATTTTTCCGGACGGAGAGACGGACCTTTATGCCGCGATGGGAAAAGAGAGGAATCGACTCTATGTGATTCCCTCAAAGGGGCTCGTCATCGCCAGACAGGCCGAAAAGGATCGGGACAGCTTTCAGGACCGCGAGTTTCTAAAGCGAGTCTTTGGAATTCCCGAACCGGAAAAAGAAGATTCGGAATCGTAGGGTCTTCCCAATCGCGAGCAAGGCATCGGAGCAGAAAGACTGAGTTTAGAAGCCATCTCATCAATCACGGATGGGCCTGCTCCAGTGATTTCTCGCCTGAGCCCTCTCCCCGTTATTCGCTAGTTCTTCAACTTACAGGATTCAACGACGTCTCCACGCCAATCCCAATGCACCTATTCCAAGCAGAAGTGCAGAGGTAGGTTCGGGGACGGCAGAACCGACTCGGAACGTAATACTGTCGCTATTTGCTCCGCTGGAGAAAGTCGCCGTTGATCTCTATCGTCCCGGCAAGACGACCGTGCTCTCGATTGTTATCCTTTCCCGTCGCACACTCGTAATCAACGATAACAACGGTAGAACTCCGTTTCGATGCCAAGAACTTCCTCTTCGAGAATCGGCTTCATTACTTTCTTAATGAGAATGTATCCGGGCGATTGAAGCTTCTGGGCATTATTCTGGTGCAACAACACCAAGAAAGCGAAGCCGACGCCGTGTGACCGCTCACCCTTCCACCCAATTTTTTCATGCCAACCGTTTCCACAACCAGTGCCATACGAGGATCCTTCTTCGGCGCCATTACCGGAGATGCCCTCTGCCTGGGCACGCACTACGAATACGACGCGCAGAAAATCTTCGAAGCTTACGGTCGCAAGCCTGTCGACCGCTACTATTCCCCGGGGGAAGCCACAGGAGGAGCAACTCACGGGATCGGCTGGGGAGAGAGGAATTATCATCCTGGTAAGACCGCTGGTGGGACAACGGACAATGGGGACTACAACATCCTCGTTTTGGAGTATCTGGCGCAACGTGATGGCAATCCTCCCGATTTCGACGTCGCCTCGCTGATCCCCCATTGGAAAGACCGCTTGGAGAACAATTGGGGCTCCTGGATTTGCACCATGACCCGCGAGACTTACTCGCAGGTCGCTCAAGGGGTGGACGCCGAAGACCTCGGAGGCATGTCCAATGCCATGGCCATTCGCCACGTCGCGGCGCACGCCTGCTATTCTGACGAAGAAGCCTTGGTGAAGGTCGCGCGGAAAGCGATGTTCACTCACCGGGCTGAAGAAGCATTGGGAGGAGGCGAATTTTTCGCGCGGGTCACCCACCGGGTGATCCAAGGAGCACACCCGAGAGCAGCCATCACGGAGGTTGCCGAACTAATGGGCGGCTTTTTCCAAGCCAAGGCCCTTCAGGGGATGGCTAAGGCCGATGAAGTTCTCAATGATGAATCGCCTTTATCGAAGGAGCCGTTCTGTGATGACTTGGCGCTGACTTCCATGGCACGCCTGTGGGATGTGGGACGCTCGGAGCCGATCAAAGTCGGAAAGGCGAGTCCCACCGAAGGCACGCTGCCAGGATCGGTCTACTTCATTCTCAAGTATGTGGACGAACAGGATGGACTCAAAAACGCACTGCAAGCCAACGCCATGGTGGGAGGAGACAACGCTTCACGAGCGATTGCCATCGGTATGGTCATAGGAGCCCACTTCGGAATCGAGGGCATACCTCAACACTGGCTGGACGATCTTGAGCAATACGAGTATTGCGAACAGCTGCTGGCCAAGCTCCCTTTGCTCCAATCCCCTTAAAGTTCATCTGGTGCGAAAAATCGCTCCGCACCGCCAACGGGTGACGAGGAAACTGGCCACTATGTCAAAAAATATTGCCAGACCCGAATGCCACGTAGATAAGGGTGTGTATCGTGGGAAGAAAGTAGTGAAACTGTTAGGATAGAGTGGCGGAAAAACCCTGCCCGGATTACTCTTGGGTGTGAAACAAAAAGCACCGTTTTTGGCAGGGTTTTCCCGGTAT
>JBCCWV010000241.1:0-6749 GCA_039192745.1 Verrucomicrobiota bacterium | reverse complement strand
TTCAGCCTGCCCCGCAAGAATGCGCTCGCACGCAGGGAGCAGGAGCATTGGTTTGAGCGGGACGCGAAGATGGAGAAGGCGGTCCTCGAACGCATCACTGCGGAAGGTCCACTCCTCGCACGGGACTTTGAACATGGAGGCCGCAAAAAGGCGGGGGAATGGAGGGCCAAGCCCGCCAAGCGAGCTCTCGAGAATCTCTTCATGCAAGGCGACTTGATGTGCGCGCGCCGAATCAATTTTCAGAAAGTTTACGACCTCACCGAGCGGGTGCTTCCCTCGGGCACGAATACGAAGGAACCGGGAGAGGAGGAATACGCCCGTCATCTCGTCGTTCGCTTCTTGCAGGCGAATGGACTGGGGCGGGCTGCCGAAGTGGCTTACTTACGCGCGGGACGAAAGCGAGGCGTCGCACGAGTAATGGAGGAAATGGAATCGGCGGGAGAGATCAATCGCGTTCGCGTCGGAGAGCAGGACTACTTCATTCTTCCCGAGTCGCTCAACCTTCTCGGCAAACGCCTCACTCGCGGCAGAGTAAAAATTCTCTCACCCTTCGACAACCTCGTCATCCAGCGAAAGCGCATGCAGGCGCTCTTCGATTTCGATTATCTCATCGAGTGTTACCTCCCGGCTTCCAAGCGACGTCACGGCTACTTTTCGCTCCCGATCCTTTGGGATGGCAGGCTCGCCGCCCGCATGGATTGCAAGGTCGAACGAAAGAAAGCCGTCTTTCATATTCAACATCTCGCGCTCGAGCCCTGGCTCGTGAAGATCGAGGCCTTTCTCGCTGCGCTTGAAAAGGAATTGGTCGCGTTTGTGAAGTTCAATCGATGCGATCACCTTCAAGTGCACCGGACTTCGCCGTCCAATCTCCGCGACGCGATTCAATGGAAGACCAAGCTCACCCGCCCGGGGCAGACGACGTTTTATTCAGTATCGTCAAATATCTAATACGTCTTGAAATTCATCGTTTTTTGCAATATTTTCTATTTTAAAGGCGCAAAATCATAATGTGAAAATTATGGGAAAATTAGCAGTCACATTCTTCGCGATCGGGCTCCTGGCGACCGTCGCGCTTGGAGGCGTTGTCGTCGCTCCAATAAGCGTTTCCACGGACATGGGTGAATTCGACCCATTGTTTCCCATAACCGCGCTCATCAATCCGTCGGACCTAACTCCATCCTACGTTAGCGGGAGCACGGACTTTGATACTTATGTGGCGAGTGCTCCGACCACTTCCAATGTATGGCTAAGCGCCATTGGCGTGATGTCGGGAAACATCATCTTTAACATGGGCAGTTCTATGGAACTCAGTTCCATTGCGATTTGGAACGCGGATGGGACATCGGCCGTGGTGGGCTTCAACTTGGTTGGTTCCAATGACAGTGGTTTCAGCAACCCGGTAAGTTTATTGTCCGGAGCCACTGCCCTCGATCCCGGACCTGTCGCTTACGATTTTGCGCCTGCCACCGTTCAATACGTTCGAATGGAAGTACTCAGCAATGCCGGTTCGACCCTCTTCACAGGGATGCACGATATCGTCTTTGAAGCGACGACCGTTCCGGTCCCTGAGCCTGGTGCCATTGCTTTGGTCATTGCCTCCGTAATCGGCACAACTCTTGTTCGTCGACGGAGATAACCTCAAAGAAGCTGCAAAATCCTGGGTGGCCTTTTCGTCCTGCGCCGCCGACGGTAGACTTCGTGGTGCAAGGGACGCAGTCGGCAAATTCATCGGGGGCTCGAACGAAATCGGCTGAGAAGCTTGATCTTGTCACCATTCCTTCTCAGCCATGCACTTGTTTCAAACTCCGATCTTCTGCGCGATCGTTCTTTTCTCCCTGCACGGTCCTCCGTTGCACGCCTCCGATTGGCCCGAGTTTCGGGGGACGGGCCGCATGGGTGTGTGGACGGAAAAGAATGTCGTCGAGAAATTTTCCAACGCAGAGCTGAAGCCCAAGTGGAGCGCTCCCATCGGGCCGGGATACAGCGGTCCCACCGTGAAAGGGTCCCGGGTTTTCGTCATGGATCGAACCGAAGACGAAGAACGCGTGGTCTGCCTTGATCGGGAAACGGGTGAGCAACTGTGGGTGCACGCCTATCCCTGCGATTACAAGGAAGTCGGTTTTTCGCTGGGGCCTCGGTCCAGCGTGACGATCGAGGGCGACCTTGCATGGGCATTGGGAACCATGGGGCATCTGCATTGTCTCGACGCGACTACCGGCGAAGTCCTCTGGCAGAAAGACGGCGGTAAAGAGTATTCCATCGACATGCCGATTTGGGGAATCGCGGGCTCGCCGCTTGTCGAGGGCGGCCATGTGATCGTGCAACTAGGAGGCGCCGCCGGGGCCTGCATCGTGGCCTTTGATAAACTCACCGGCGAAGAAGTCTGGCGTGCCTTCGATGACCGGGCTTCTTATGTGTCTCCTGTTATGATCGAACAGGCGGGAAAGCGGGTGCTCGTTGTTTGGACGGCAGAGCGCATCGCCGGGATGGATGCCGCAACGGGTAAAGTCTTTTGGGAGCACCCGACGCCGCCCGACCGTTGGCCAATCAACGTGTCGGGCCCCGCCCTCGATGAAACCGGCGAGCGGATGTTTCTGACGACCATCGGGGAAGGCTCGCGCCTGCTGCGACTGCATAAAGACGAACTCAAAGTCGAGGAACTGTGGGCTCGCCGTGGCGTGAGCGAAAGAAAGACGGATGCTCTCCAATCGATGATCAGCCCACCCTTCATCCGCGGTGATTTCATTTACGGCGTGGACAGCTACGGCCAGTTACGTTGCCTCAAGGTATCGAACGGAGACCGCGTCTGGGAAAGCGTGGACGAAGCGATGCCGGAGGGCATCTGGGCAACCTTGTTCATGGTGCAAAACGGCGACCGCACGTGGATATTCACCGAGGAAGGCAACCTCATCATCGCCGAACTGAATCCTGAAGGATACCGGGAAATCAGCCGGACCAAGATCATCGAGCCGACGACTTTTCTTCGTCGGCGAAACACCAACGTCGTCTGGTCCCAACCCGCTTTCGCTGGGACGCAGATTTTCGCCCGCAATGACAAAGAGCTGGTTTGCGTGGATGTGGGGTCGCCGGGGTCGGACTAACGGCATTCAATGGCCAATCCCATTTACTGATTTCAATGCTCGCCAGAATTCTCCCGGCCATCTTTCCATTTTTCGTGACCTCCTTGATGGACGCCCAGATCACGAACGATCCGGTCGTGGAGGTTCCCCAGGGGACAGCGGAAGCTTTCCTTAGCACTCCTCAATTCGCACTGACGTCGCTGTTCGGTGAGGGAGCGAAGAAAGTGAGAGGCGGGCGGAACATCGTGACAGCCAAGGATGGATCCGTGCTCGCCTTCCACCGGACGAAGGTCCGTCGAAGCACCGACAGCGGAATAATGTGGAGCGACCCGATCGAAATCGGCGAAGAAGCCGGATTGGGCAACGCCATCGTCGACGAAGTCACCGGCACCATCTCGCTCGTGAATCCAAAGGGCCATCGATGGGTTAGTGACGACAACGGCCTGGGTTGGACACGCGAATTAATCACAGTCCTGCCCAACCGTATCGGGCATGGCGCTTCGAAGGACGGGCAGTTAGGAGCCGCTGCCATGCAACCCGGAGTCACCATCTTGTTCGGCGAAAACGAGGGACGACTTATCATGCCGGTTCGCTGGATTGCATCGAACACCCTTCCCTTTCGCCCTTACAACTACAACACAGCCATCTACAGTGACGACCGCGGCAAGACGTGGCAGACCAGTGCGCCTTTTCCTGTTTTCGGCACCGGCGAAGGCGCTCTCGCCGAACTCTCGGACGGGCGCATTCTCTACAGCTCCCGTGAACACATGAACCAAGGCAACCGCTTCTTCGCGTGGAGCCATGACGGAGGGTACCGCTGGCTGAACTTCCGGCGATCCGAGATCCTGCCAGATGGCCCACGCGGGACTTCCTATGGCTGTATGGGTGGACTTGTTAGGCTACCGGTCAAGGACCGCGATATCCTCCTTTACTCCAACCTCGATACCGAGCGCGGAGTCCTGCCTTCGAATGATCGGGCAGGCGCCTCACAAAGCCAGGGACGCGAAAGGATCACGGTCTGGGCCAGTTTCGACGGAGGTGAAACCTGGCCGGTCAAACGCCTCGTTTTCGGAGGACCCAGTTCATACTCCAGCCTCGCGGTAGGAAGACCGGGGACTGCTAGCGAGGGAAGTTGCTTCCTCAATTTCGAGGGTGGCAAGAACGGCATGTTCTCCGAAATTCAACTTGCCGTTTTCAACTTGTCTTGGCTTCTCGACGGAAAGCAGACCGGTCATGGCAAAGTTCCCGAATGGGCCCGAGGCCAATAATGGCGAACCGACGTTCAGCAGAAGGGCGGCCATTCAATCATGGGAAAAAGTCGTTTGTCGTTCCATGACCGCGGGTTACCTATCGCCCATGAATCGATTGCTGCTCCTCCCTCTTGCTGTCGCCTTTCTCGGAATGATCAGTAGCGCCTCAGCGGTCACCATCTTTGCCGAAGGGGTCGATGGCGAACTGTCCGACAATCTCGCAGCACCTACTCTTTTGACCCTTAGTCTCGGTTTAAATACGATCGAAGGCCAGGTTGGTGGCACTGGCTCTGGAGCCACGAACGGATCCGACGCGGATTTCTTCACCTTTGAACTAGCGTTTGGACTTTCCATCGAAACGATCACCGCGACCCGATCAGGGCTCACCTCCCAAAGTTTCATCGGCTATCGAGCCGACTCTTCCTTCCCTGGGCTGACCGCCGGCGATCTCGACGACAATGCTCTCTTTAGCAATGGCGAAGTCCTCTTGCCCGGGGAACTTGGGGCCGGTCCGATCGGATCCGGGAACCAGGCGTTTTGGGTCCAGGAAACGGCCGGGGCAGCAAACTACACCTTGACCTTCACTGTGGTTCCGGAACCATCAAGCCTTCTCCTTGGCCTAGCCGCATGCGCGCTCGGATTTCGTCGTCGGCGATAACCGGACTCTAGGTCAAAGGCGGTACGGTGAGTGCACGTCGTTTGGAAAGCAGAGAGCATCGCCGGGGTAAATGCCACCACGAGAAGGGTCTTTTGGGAGCAGCTCAAAGACGAACTCCAAGTCGAGGAGGCAAGGGTTTGCCGAGGCATCAGCGAAAGGAAGAGAGACGCCCTCTAGTCGATGAGCCGCCCCCTTTCATTCGGGGTGCATACATCTACCGCCAATTGGGGTGCCTGAAGATACCGAATGGCGACCGAGTCTGGTAAAACGTGGGAGAAGGCGCGTAGACATGTCCCTATTTCGAACGCAAGAAGGGTTGCCAGAAAATATTGACCGACCCTGACGGTACTTACTGATTGTGTGCCGCCCCTGCAAACAAGCACTCGAGTCGTCGCATGCTCACTGGGGAAAAATCACTTCGATGGCACTCTGCAGTTTCGTCGGTTGTCCTTGATTCGTCAGACGTAGGGTCCTTAGTTCAGTCTTTCCTCTATGAAAGTATCAAAACCACTCCTCATTTTACTCGCGCTTCCTTCCTTCGCCGCGGTCGGTTGGCTTGCCGCCCAAGGACCTGTCGATCCTGCAGCCGGCCCGGCTCCGATTTTCAAGACCCTTGCCCAAGTCGAACCGCGCATCGATGTGGCAACCCTCTCCGGTGACAGTGATGACGAAGTCGTCATCGCAAATGCAGGAAGCTACTACCTGACGGACAATCTCACCGTTTTCAAGACGAACGGGATACGCGTGACCGGACCGGATGTCGTTCTCGATCTAAATGGGTTCCAAGTCTCTCGCGGTATTGCCACGTCCGGCGGGACGGCTATCGTGTTGGGGTCATCCGCTTCCGGTTGTGTCGTCAAAAATGGAAACATTCGAGGAAGCTTCGCGAACGGGATTGAACCAGAGACGACAGGCCCGGCCAACGTCCGGGTCTCCGACGTCTCCGTCTCGGGTTGCTCCGGCGATGGCATCGACCTGGGACAGGTCGACACAACGGGCGTCTCGCAATGCTTCGTCAGCAGTGTCGGCGGAGTCGGGATCAGGGCGGGATTGGTGTCCGATTCGATTGCCAACCAGTGTGGTGGGGCCGGGATCACCGGTCTAATCGTTCGTCACTCTTACGGTGTCTCAACAGGTGCCGGAGAAGGAATAACTGCCAATATCGTGGCAGAATCCCGCGGGACGAGTTCCTCCGGAACGGGTGTATCGGCCGGGGTCATTGCCACGAACAGTGAAGGGAATTCCATCACCGGGACTGGATTGTTTGGTCGCATCGTGAGCGGATCCTGGGGCGTGTCCGCCGGCAACGGCGTGGATTCAGGAGACAACGGGATAGAGGCCGAGCTCGTCCACGGGAGCTACGGAAAGTCTTTTCTTTCTGGATCGGGGATTGAGAGCAGGCAAGTGGTCGCAAGTTTCGGAGATGCCGAATCCGCGGGCTCCAGTGGAATCGATGGAGACAGGCTGGTGGTATCGTCAATTGGCTTTGGTGGCGGCACAGCCATCGAAGCCTTTGGCGGGGTCGTCACCAATTCATATGCGTTTTCGGATAACAGCAGCGCCATCAGCGCAGACAGTGTCAGCTTCAGTGTGGGGATTCGCGATGCGCTCTCGCTCAACACGGGATCGATCATTGAATCTGAACACGGAATTGGGGTGTATACTGAAGCAGGTGAAACCAACACCGTGACCGAGAAGTTCCTTGGGACGGATTGAGTTCGATGAATTGCCCGTTGATCAGCAGTCCTCCCAACTTCTGGC
>JBCCWV010000240.1:0-6796 GCA_039192745.1 Verrucomicrobiota bacterium | reverse complement strand
TTTTTCATAATATTAACAAATATTAAAAAAGGCGTCCACACCGCCTGTAACTCCCTGAAAAAGAGATGAATACGCAGATTGTTCGCAGCAATAGAGTCCTCGCGGCCTCGATGATCGCCATCCTGGCGCTCTCGGGCTGTTCGCTCCCCCGCCTGGCGGAAAGGGACGCCACGTCGAGCCTTTCGACCGCCAATTTGGACGCCCTTACCCAAACGGAGTCCACTGTCACGACCAAAACCGAGGAACCCTCGGAGCTACCGGAAGCGCTCCTTGTCGCCGGTCCCGCTTACGAGGGAGAACGTCACTCACCTTGGGACATGCCCGCGGATGAATTTGTGACTTTGGTCGAGCGCTCCGAACAACAGCAAGGCGACGAATCTCTACTCGCCCAGGGTGACCTCCTTGCTTACGCCTCTTCCGTTCTTCAGGAAGCTCGTGAAGACGCTGACCCTGCCGGTGAAATCGCAGAACAGCCGGAACTCGAAAATGTTCCTGTTGCGACACCAGTGCAGGACGCCATGCCTGCCACTTCGGTCAGCGTGACGGAACTTGCCTTTGGTGCGCTACCACCCGTCGCCGCAGACACAGCGAACATCGTCGCTGCCGATGTCGAAGAACTTGATACAACGACTCCGTCGGAAGAGGAAACAACGGAGGAAAAATCCGAAGAGCCGAATGTCGAAGGCATCGTCACTTCACGTGGAAACTTCACCATCGCCGGCGCCATCACACGCGCGGAGGAAGATGAAACCGCCGCGCTTCCCCGCATGCCGGTGGGCGTCCATGAGCGATTCGTCACCGTGGAATCGACCGCCCGCTTCCAGCAAAACGAGCTTCTTGCCAGCGATCTCGAACGCACCGCACTTGGCTCCGGCGTGCAAACCGGAATCGTGCGCAGCGCCTCCGCCGATTGGTCGAAGTTCCCCGTCGGAACGCGCTTTCGCCTTGTCGGTGATCCCTCGCAGCAAGAATACGTCATCGACGACTTCGCCGAATTCCTCGTCGGATCAAACGCCGTCGAACTCGCCCTTCCATCTGAAAAGGAATCCCTCGCCTGGGGCAGCCGGAACATCGTCCTCGAAATCCTCAACTGGGGCTCTTTCGAAAAGAGCATGACAATCATTCAGTCGTCCGAATCACGCATGCAACAGGATCACGTGTTGCAGATGGTCGGCGAAATCCAGCAACGTTTCGAATCCCAAACCAAAGCCGCTCGTGGTGTCCGTCCCGAAAGTGGGCTTCTAGGCAAACTCTCCGGCCGGCGCGCGGACTGAAGAATGACGAATGTGGAATCCAGTATCCCGGTTTGGTCGAGGGGTATTCGTGCATGTGCCGCTACCATCGCGTTGACGGCGCTTTGCATTTTTCCGCTCGTCGCCAACGCCGCCGACGAGAAGATCATCCGCATCGGATTCCAATTTCAAAGCGATAGCCAGTCCAGTCGCGCACGGTTCGAAGCCGCGCTCGACCGATGGCAGGAAGAAACAAATTCCCTCAGCAAACAATCACGTGTCGAGGTCCTCGTCTTTGACGAGAAGGAAGCTCTTGAGAAAGCTTTGGAAACCATGCGCGTCGAAGCCGCAGTGATCTACTCCCACTCGCTGTTCGAATTCCTCGAATCTGTCCGGCTTGAGATTGGCTGCGCAGTCGGGAAAGAAGGCGGAGGCTACTTCCGTTTCGTTCTCTTGAGCCGAAAGGACGGCCCCGTCCGCAAGATCGAAGACCTCGACGGAGCCACTCTCGACGCCGTTATCTCGCGATTCAGCCACCTCCCGTTGATGTGGCTCGAACAAAACATCTCGAACGCGGGCATGGTGGTTGGTCCTCGGGTAGCAAACGCCGAATCCGCTTTCGATGCCGTCCTCCGCACCTACTTCGGCCAGTCCGACGCCGCCCTCGTCACCCGCGACGACTTCCAGGCAAACGTCAAACTCAACTCACTTCTCGCACTCGACCTCACCGTTCTCGCGGAATCCCCGCCCCTCCCCTCGCGATTTCTCGTCTTTCCCATTCAGACTCCCAACTCGACCCGCCGCGAAGTGATCAACCGCGCCCTCTCCGCTCAACTTGAGATCAAAGACCATCCTTTCCTTCCCAATCTCGTCGAAGCATTCCACGAATACAGCGAGGAGGAGTCAGCCGCGCTCTTCGAGATCCTTCGCGATCACGGGAAGCTCGCCAGGGACAAACCGACCGCTAACGACAATGCCGTGGCTGGAAAACCGGAGGCCGCCGGGGACTGAACAAGATGAGCCCTTCCATCGCCATCGCCTCTACCACAGGCAATCGCACGCGCCCGGGAATCCTCCGGCGCTTCATGCTCATCACGACTTTCGTCGCCGCCCTCACCATCGGCACCTTTGCCCTTGTCATGGTGATCTATCAAAAGCACACCATTCGCAACGACCTTGAAACCACCGCCACCAGCCTCGCTTCCTATCTCGACCAGGCTGTTTCCGATTCCTTTTCCCGCAGTGATTACGCCGACGTCGTCAAGGAAAGCCTGCGCTTTGTCAGCGAACGGCCCGACATGCTCTACGCCGTCATCACTCGCAGGGAAGACGGCTTTTCGCTCGTCAATACCTCGCAAGGCTGGCACGGAGCCCAGCTGAGTGAAGAGTGGAACCCCAATCGCGACTCGCAGCCCGTAAGCGAGATGAAGTCAACGCCCTTCTCCGCGGAAGAAGCCCTCACATTGACTCGTCGCGCCGACGCCAGCGGCATCGACTGGGGCTGGATCCACATCGGACTCTCTCTGGAGAACTACCACAAGAGCATCAACGCCGTTTACAGTCTCACCGGCATCGTCGCGGTCATCATTTTCTCCGTTGGGTCACTTATCGCCTTCGTCTTTGCCCGCCAAATCACTCTTCCCGTCGCCGCCCTCCGGCGTTATGCCCATGAAGTCGCGGCCGGCGCCCTTGATCAACGCGTCGAAATAAAAAGCCACGACGAAATCGGCGACCTCGCCGAATCCATCAACAAGATGGTCAACACGCTCATGCAATCGCAGAGCAAACTGAAGGACTCGATCCAGCAAACGGCCTCGCTCCGCGAAAAGGAAATCCTCCTCCGGGAGATCCACCATCGCGTGAAGAACAACATGCAGATCCTTTCGAGCCTCTTCCGGCTCCAGGCTCGCCGCGCGGACAACGATGAAATGCGCACCGTCCTCACCGAGTCGGAATCCCGCATTCGCTCAATGGGTCTCCTTCACGAGAAACTCTACAAGTCCGAAAGCATCTCTCGCATCAATCTCCACGATTACCTGCGCTCCCTCACCAATGAGATCATGCGCATGAGCACCGGTCGCACCCAACCGGTCAATCTTCAGCTCAACGCCAACGGCGTCACCCTCGGACTCGACACCGCCCTTCCCTGCGGATTGATCGTCACCGAACTCGTCTCCAACTCGTTGAAGTATGCCTTCCCCGACCAGACCAGACCCGGGAACATCATCGTCAGCGTGAACAAGACTGACGACGGCGTTTACACCCTGCTCATCTGGGACGACGGCGTCGGACTGCCCGAGAACTTCGACGTCTCTCAGTGCAAATCGCTCGGCATGAGACTCGTCACCATGCTCACCGACCAGTTGCACGGCGAATTCTACATCAGCGGAAAAGAAGGCACCCGCACTGAGATCACCTTCCAGGAAAGCCAATACAAAAACCGCTTCTAACATTCTTACAAGCCATGGATCATCTTCCTCCCGTCTCCAATCACCGCGCCCGCGTCCTCGTCGTTGATGACGAACGCATCGTCGCGCAGGACGTGAGCGAATGTCTGGAGAACATGGATTGCCTCGTCGTTGACACCGCGTTGAGCGGTCCCGACGCCATTCAAAAGGCACGCGATCTCCGGCCGGACCTCATCATGATGGACGTCGTCCTGCATGGCGATATGGACGGGATACAGGCAGCAGGAATCATCCGGGAAGAACTCGACATTTCCTGCGTTTTCCTGACCGCCTACTCCGACCCGGAGATGCTGGACCGGGCCAAATTCACCAATCCAGCCGGTTACATCGTCAAGCCTTTCGAAGAAGCCAGCCTCCGTGCCACCGTTGAAATCGCACTCTACAAAGTGGAGGCGGAAAAAGAACTTCGGGAACACCGGCACCGTCTCGAAGAACTCGTCGAACAACGAACTGGCGAGATTCAGCAGCGCAATGAACAGCTTCGCAAGGAAGTCAACACGCGTCGCAAGACGGAAAAAGCTCTCGAATACCGCGCGAACATGCAGGACCTCGTGAGCCGCGTTTCCGGCGAGTTCCTGCGGCACAAGCCCTCGGCGATGCGCGAAGCACTCGATGGCGCCCTCTCGCACCTCGTCGACTTTTTCAACGCGGACAGCGCTTTCGCCTTCGAATACACCGAAGACGGAAAATCATTGTCGCTCCGATCGCTTCTTTGCAAGGAAGAGAGCGCGCAGCGCTTGATGCGCCAGACGTTCAAGGAACTGCACGCCACGAAATACCCGTGGGTGAAATACCAGTTAAGCGCGAGCGAAATCCTCTACATCGACGCACCGGAGAACCTCCCGCCCGAAGCATTGAACGAGCGCGAGCTTCTCATGAAGCACGGACTGAAGACCATTCTCGCCATACCCATCAGGGAAGGCGGACGCGTCACCGGTTGCCTCGGTTTACACGTTCTCGAGTCCTCCCGTCCGTGGGTGAAGGAAGACATCACCTGTCTCCGCATGTGTGCAGACGTCCTCCTCAGCGCCATGAACCGTATGCGCTCGGAGGCCGAAAAGGAAAACCTCCAGGAACAGCTGGCGCAGTCGCAGAAGATGGAGGCAGTCGGAAAACTCTCCGGTGGCATTGCCCACGATTTCAACAACATGCTTCTCCCCATCATCGGTTACACGGACATGCTCCTCACGACGATGGAAGAGAATGACCCGCGGACCCTCGACCTCGAGGAGATCCGCAAAGCGGCCGAACGCGCGGCCTCCCTTACGCGCCAGCTGCTCGCCTTCTCGAAGAAGCAGGTCATCGCAAAAACCGTTTTCAATTTGAACGAAGCCATCACGTCGATGGAAAACATGCTCGTCCGCTTGATCGGCGAAGACGTGAATTTCCAGATTCAGCTCGACGATTCACTCCGCACGGTCCGGGCCGACCGCGGACAAATCGAGCAGGTTTTGCTCAACCTCATCGTCAACGCGCGCGACGCCATGCCGGGAGGTGGCGGCATCACCGTCCGCACCGGCAACATCGAAGCCGACAGCGGCCGGCTCTCTCTGATCTCCGAAGAGAATCCCCGTGGAAACTACGTCTACATTGAAGTGACCGACACCGGTTGCGGCATGAACGAGGAATTGATTCAAAACATCTTCGACCCATTCTACACGACCAAGGGTCTTGACGGAACCGGCCTCGGACTCTCCGTCGTTTATGGCATTCTCGAACAACACAACGGTGGAGTGATCGTCGACAGCGTGATCGGAGAAGGTTCTGTTTTCACCGTGTTCCTGCCGGCCACCGCCGAGTCTGTCGTTGAAGGACCAGACCAGCAAACCTCCATGGCTCTCACCGCGCCGACCCGCACCACGTCTGCCCGTGATCTTCGGAAGGGTGAGGGAGAGCGAATTCTCCTTGTCGAAGACGAGGCTGGCGTCTCAAAATTCGTTTCCGAAGCTCTGCGCAAGAATGGCTACAACGTTCTGACCGCCATGAACCTGCGGGACGCACGAAACCTCTTCGAAGCGGAAAACGGCGCATTCGACATGGTCTTCTCCGATGCCGTTCTTCCGGATGGAAACGGCCTCCAACTCCTCGACGAGGTCCTCAATTCGCACCCACATATCCGGACGCTTTTGAGCAGCGGTTACACCGATAAACACGCTGTCCTCGAGATCCTCAAGCAACGGCCGGTCTCCTTCCTGCAGAAACCTTACTCACTGCCCAAGCTCATCAGCACCGTGAGCAGCCTCCTGCAAAACGAGGAACGCGAACCTCTCGTCCTCACGGCGGAAGACTGAAATTGTCATCCTGATCGGGCGAAGGCAACTCTTCGAAAATTTCTCGTTCCGGCAGGCTAATCCCGGCGGAATTCCTCCGAATAAATCGAAGGCGAAAACGTCCATAGACAAAAGGCTTCCCCGGCGTCGCTTTGCCGGAAAAGTCAGAAACCATTTGTCGACCCACGCTATGAAGAAATCCAAAACGATCCTCGCCACCAGTGTCATTGCCATCGCCGCGACCGCCGCGCTCTACCCGTTTATCCTTACAGGAAATGAACAGGTTTCCGCGAACGCCGGCCTCGAATCGCACCTCCAGATGGACCAAAAGCCCGTCGAGCGCACCGGTGGATTCGCGAAGAGTTACGCCGACATCGTTGATCGGGTAAGCCCCGCCGTTGTCAGCGTTTACACCGCCAAAGCACTCGCCGATCCCTACCGCGGTCTGCCGCGCAATCTCCGTTATTTTTACGGTCTCCCGGACTACGACCCAAGCAATGCACCCAAGCAAACCGGCGTCGGTTCCGGAGTTATCATCTCCGCGGATGGTTTCGTCCTGACCAACCACCACGTCGCCGGTGAAGTGGATGAGATCAAGGTCTACCACTCCGGGCACGACAAGTCCTACGATGCCGAACTCATCGGAAGCGACAAAGCTACAGACGTGGCCATCATCAAGATCAAAGCAGATCGCGAATTTGAACCGATCACCGTCGGCGACAGCACTCAGGTTCGAGCCGGTGACGTCGCCCTCGCCTTTGGAAGTCCCTTCGGCCTCGACAGCACCGTCTCCATGGGGATCGTCAGCGCCGTCGGACGGAAAAAT
>JBCCWV010000239.1:0-6982 GCA_039192745.1 Verrucomicrobiota bacterium | reverse complement strand
GTGAAAACACAAACACCGGCGCAAAAGCTTCGATGGCACGGGTTTTCTGAGATTCTTGGTGAGTAGATGAACACATAGTTTTCAAATGAATTAGTCGCAATATTGCGATTTCTCGCATTATTTTAAAATAAACATTTTAAAAACATTCGTAAACATAAATATTTAGATATTCCGATTTTTTTTAAGGTTCATCGAAACCCAATGCTCACCGAACTCATTCCTTCCGCAAATCCCTTAAAAAGAATAGGTTAGGCCATCACCTGATCGTCATTACGCCTCCTACTCGTAAAGACACCCTCGGCATTTCCCCATTGGCAGGCCTGGAGAAAATGAAAGTTACCTTTCACCAAGAGAACAGAAGGCCAAAGCAAACCAGAAGCCAAAGGGCGGCAAAACGGCCCTTAAGGGGTCCAACCCGCCGGGACCCGAAACGACGGAAACGCCGATTGCATGCGATAGAGCGCAGCCCGACTTGGACCGAAGACGAGCGAATCATTTTGGTCCAGGTAGTCGGAATTCGACATACTGGTCCAATATTCATAAAGCGTGGCTTGCACCACGATCGAGAGGAAGAAATACCCCTCATACCCCCTGTCACCAGGCGTCGCGTCGCCGCGCCAAAAATGCACGCGATCCGATCCGCTGTGGCGATTACTGCCGGTGAATCCCGGGTCCGTCATTCCCCTTCCGTCAAAGCTCTGCTCCACTGGAAACGGATTGCCGACGATATTGAATCCAGTCCCCACTGGATGATCGAATGTCCAGTCCCTCACAAGACCCGTCTGCACAAAACCTATCGCGCCATTCTGTGGTTCGATCATGAACCCCTTGGCGGTATCGACGAGCGTGGAGGAGCCAACGTCGATGAAATCGTTTTCACTCTGGTCACCCCATTGTTTCGTTCCGAACCCGTAGAGAACAAATGTATTCCACATGCCTGTGGTGTTGTCATGGTGATGTATAAGGTCTCCGTTCTCGAACGGCATGATAAACCCCGATGTCTCGAACTCTTGCGGCGGGGTTAACGTATCGAGAGTTTCGTGAGGGATAACGAATATCTCTGCGTCAGCGGGGAGTCCAGTATGACCGCCGGTGTTGAACGGTCCTGCAGTGTCGATAGCAATTTCCGTGGCCGTGCTCGCCGCCTCGTCAATGTCAAGCCGACGCCCTTCGAAGGCGCTTCCGGCCGGGCCGACAACTTCGATAAAGTATTCTTCCCCCGTCGCCTGAAGCGCCGCGCCGATGTCTTCTCCAAGGTCGAGCGAATCGTCGACAAGGACGGTGGTTCCAGTGACCGTCGTATCGACCTGTCCAGAGAAGAGCGGCTCGCGCGGAAACGGATCGCTGCAGCTTTCTATGTGCCCGCTTTCCACCGCGATCCGGCTCCATCCGCGCACATCCGTATGCGTGGTCTCATCCGGGGATCCATTCCCGTCTGTGTCCAGATCCAATTGCAGTCGCACAAAACCCAATCCGGTGGTCAGACCAGTGAGCGTTTCGATATCGGCAAATGTTAGTGTTTCGGTTCCATCGAGATTATTGATGATCGTCGTCGCGATGAATCCATGCGAGGTCCAACCTCCGGGGGAATTCCGCAAATCCCCGATCGATTCGACTGTGTAGGTCACGTCTCCCACGCCCACCGGACGCGAGAAGGAAAGATCGATGTCTCCGGTTCCGGAATTCTCGGTGACGGAAAAAAGGCACCCTTCAAGCCCGGTCATCACATCTCCAACCAGCGCGTACTCCTCCAAGTTCGACTTTCGGTCTCGATCCGGATTGCCCCCGTTTCCACCCAAGTCCGGGAGCGGGTTGGCATCCGCCCCGGTCAATCCATTGTCGAAAACGAACTGCGGAAAGCTCGTCGCATGCGGCTGTCGTAGAGGAAGGTTGTTATTGATGATGACCGGGTCGGTCGTCGGCTCGAGTTCAAAGACGAGGTAGAATGGATTGGACGCCGCCGTCGGATTGGTGAGGAACCCGGGATTCAATCCGTTTTCTGCGGCGCCGACATCGACGGGATCAGCCATGCCGGTCGGGTCAAAACTCGCGGCAGCCTCAGACCTTGAGTTGTCGAGCGAGTAACCGGGAGGCGGCGTGATTTGGAGTTCGAAGGTTCCCGGTCCATCCACAACAAAGGCAAAACGCCCGTCAGCTCCAGCGCGACCGACCGTGAACGTCGTCGGAGTGCCGCCAATCTGATTGACGGAAATGGATCCGCCGGAAAGAATTTCGCCCGTCGAGCTGTCATAGAGGTGTCCGAACGGTTTCCTTTCCGCGACGAACTCAACGCCCGTTGTTTGCGTTCCTGAAAACACCGTGACCAACGTCGTGTCGCCCACGACATCGACATCTCCCCCATCGCTGGACGAGACGCCTTGGTAACCTCCAGCATCGGAACGCTGCACGCGATAGTCACCGGCAGGAACCGAGGAAATGATATATGTGCCGTCGCCGGCGGTGGTGGCTGTTATCGGCTGCACGCCTGCCGCTCCGGGATCTCCGTCGATAACTCCGCCGCTACTGTCCAGAAGCGTCATTGTCATCCCCGCCAGTGGCCGGTCTCCAACGTCGTCATCCGTGATATCTTCCGCCACCGATCCAGTAATCGAACCTGGCCCTATTAAGGACTTGAAACCAAAATCGGTCGTGTGGTTGTTCGCGCCCGCGTCGCCAGTCGTTACATCGATGACCGAAAATCCGGCGCTCACGGTTCCATCGGAATCGGATCTATTATTGCCACCCAGATTCGCATCCGTAACACCAAGACCGGCTAGACTTGGATCACTCAGAGGAATCCGCAGCCGGTAACTGCGACCTTGCTGCACCACACCAGAAGTCATGTTCTGGTCGTTTAGGCCGCCGAAAACAAAGTTGCCGTCCGTCGTCGTGCTTGCGCTGCCCACCACAGCACCGCCATCATCCAGATCGACAAGTTCCACCGTTACGCCGTTGATACCCGGCTCACCGGGATCCTGTATCCCGTTAACATTCGAATCGTTCCAGACACGGTTCCCCAGTTCTATCGGAGCCGCCGGAAGCAAAGCCTCGAGATCGCCCAGGCCGTTGGATTGACCGAAAAAGAGATCTGTTCCCGCAGTCGTCGTGGAGTAAGCCAAGTAACCTCGACTGCGAACGCCACTTCCATTGCCCATCCACATCGCGCCCCCCTGGTAGAATGAAGCCGCGTCGTCGATCGGATTGTACACCGTGCTCACGACATCGTTGAAACCGGAGACTTGCACAAGACCACCCATGACCACTTCGTCATTCGTCGGGTTCGGACTCGTCACCGGCGAGCTGTCCATGTAAAAGAACTCTCCACTGTTGGAACTGCCATCTTCGGGGCCCTCACCGTTCGAGGTTCCTGCCGTCGGACCGAAGTTCCCCGCCGGTGTCGACTCCGTATTGCCCTCAATCGTCCACCCGCTTCCGTTCGGCGAAGCTCGCAAAATGTCCCCGGCTGTATCACCGATGGGCGCGTGATCAAAGAAGCCTCCCGTTCCACTCCCATCGGGCCAGCGTTTTTTAAACCCAACCTGATCACCCCAACGGTCACGCAAACCGATAATCATGTCATCATGGTCGAACTCAATATCTGAGAGCATCGGCTGCGGGTAGGCATACTCCCCTTCGAAATTCGGCCCGAAGAAATCTTCTACTGCGAAGACAGGGCCAATCCCATCGGTGTAATCATCTGTCCACGCGTTCCACTCTGCCGCCGCGAGATCGAACTCGGTGTTGCGGATCGCGTTGCCGCGGGGGTAATCGAGATCGAATTCAAGCACCTTCACAAACACCTGCGTCGCTGGGTCGAAGGAATACACGTAAGCAACGAGATCGGCGGCGAGCCCGCTCGTCTGTGCGGTGTGTACGATTCCGACGTAAATAATTCCATCACGAACCGCCAGCCCGAAGGGACGATTATCGATGACATTGGTGGTCGGCAGCCCCGCGAGGTCTTCAAGACTTGTTCCCGGTGTGGTATCGACGGGCCAGCGACTGACGTCGCCGGATGTGGCAGGAGGCACGGGGGCTCCCGGATCACTCCCGAGCGGGATTTCATAGAGTTGCTTGTCGGCAAGATTGATGGCCCAAAGCGTCCGCTCGTCTTCGGAAATCTCAATGTCCCCGAAACCAACCTTCCCCACCTCGTCCCACGTAGCGGCGTCGATGTCAAAATTCGTGGAGCCGGAGGGATGCGGGTTACTACCGGCCACGTCGGAACCAAACAAGGTATTCAAATCGACGAAAGTAGTGACGACGTTAGCTCCCCCGGATCGATCAATTCGGTAGATCGCACCCGTACTGTTTGCCGGACCGAAGCCAGCGTGCCGCTTGAGGTAGGCGGCGGCAAAAAGCGACTCGGATGATCGCTGCCAGGCTAGTCCGAAAGTAGAACCGATTTGGCTGGAGTCAGCCTCTTCTGTCGGCAAAGGATCATCCACGTCCGGTTGCCGCGCGTCCGCGGCGCCGGCGTCATAGGGGAACGAAATCAGTGCATCTGTGGTCGTACTCTGATCCCCTTCGATGAATCGATTGGTGACAAGCGTTGGTGTCAAAGAATCGCCGGTAAACTCCGCAGGATTGTGCACTGCAAAATCAACACCCGCCGCAGGAACAGTAACGAACCTCGTGGCCGTGGCGCCGGATGCTCCCAGCTCCATGTAGGCAGGAAGACCGGTGAGTTCGATACGAAAGATCGATGAGTTCGTCAGCCCGGTCAGCGTGTAGCGGCCGTCCGACAGTGTGGAGGTGGTCGTGGCGATGGAATTTCCAGCTCCCAGCGCCGTCACGGTCAAGCCACCAACGCCCGGTTCACCAGCATCCGGAGAGCCGTTGCCATTGAAGTCGCGAAAAACTAGACCCTCTACTTCTCCTGAATCAGCCGTTGAATCAGGCGCAAGCGCGATCGTCATTGATCGCCACTCTTCAGGGCTCTCGAAATTGAAAGTGGCCGTGCCCGTCGCCCCCGCAGACTCTTGACTATCATCGGCGATCGCACATCCAGTGGAAAACGCGCTGGCCGGATTGCTTTCGTGAAAGAACCGCCCGAAGAGCCCTCCGGGAAAAGGCGATGAAGAAAGGTCATCGTCCGCCGCTCCGAGAATTCGGATCACACAGGTTTCATCGACCGTTGTGGTGACGTCTGGCGCAGAAGCAGTGATTCCAGTGCCGGTTTGGACACCGCTGATATTTACCGGCGTCGTTCCATCCACTCCCGAATACCGGAGCATGGATGCGACAACTTGTTCGGAGCTGTTCCAGGAGAACGTGACCGGACTTGGTTCGGAGGCGGAAGCTGTCTTGTAAAAGACAGCAAGCGTTGACGAATCTCCGGGCGAACGCCCCTGATCGAGCAAACTCCATCCTGACGGAGTCACAAAACTGACACCACCGTGTACGGAAAAAACCGCGAGCAGGAAGTCCCCCTCACCCGTCCCCGCCGGAACTGCGACCTGAATGCTCGATACGCCCCCAGCCGCCGAGGCACGGGTAAACGACTCAAAGCGCGGAGCGGAGGCGAAGACCGGCGTCGAATGAAAAACGGAGAAGCCGAATAGAAGAATTCCAGACCACGTGACAAGACCATATGACTTCGCGCCGACTGCACGGCGCGACTCCGCTTGAACCCCCTGAACGTTGGAGTTGGGAAATCGCATCAAACTCGAATCGTGGAAATTATGGCTAGAAGATTCGACTATAGCGACTCGAAGTATTTCAACAAGGGATACTATTAAGATTTCCTAAATAAAATAGGGCTGTTGGCCTGTCGGCGAAGTTTTGTGTAGGATGGCGAGAGAGCCCGTCTTTGAACTTCAGAATCTCCATTCTATAAAAGACTTAGCTCACGGAGCATCCGCACAAACGGTTGATTTTGAGGCGATTACTGAAACGACTTGCCCTAGTGGTCCGGCAAGTCCAAACCGGCGGGTTGATTTGGACCGCGGATTCTCGCGGATGGACGCGGATTTTTTGTTGGCGGCGGGCGCGCCGCTTTCTTCCAATCTGCGCCAATCCATGTCCGTCTGCGGTTTTCCATCGGGAACGTCCGACCATTTGGATTTGGCCGAAAACTAGGTCTGCCCCCAAAACCCGGAACAAAAATAGATGGGAATCTCAGAGTGGCGTCTGAGGCTGGGCTCGACAGATCGGAGCACAAAAAAACCCTCTTCGATCGAAATCGAAGAGGGTATTAAAACTGGCAACGACCTACTCTCACACGGGCTTGCCCCGCACTACCATCGGCGCTGCAGCGTTTCACTTCCGGGTTCGGGATGGGACCGGGTGGTTCCACTGCGCTATGGCCACCAGAAGTCAGTCCACACAGAGTGGACTGATGTTCTGATGGCAAGAAAATGGCGCTGTGAAATCACGGCTCCATTCTCTGACATCTGCATGTACTGGGTAAATTCCTACGACAAGCTTCATCTCCGGGAAGCCGAAGAATTGCTAGAGAAATTGGAAGGAAACAAGTCGAACGGATTATTAGTACTGCCAAGCTGAACATGTTACCATGCTTACACCCGCAGCCTATCAACGTGGTGGTCTACCACGATCCTTCAGGGAGATCTTATCTTGGGAAGAGCTTGGCGCTTAGATGCTTTCAGCGCTTATCTCGTCCGCACTTAGCTGCCCAGCGGTGCTACTGACGTAACAACTGGAACACCAGAGGTGCGTCAATTCCGGTCCTCTCGTACTAGGAATTGAACCCCTCAAATCTCCTACGCCCGCAGAGGATAGAGGACCGAACTGTCTCGCGACGTTCTGAACCCAGCTCGCGTGCCACTTTAATGGGCGAACAGCCCAACCCTTGGGACCTTCTCCAGCCCCAGGATGTGACGAGCCGACATCGAGGTGCCAAACCACGCCGTCGATATGAACTCTTGGGCGTGATCAGCCTGTTATCCCTAAGGTACCTTTTATCCGTTGAGCGACGGCAATTCCACATTCTACCGCCGGATCACTAAGGCCTACTTTC
>JBCCWV010000238.1:0-7017 GCA_039192745.1 Verrucomicrobiota bacterium | reverse complement strand
TGCGCCAAGCGGAGTCCGTTGCCGCTCCCGTTCAACCGCGTTGCGGTCGTTTTCCGTGGTGGGAATTCCTCAGGGTGTCCTCCTTCGTCGGAAACCCTGGGCTTTGAGCGATCACGCCCTTGGCGTGAGAGTGGCGGAGTGATGAGTCGGAAAGAACCGAACCGGCCGGAAAGAACTGCACTGGCCCACCAACGCCAACGGCGTTGAATCCCAAAGCCCAGGGCAAGCCGCAGGCGCCGCCCTGGGATGGACGATCACAGTTTATGAACCGCAACGCGGTTCCACATCGATGGGAGATTCGCGTGGTTCGTGTGCCGTAGCGCATGCAACCGCGTTGCGGTTGATTACCGTGGTGGAATTACCCAAGGTGTCCTCCTTCGTCGGAAACCCTGGGCTTTGAGCGATCACGCCTTTGGCGTGAAAAAGGGCGCGGTTTCTCGGAAGTTTTCTGAATTCCTTACTTCAGTCTTGGTGGAAGAGGAAACTACAATAGAAGTTGATTATCTCTAAACGGTGCCGGCATTGAGGAGCGTTCCCGTGCTGGAGCCGAACTTGTCTTGTTCGAGCCCCATCTTTTGCAGCATCGTGACAAAGAGATTGGATAAGGGAGTGTTGTCGCTGGGATCGCAGGCAATGTGTTCGCCGTGATTGAATCCCCCACCGGCAAGCACGATGGGGAGGTTGTTCGTAGCGTGGGTGCTGGCGTTTCCGAAATTCGAACCGAAAAGAAGGACAGTGTTGTCGAGCAGGCTCCCGCGGGTTTCGGCGGTAGTAGACATCGTATCGAGAAGCTTCGCGAAGGCTTTCATCTGTTCGATTTCAATGACTTCAAGCTGGCGCATTTTTTCGGGATCGTTGTTGTGATGTGAGAGAGCGTGATAGCCGACCTTGACCGCTTGATCGGGGAGGACGCGGTGAAGGTTGGGTTGGTTATAAGTGATCACTCGCGAGGAGTCGCTTTGGAGAGCGAGGTGGATCATGTCATACATGAGGGCGGTTTCCTGCACGAATTCAGCGGCGTCCTTGAGCTTCTTGGGCGGCTTGTCGTTGGTTTTTGGCTTAGGTTTTTCTACCCATTGTTTGCTCAGGAGAAAACGGTGCTCGGTGTCGCGGACGGAAGTGAAGAATTGATCGAGTTTATCCCGGTCGGCTTGCCCGAGCTTCGCGGAAAGTGATTTTGAAGCCTCAAGCACCGAGTCAAGAATGCTCCGACCATCCTTCAAGTCCTGGATTCGCTGGGCTTTTTCCTTGTCTGTTCCCTCAAGAAACATCATTTGAAAAAGCGCGACCGGGCTATCGATCGGCGGTATGTTTGCTCCGCTGGCGGACCAGGCGAGGGAGCGTTTTCCATCGTGATGACTGAGTGGAAGATGCGTGAAGCGGGTTTTGCCCGCGACTTCGCGCGCGACGAGTTGGTCCATGGAAACGGTGTTGCGAAATCCCGGCTGGCCAACGCCGGGAGCGGCGGTGAGGAAACTCTGATCGGATTCGTGAGCGCCGGAGACACCGGGATGCGAAGTGCCGGTGATGATCGTGAACTGGTCCCGCCAGGCATCGATGAATTTTCCGTACTTTGATGGCTGGTAGTCTCTTCCCGTTCCTTTGGGCAGGAAATTATGCTCCATGAACCCCAAGTGGATGTTGATTGCCAACAGCCGTTTCGGCGGAGCGGGGGCGAGCGGCTTGGCCATCGCGTCAAGAAACGGAAGCGTCATCGCAGCGCCAGCACCGCGGAGTAAAGTGCGGCGGCTAAGCGTGCGACGGGTGAGGAATGTGGGCGTGTTCATTGTTTACGGAGCGTTAAAGATTTGTGATTGGATGACGGCGTGAACGAGATCTCGAAAACCGTAATTGGATTCGAGGGCCTCGTGGGTCAGTCGCTTGAGTTCAGGGCGGTCGGAGAAACTCATCTTTCTTCCGGTGCCGTAGGTGAGAATGGCTTCGGCGACGCCGTGGTAGACTTGGTCAGAGCGTTCGAGGAGTTTTGATTTGAACTGGTTGATGCCGTCGAACTCGGCGCCGTCGGTGAGTGTTCCCGTGGCATCGACGGGGATACGGGGCTTGCGGGCGGCTTGGGCGCTGAGTGGCCGGTATTCGGTGCGCCAACCTCCGACGGGGTCGAAGTTTTCGAGCGCGAATCCCGGTGGATCGATGATCTGGTGGCAACGGGAGCACTCACTCGCGCTGCGGTGGAGGACGAGTTCTTCGCGAAGGGACTTCGCACCGGTAATATCGGGTTCAACCGCCGGGACGGCCTCAGGCGGCGGAGGGAGATGGATTCCTAACAAAGTTTCCAAAACCCAGAGGCCGCGGGGAACCGGGGAGGTATTGATTCCGTTGGACGTGAGTTTGAGGATGCTGCCCTGGGTCATGAGTCCGCCGCGGGGATGGTCGGGCTTGATGGAAACTCTTTCGTAAGCATCACCGCTAACGCCTTCGATATCGTAGTGCTCGGCCAGTCTTGAGTTCAAGATCAGCCAGTCGGAATCAATTAGATCGGTGACGGGAAGGTTCTCCTTCAACATGGTGGCGAGGAAGTGCCGGCTTTCGTCGATCATGCTCGTGCGGAGCCATTTGTCGTATTCCGGGTAGATCTTCTCGTCCGGTTGCGTGACGTCATATTCATCGAGGCGCAGCCATTGGTTGCCGAAGTTCAGGATGAAGGCGGTGGCATTCGGGTGGCTGAGAAGTCGTTCGACTTCCGTGCGAAGGACATCCGGTTTCCGTAATTCTCCCGACGTCGCTAGGTCAGAGAGAGTTTCGTCCGGCATGCGGCTCCAGAGAAAGTGGGAAAGTCTCGCGGCAAAGGCGTGATCGGTGAGTCGGTCTTCCTCGCCAATCGTCGGCTCGTGCAGGTAGAGAAATTCGGGGGAGCAAAGGATGTAAGTGACGCCCCAGCGTAGGACATCTTCAAAAGACCGGCCTTCGTTGGCCAAGTCTTCCATGCCGCGGAAAGGTATGACCTTGTCCTCAGCACTGACCGGACGGCGATAGGCGAGAGGAAGGAGTCGTTCGATGACGGTTTTTGCCTCAGCGAGGCCAGAGTTTGCTCGATCAATGCCAGCCATCAGAGTTTTGTAGGCCGGTGACGGTCGTTCTTCGAGGGGACCTTCAATTTCGACATCGCCGAGAAAGAGGCCTGGTCCGGTGTAGTCTTCGATCCCCTTGTTTACTTTCTTCATTTCCGCGCCGGCATTGTTGATGGTGCCGAATGGTTGCGGTTCAATCATCTCTCCGGGGTAGAGGAAATCGAAGACTTCGACGGTACGTCCTTCCGGAGGCATCTTGAAGTAGCGTTCACCTTTCTTCGTCGGAATCATCATCACGACCGGCTCTTCGGACTGGTAAGCACTGCCGCTAACGCGAATGCGGTAAGTACCCGGATGCTCGATTTTGACGTTTTGAAAGTAAGTGCGCGGTTTGCCACTGGAGAACGAAACCAATCCGGTGTCGCCCAGTCCGAGGAGTACGTTGTGAACATCGATCATCTGGGACTGCACAAGCTGTCGCGCGGGCTTGCGGACATCGAGCTTTTCAATCGGCGTTGTCTGATCCAGAAATTGTCCGATGGCTTCACGGGCGACATGAAAGTATTGCTCCATTTGCGAGTCGGAAATCGTGAGCGCCGCCCCTTGGGTATCGAACGAGCGGGGCACGCGATCATCGGGCAAGCGGTCTTCAAGATCGAGGGTCACGCCAAGAAGGTCCTGCAAGGCGTTGCTGTATTCGGAGCGGTTGAGGCGACGGAAGACGACTTCCTTGTGAGCTTCGTCTTCTTCTGTGAGTTGCTTTTCGAGCGCGGCGAGAAACTCCTGCAATTCTTCGGCATCGGGCCGTTTCTTATTCTCTGGCGGCATGACTCCGGACTTCGCGTGATCATAGGCGGCGACCCATTTGCGGAATGCCTTTGGATTGGTGGCGGTGAATGGCAGGTCCAGAAGATTGAGCCCGCCCTTCTGGCTGACATCGTCGTGGCAGTCGTAGCAATTCTTGTCGAAAAAATCGGCGATACCTTCCGGGTAGGGTAGGTCGTTGCTTGCCTTCGCCAGGAGCGCGGAGGCAAGAAGAAGCGCTATGGGTGTTGTCGCGTTTAGATTCATGCGAGGATTTCTTTAACGATATTTCCATAGACGTCGGTGAGGCGGAAGTCGCGACCTGCGTAGCGGTAAGTCAGTTTTTCGTGATCAAGTCCGAGGAGATGGAGCAAGGTCGCGTGGAGATCGTGGACGTGGACACGCCCATCGACGGCGGAGTATCCAAAGTTGTCTGTCGAGCCGTGGGCAAAGCCGCCTTTGACGCCTCCGCCAGCCATCCAAAGCGAGAATCCAAATGGATTGTGCCCACGGCCGGGAGGGTCCTTTTTGTTGAGTGCCTGCCAAACCGGCGTGCGGCCGAATTCGCCGGACCAAAGGACGAGGGTGTCGTCGAGGAGGCCGCGAAGTTTGAGATCGGTGAGAAGTCCCGCGATGGGTTTATCGACTCCGACGCAGCTTTTCTTCAGGTTGCCTGCGATGTCGCTGTGGTGGTCCCAGCCTTTGCTCGTCACCTGAATAAAGCGGACGCCGGCTTCGGCGAGTCGGCGAGCGGTAAGGCACTGGCGCCCAAAAGCTTCGGTCTTCGGATTGTCGATGCCGTAAAGAGCGTTGGTGGCGTCCGATTCGCCGGTGATATCGAGAACTTCCGGCGCTTCCTGTTGCATGCGGAAGGCGAGTTCAAAGGACTCAATCATTCCCTCAAGGCGAGCGTCTTCGCCTGCGCTTTGAAGGTGGTTTTGATTGAGTCGCTGGAGGAAGCCGAGTTGCTGTTGGCGAAGTTCGCGCGGAAGGCGTTGGTCGTCGAGATAGCGGATCTTCTCGCCTTTCTCTTTGTCTGCATCCTGAAGAACGGTTGCCTGGTAGATGGCGGGCAGGAAGGAATTGCCGCAATTGATGGCGGTGCCGGCGGGAGGAGAGACAACAACGAAGCCGGGCATGTCCTCGTTTTCCGTGCCGAGGCCGTAGAGAATCCATGACCCCATCGAGGGTCGGCTCAGGACAATATGCCCGGTGTGGAACTGCTGTGTGGCGGGCCCGTGAGCGGTGTTGTCGGCATGGACGCCGTTGAGGACGCAGAGATCGTCGGCGTGTTTGGCAATGTTAGGGAAAAGGTCGGAAATCCACAGGCCGGAGTCGCCGCGTTGCTGGAAGTTGGAAACGGGGGAGGTGAGGGATCCGAATTTTTCGGGGTTTTCCGCTTTTCCCTCGCGGACGACACGGGGAACGAGGTCGGCGGGAATCGGTTCCTCGTTGTATTTGATGAGATCGGGTTTGAAATCAAAGGTATCGACGCTGGACGGTCCTCCCTCCATGAAAAGGAAAATGATGCGTTTGGCGCGGGCCGGGAAATGGGCGGGAGAAGCGGCTAGCGGGTTGGCGTTTGCGGTGCCCGCAAGAAGGCTGTTGAGCGCAATCCCGCCAAAGCCTAGCGAGGAACCTCTGAGAAAATTGCGGCGATTAGTCATGGGATGGATTCAGTCGACGGTGAGACTTTCGTTGGAAATAAGAAGGCTGTGGCAGAAGCGGTTCCACGCTATGTCGCGAGGTTGTTTTGCCGCGCCCGCTTCATCGAGGGAGCGGGAGAAGTGGTCGAGGAATTGACGTGCGTTGGTGAGTTCGTTAGGAGTGGCCGGGCGATGCAGGACGGTGAGGTAGGCAAGTTCGAGGCGGCGTTCTTCGTCGGCTTCCATTTCGGTCAGTTTGTTCGCGAGTCCACGCGCCGAGTTGAGAGCCATGGGCGAGTCAAGGAGGAAAAGGGCCTGGGTGGGCAGCGTCGTCGAGTTTCTACCGCCGGTCGGCGTCATTGGATCGGGGAAATCGTAGATCTTGAGCATGTCGATGTCGTTGGGCACATCCTTGCGGAAGACGGGCCAATAGACGGCGCGGCGAGCGAGAGTTTGGCCGGGAATGGCGACGTTGGTCGTGCTTGAGTTGTTGCTGACGCGGAAGGTAGGCACCGTGAAAGTGGCGGGCGCGGTGTTGAGGCGACCGCCAAGTTTGGAGATCCAGTCGGCGACAGTTTCCGCGTCGAATCGCCGACGGTTCATGCGCCAGAGAAGGCGGTTTTCGGGATCGGTTTCCGCATACTGCGATTTGTGTTTCGTACTCATGCGCCAAGTCCGTGAGGTGAGGACTTCGCGAAGAAAATCCTGAAGCGACCAGTGGTGTTTTTCGCGGAGTTGAAGGGCGAGATGATCGAGGAGTTCGGGATGGCTCGGCGCGTCGCCCATTACGCCGAAGTTGTCGACGGAGCGGACGATGCCCTGACCGAAAATGTGATGCCAAAACCGGTTGGCAAGAACGCGGGAAGTGAGTGGTTGCTCCGGGTGGAGGAGCCACTCGGCGAGTTGAAGGCGGCCGCTTTGGTCGCGAGGAATTTCCGGGGGATCTTCCATGGCGACAGCGGTGAGAAATCCACGGGGGACAACCTCGCCGAGCTTCGTGAGTTCGCCGCGAATGTGAATGGGTTCGTCGACGATTTTGTCTGCTTCGAGGGCGACGAGTGAGTGTGGCGGGCCCGGTTTGAGGTTGATGGCGGTGCCTTTTTTTGGTTCCTGGAAGCGTGTGCGCGGGGCTCGCATCCAATGGGGCGCGCGATCACTGACCTCGGGAAGTGGTTCGACCATCATTCTTGGAGATGCCATGTGACGGTAATTAAAAGTGGCTGTGCTCTTGAAGATGCCGGCCATGGCGTAGTAATCGCGCGTGGGAAGTGGATCGAATTTGTGGTCATGACAACGGGCACAACCAATGGAGATGCCGAGAAAGGCGCGACCGACGAGGTCGAGTTGTTCGTCGATTCGATCGAGGGTTACCCGGTCCTGGTCACGTTCGTTCGTGTCGTAATGGCCAAGCGCAAGAAACGCCGTGGCAACTTGGTGCTCGGCGCTGTCCTCTGGCGTTTCCGCGGGAAGGAGGTCGCCGGAGATCTGTTCGCGAATGAAGTCGTCATAAGGTTTGCCCTGGCGGTGAGCATCGATGA
>JBCCWV010000237.1:0-7061 GCA_039192745.1 Verrucomicrobiota bacterium | reverse complement strand
GTATCCGCGCCAAATCTTCGAAATTTTGTCCCATTTCTTCACGTACTACTAGCTCGACAACAGCTCTCTCCCTGTCATGGGGAACGAGGGGCAGCTGGCTATTGTCATTGGCGACGCCGATGACAATGTTGCTGTAGTCACTGATGCCTCTTGGACGATCGCCCCAGGAGATTTCGGAGCTCCGCCTCCCAGCCCAACGCCTACTTTTGGGACCACTCTCGAGATTGGTGCAGCTTCCGATATACTTCTCGGTTCCTTTGTGAGCATGGGGTCAGTTACTCAAGCCGGGTTAAACGCTCTCCAACTTGCTGTAATTCCAGAGCCTAGTGTTTCTCTTCTCGCTGGCCTCGGTCTTTTCGGATTTTTTGTCCGCCGGCGTCGCTAGAAGCTTCTCCAATTAGACTTTCGAAATGGCGTTCCTTCATTGGAACGCCATTTTTTTTTTCCCATTTTGGTCGAACGCGTTGAACCTCTGGAAAAGTAGCGGATCTTGAGAGAAGAAATGACCCCTCAGGAATCCCCTGCTTCTCAGCAAGATACCGATGAACCGCCTAAAGACTCTTGGGTTCTCTTAGAGTGCCCAAGTTGCGGAGTAGAAATTAGAACTTCTGTTGAGCACGCCGGAAAGACCCTCAAATGTCCCGCGTGCGGGATCTTCGTGGAATGTTTATTCTCCGGGGCGTCCAAGGAGAATTCAGAATCTGCAGAAGTTCGGCAATCGGTGGAGGTGTTGGAGATTTTGGATCAAGCGGATAAGGAGATTGGAAGCTTTAAGGGGCTGGTCTCCAGCGGAGAGACAAAGATCCGAAAGAGCAAATCAGCCATCCGGGATAAACGAAAGAAAAAGCGGATTGTTGCCTCGGAAGAAGATCTTCGATGGGACGTAGTGGAAAAGTCCAAAAGTGGAAAAGATGAGTACTTCGAATATATCGATGGACGAACCGGTGAGCATTTTAAGGTCAAGCGAGGTACACCCAAAGAGAAGGAGGAAACCTTTCTCCAGCGATACACTAGAAACATCGCCATCCTTGGTTCTTTGGTCGTGATTTCCGCCGTGATTGCCTTGATCGCGACGGGTTTCTTCAAGGGAGCGGAAGTGGGATTGGAGTCTGGCTCTGACAGTGCGGAAAATGCTCCTGAAGCTCCACTTATTGATGGAGCGAAGCTGCTAAACGAAGGAATCCCACCGAATGTTCTACCAGCTGAAGCCGAAAAGTGCTTGGAGCTCGCAAACGAGTTCTTTGAAAAAGATTCTATTGAGGAGCGTCTGGAATTCGTGAGAAACCCAGAGGAAGTCAGGCCGATGATGGAAGAGTTTTATCAACGTATGGGGGGGCTGACCAAAAAACGTTTCAAATCAGTATATCTGAACTCGAAGTTCCTGGATCATGGAAGTTATATTCTCACACAAGGACTACGGTATGGTGACGGACCTCTTGATGTGCAGTTTGTTGCGTTTGAGCAAACAGGAAAAGACTCCTTCCTTCTCGATTGGCCCGTTTCGGAAGGTTACCAGCCCATGTTTTTGGAAGACTTTCAGAGACTAAAGCCAACGGAGCCAATGGCGTTCAGGGTGAAAGCCAAAATTTCCGAACACTACACGGTGCCCTTTCAGGATAAACTGCGTTATCAAGCGGTGTCCCTTACCTATCCCGGTGATTTTTCTTTTCAACTTATCGGCTATGTTGATCGCACAGCTTCGTGGGCTCCGGAGTTTATTGGCAGGCTGGAGTTGGAAGGCCCAAGTGTGATCTTGAACCTAAAGTATCCGAAAGAGAATCCCAAAAAGGATATCGTGATCATCGACGACCTCGTTTCCGGCAGCTGGTTCTTTTAGCTGTTTCTATTGGCCGATGAGATAAAGGTCGTCGTCAATTTGCTCCACGGTTCCAAGACTGAATTTCCCATCCGGTCCAGAAGATCGAACGATAAAACCATCGTTGGAAAGAAAGAACTGGAAGGGATTGTTCCATGGGTCTAGAAATCGACCTTGGCCATCCCGGCGTTCGTGAGAAGACCAGGGTTTCGCTTTCCCGGGATTTTCGGAAAGAGTGGAGGATACGGTCGAATTCGTCGTCCCTGGCCATTTTCCATTTTCACTGCGAAATTCAGTGAGAGCTTTGCCGATGGCATCTAGTTCTTCGGCAGCAAGTTTGCGCTCTTTGCTTGAACCGTAGAACATTGGAAATACAAAGACGACGAGCACGATCATGATGATGATAGCCGTCGCTGCGAATCCTACGAACTCTTGGATAATCCCCTTTTTCTTGGGGGCGTCTTTCGGAGTTGGTTTCCGTTCTGCCATCGGTAGCGGGATTGAATCTTTGCGACTGCCTCGTCAGTGCCTAATCATCGAGCAATCGTCGGGATCGCGGCGAGGAGACGTTTGGTGTAGTCCTCTTTGGGGGAATCCATGATTTCCTCGGCGGGGGCGAGTTCGACGATTTTTCCCTGATACATCACGGCGATGCGGTCGGCGATGTAGCGGACGACGCTGAGGTCGTGGCTGATAAAAATCATCGTCAGATTGAGATCCTTCTGCAACTGGCGAAGGAGGTTGAGGATTTGGCTCTGGATGGAGACGTCGAGAGCACTTACGGGCTCGTCGGCGATGATTAGCTTCGGCTCGGGGGCGAGAGCGCGGGCGATGGCAATCCGTTGTCGCTGACCACCACTGAATTCGTGAGGGTAGCGTTTGATGAATCGGGGATCGAGACCGACGCGATTCATTAGCTCGGCGACGCGATTGGTAATTTCGTTTTGCGTGGCGCCGGGGTGTCGCGTGCGGATGGCCTCGGCCAAGGTAGAGAAGACCGTCATACGCGGATTGAGCGAAGCGTAGGGATCCTGAAAGATCATCTGGAAATCGATGCGGCGCTCGCGGATCTCCGACTGCGGAAGGGTGGTGAGGTCTGTCCCTTGGAGAGTCACTTTTCCCGAAGTGGCCGGGGTCAACTGCATGATCGTTCGCGAAAGTGTCGATTTCCCGCAGCCAGATTCGCCGACTAGACCGAGGATTTCACCTTCCTGAATCTCAAGATCGACGCCATCGACCGCCTTGACGGTGTCGATGACACGCGATACCGGGAAACCCGCTTTGATGGGAAAGTGGGTGTAAACGTCTTCGAGTTGGAGAAACATATCTTAAAGAGGCAGGGAGTCCTTGGCGAGGCTTCTGGATTCAAGAGCACTGCAACCGACGCTGTCCATTCCGGTCAAGTTTCCAGTGTCAGTTTGATTCTTTAGAGTCATGGCGGCGGAAGACAGCCGGGGCAGTTCTGCGCCCAATGGTTTGGTTCAATCTCTTCAAAGGCAGGGAGGCCTTCGGTAAAACACTGTTGTCGGTCCCCGATCTCGTTCCGCTCCCGGAATGTACAGCCAGCGACCAGCTTGGCCGGGTTTGGGGGGAGTCCGGGAATGGTGTGAAGCTCCTCGCCCTTTCGATGCATTGCCGGAATGCTTTTCAGTAGCGAGCGCGTATAGGCATGAAGCGGTTTGCGAAAAAGTTCCTCAGCTGGAGCTCTTTCCACAATGCGGCCGGCATACATGACGTTCACGAGGTCACAAACTTGAGAAATGACCGCGAGGTCGTGGGTGATGAAAATGACAGAAGTGCCAAGACGGGCCTGAAGGTCGGCGATGAGGTCGAGGATTTGCTTTTGCACAGTAACGTCGAGAGCCGTTGTGGGTTCGTCGGCAATCAGGATCTCCGGATTGGTGATCAATGCCATGGCGATCATCACGCGTTGCCGCATACCGCCTGAGAATTCGTGAGGGAACATGCGAATCCGTTTCTCGGGATCAGGGATTCCCACATCATCCATCGCCTCCAACGCCTTCTTCCGCGCATCGGTTTTATTGGTATCGGTATGGAGGAGCAACGGTTCGATGAGTTGAGATTCAATCCGCATGAAGGGATTGAGCGACGTCATCGGATCCTGGAAAATCATGGAGATGCGCTTGCCGCGGATGGATTGCATTTCCCGCTCGGACAACGAAAGCAGGTCAACGCCATCGAAAACGGCCTTGCCGGACTCGATTTTTCCGGGAGGCATCGGGATCAATCCCATCATCGAATAGCAAGTCACCGACTTCCCGGAACCGGACTCTCCCACAATACCGACAGTCTGCCCTTTCTCGAGAGAGAAGGACACGCCGTCCACCGCTTTCACCACACCTTGTCGGGTGTGAAAATAGGTGGCGAGGTTATCGACTTCTAGAAGTGGCATGATTTGATCAGTCTTTAGAGGATCGGACATCGAGGGCGTCACGAAGCCCGTCGCCGAGGAAGTTGAGCGAGAACAGCGTTGCGCTGAAGAAGAGCGCCGGGAAAAACAACATCCACGGGCTGGATTCCATGTTATCGGCGCCCTCTTGGATGAGGACACCCCACGAAGAGGCGGGCGGTTGCACACCGAGGCCGATGAAACTCAGGACGGCTTCAAATAGCATGATGGAGGGAACGGTGAGGGTGGAGTAGACAATGACGGGACCCAAGACGTTGGGAATGAGATGCTTGAAGATGATTCTGGAATTGGAAAGGCCGAGCGACCGGGCGGCTTCCACAAATTCGCGAGTCTTGAGAGAAGCAACTTGGCCGCGGACGATTCGGGACATGGTGAGCCATTCGACGGCGCCGATAGCGGCGAAGAGGAGAACCAGTTTTTTCCAAGGCTGATCAAGAATCGGATCGAGGACAACAGTGAGGAGGACGACGAAAATGATGAAAGGAAGCGCGTAGAGGATATCGACGATGCGCATCATGACAGCATCGGTACGCCCGCCGATAAATCCAGAAATGGCCCCGTAACTGACTCCGATTACGAGGGCGACAATGGTCGCGACGAGTCCAACGGCGAGGGAGATGCGCCCTCCCGTAAAGATGCGAACCATAAGGTCGCGTCCGAGTGTGTCCGTTCCCATCCAGTGTGTGGCGCTTGGCGGTGCGGCCTGGAGATCGAGGTTCTGATCAGTTTCTGAATGCGGAACGAAGATGGGACCGAAGACGCAGAGAAAGACGATGAAAACCAGAAGGCAAAGACAGATGATGGCGAGTTTGTTCTTCAGGAGTCGGCGCCAGGCATCGGACCAGAGGGATTGGCCGGATTCGACCTTGGTGAGATCGAAGGACTCGGAGGTGGTGTCGTTGGTGGTGGCGTCCATTATTTGGTCGAAAATTTCTGCCTTGGGTCGATAAGGATTTGCACGACATCGACCGCGAGGTTCAGGAACACGATAAGAGTGCCGTAAACGATGACGACGCCGCTGATGAGCGTGAAATCACGATTGAAGGCGGCATCGATGAAATGCTGCCCCATGCCCGGGATGGCGAAGACTTTTTCAATCACAAAAGACCCCGTGATCAGAGCTGCGAAGGCAGGACCCATGTAACTGATTACGGGCAAGAGACCGCCGCGGAGGGCGTGGCGAGTCAGGACCTTCGAGGGCGGAACTCCTTTGGCCCGTGCCGTGCGGATGAAGTCCTGGTTCAGGACCTCAAGCATGCCGCCCCTCGCAATGCGCGCGATGTAGGCGGCATAGTAGAGGCCCAAGGTAAGGGAAGGAAGCACCCAGTCGGTGGAGTCATACCAACCGCTCGCATTGAAGAAATTCAGGTTGATTGCGAAAAAGAGCGCGAGGAGCGGACCGAGGACAAAGGTGGGAAGGCAGATTCCTATCATCGCAACCGACATGAAGGAATAATCCACCCACGAGTTTTGCCGCGCGGCTGAAATGACGCCGGTGGGGATGCCCACGCCGAGGGCAATGACGAGGGCGATGAGACCCAGGTTGACCGATATCGGGAGGGCGTCGCCGATGATATCAACCACGCGCCGGCCTTCATACTTGTAGGAATTCATGAGGTCCCCCTTGAGGAGGTTGCCCATGTAAATGGTATATTGCTCAAAGAGAGGTTTGTTCAGCCCCGCTTGTTCTTCGAGTTTCTCGAGGATGTGTGGAGAAACTGCACGTTCGCGGCTGTAAGGTCCGCCGGGCGCCGCTCGCACAAGGAAGAACGTCACCGTCACGATGATGAAGAGAACGATCGCGGACTGAATAAGACGGTATGCGAGGAAACGTAGCATTGAGATTGGTTAGTCCGGTGCTGGGAAGTCAGTACTTCTTTCCCTTGATCCGCTCGTAGCCAGGATCGCGATCAAGTGACATGAATTTGTAATTGTGGTTATCGAGGAGCTTGGGGTGGAAGCCCTTCAAGTCCGGATGAACGAGCCGCTTCGTCACATACCAGTAAATGGGTATGATCGGCATGTCCTCAAGCAGAACCTTTTCGGCCTCGTGTAGTTTCGCATACCGTTTTTCCTGGTCTTCGATTTGGCCCGATTCCTTGAGTAGCCTTTCATACTCTTCGTTCTTCCAGCCGGTGCTGTTGTTGGGATCGTCCCCCATCATAATGATCAGGAAGGTGATGGGGTCCATGTAGTCTCCGATCCATCCCCGGCGTCCGATGTCGTAGTTTAGATTGGTAACCGTGTCGAGATAGACCTGCCAGCTTTGATTGATGATGCCAACTTCGATGTTGAGTTCCCGCTTCCACATCTCCTGGATGGCCTCGGCGATTTTCTTGTGGGCTTCGTGGGTATTGATGAGAATTTCGAAATTGGGGAATCCCTCGCCATTAGGATAGCCCGCTTCTGCGAGGAGGCGGCGTGCTTCTTCGGGGTCGAAGCGCAACATGTTCGGAGGCTGATATCCCGTGCTGCCTTCGGGCGGAGCCGGTACGTATCCGTGGGCCGGTCTCTCGCCTGCGCGCGTGATGTTATTGACGATCGCTTCTCGATCCACGGTGAGGGAAAGGGCCTTGCGGACGCGGGGATCGGAGAATTCCGGCCGCGTTGTATTGAGGAGGTAGTAGTAAGTCACCAATTGTGGGCCCAACTGGATCCATTCGGGATATTCGTCGCGGTAAAACGGGATCTTATTGAGAGCACATTCCTTGGTTAGGTGGACCTGCCCGTTCCGGAACATGCGTTCCTCTGTGGTGACGTTCTCTACGGCAAAGAAGTGAATGCCGTTGAGCCGCACGCGGTCTGCATCCCAGT
>JBCCWV010000236.1:0-7237 GCA_039192745.1 Verrucomicrobiota bacterium | reverse complement strand
CCGTCCGCGAACGGGGAGTTTCGGTTTAACTACACGACCTTAGTCGATGCGCAGAAAGCCGGGCTCACCTACAGCTTTCATTACTCGACGGACCTTACCGGCGATCCGGCGACCTGGCCGACCTTTGTCCCGGAAGCCGTGGACGAGCCGGGAAGCATTGTGACCCTAAGTCCAACACACGAGATGCGCCTGGTTCGAGTTCCGCCGCCTCTGATTTCCGCTAATTCCCGGCTTTTTCTCCTCCTCCGCGTCGAGCAATAGTCCGATGGCCCATTTTTCAACTAATTAGCCCCTTTTCTACATGACTCACGCTTATCAACTTTCATCGAATCCTCCATTCTGAAGTGCAACTATTACTCCTCAACATAGATCCATGAAAAACTCCCTCTTAATTCTCACCTTGTTTGCTTTCTCGAGTTCGGCATCCGCATCAATCTTATTTTCCGATACCTTTAGCCGGGCCAATAATGATGACATAGACGCCGATACTGGCGGAATGGGTGGAAGTCTTGGTTCATTGAATTACGTCGAGACGACAGACACGAATTCTGGTACCTCTTCATTCTCCCTTATTAGAGACGGTCAACTCGGTCTTGCGAATGGTCCTAACGCCTCCGGTCTGCATATCGACCACAACTTCATCGACAGCGCGATCTCCACAGCCGGTGGATTTAACGTGAGCTTGGACCTAGATAATACCGGAACCAATAACGGTCTGAACCAGTTTTTTGCCGGTTTTGGCATCGGGCTTTCAGTGCCCGAACTCGGAGTCTATAACTTTGATCACAATGCTTCTGCGGTTAGTCCTGGTGTACGTGGCCACCAGAATGCCGTGACGGCCAATTCCGGTGTGGCTGATTTCTTCGTAGGCCTCATTCGGACAGGTTCCGAGCCTGACAGTTCCGTCTTCGTTGGCATTTACGAGAGCGGCGTCGAAACAAGTCGCTTTCTGGTCGATGATAACGGAGCCGGTATGAGTGAAGGCACTCTCTCGGTGGATTTTGAATTATTCAGCTTTGCGGCAGGAGCGACGGTCGTACCTTCGATCACTGTGAACGGAGTGGCAGTTGGCGGTGCTGCCGACCTTTCGTTCACGTGGCAAGCTGCTAACTCAAACTATATCGGCATCGCCGCACGTATGAACAATACAGGATGGAATCTGGACAATCTCACGATCGAAACGATTCCCGAACCGACGGTAACGGTGCTTGGTGCTTTTGGCTTGCTTTGCCTCCTGCGTCGCCACCGTTAATTTCCTCTCTGAGGGATAGAGAATTTTTGCGCCGCCCTTCCTCGGAAGTGGCGGCATTTTTGTGCGGCTAAAGCATTTTTATTTATAATGAACTCCAGATGTTCTTTCGAGTTATCTTTGAGGACTAAGTCATACTTCTCTCCTTTTATTGTTTCTTTTGTATCTTGCTTAAACCTGATATTGTGATGATTAGAAAAAACCGACCTGCATTCTCTGCCTGCTTTCTCCTGATTTCGATTTTGGCAACCGCCTTTTCGAAGGGTGAATTGATTCTTCCAACTGAAGAAGAACTGCTAGAAGTAGTTCCCGGTCAGTGGTCGAAGGAACGGGTGAACGCCTGGTATGATGAGCTTCCGTGGCTGGTGGGCTGCAATTATTACCCGGCTACCGCGATCAATCAGATCGACATGTGGCAGGACTCCACTTTTGATTTACCGACGATCAAGAAGGAGTTGGAGTTGGCGGCGTCGATTGGGATGAACACGCTTCGCGTGTATCTTCACGATATGGTCTGGGCGGACGATGCTGAGGGGCTTTACGACCGCATGGATCAATTTCTCGATGTCTGCAAACAGAACGGAATTCGTCCTTCGTTTGTTTTCTTCGACGACTGTCACTATCCCGATCCGAAGCTTGGTCCCCAGCCTCTGCCGGTTTACGCGTGGCACAATTCCGGGTGGTTAAATTCTCCTGCCCGCGCTGTGGCTGTTCGTTTCTCCGAGGGAACGGCGTCAGAGGAGGAAGTCGCTCAGCTCAAGGGATACGTTCAGGAAACGATTCGCCGGTTTAAAGATGACGACCGCGTCCTTTATTGGGAACTATACAACGAACCTGGCCGAGGCAGCGGTGATTCCGGAGACATGCAGTCGACGAAACGCCGGAAAGGCGCGATGGGCAATCGCTCACGCTATCTCGTTTATTACAGTTGGGTCTGGGCCCGCGAAGAGAATCCGTCCCAGCCTATTACCTCCACGACGGCGGGCTGTGTTGGTGATCAGAACATTTACATCAATCGCATCAACTCCGACCTTCACTCGATCCACAGCTACCACCCCTCTCCGAAATTCGACGAAGTCATTGCCGAATATAAGAAGGACGACCGCCCGGTTATCATGACCGAATGGCTTGCCCGTTCCATCGGTCAGGATGTCGAAGAGTGTCTGGATATCATGAAGCGGGAAAACGTCGGAGCGATCAACTGGGGATTTGTCTCCGGGAAAACCGCTACCATCTGGCCGTGGTCGAGTCGCAAGCAGGTGGAAGGAGCCAATAAGTTCGACAGCGTTAACCTGATGCGAAAGGCCGGAAAAGTGATTAACCCCGGCGACCCTTATCCCGAGCCAAAGGTCTGGTTCCACGACTTGTTCCGACCGGACCACACCCCCTACCGCGCCGAGGAAATCGAAGCATTCAAGCGCCTGACCGGTAAGGAATGATTTACGCGATAATCTCTTTGATCGGATAGGCGCCTTCGACGCCGACGAGCTTTTGGTCGAGGCCGTTGTAGAAGTAGCTGAGGGCGTTCGGGTCGAGGCCCATGAGCTGCAGGATCGTGGCGTGGAGTTCTTTCACGTGCAGACGATTTTCGACGGCCATGCTTCCGAGTTCGTCGGTTTGGCCGAGGCTGACGCCGCCCTTGATGCCGCCGCCGGCCATCCACATTGTGAAGCCGTAGCTGTTGTGGTCGCGACCAGTGCCCGCGGCATATTCGGCGGTGGGCTGACGACCAAACTCGCCGCCCCAGACGACGAGCGTTTCGTCGAGGAGTCCGCGTTGCTTGAGGTCCTTGAGGAGGCCTGCGATGGGCTTGTCGGTGTTCCCGGCGTGGTAGTTGTGATTCTTTTCGAGATCGCCGTGGGCGTCCCAGTTGTCATCGTTATGCGCGCCGCCGGAGTAGATCTGGATAAACCGCACGCCGCGTTCGACGAGACGTCGGGCAAGGAGGCACTTGCGGCCGAAGTCCTCGGTATTGTCCTGATCCATCCCGTAAAGCCCCTTGATGTAGCCGGGCTCGCTGTCGAGGTCGATAGCCTCGGGCGCGGCCGTTTGCATCTTGTAGGCTAACTCGTAACTCGCGATGCGCGCGGAAAGCTGGGTGTTATCGACGCGCGGGTCGAGATGCTGGCGATTGATCTTATTCAGAGTGTCGATGAAGAGGCGCTGCTCGGGAAGGGAAACGCCGTCGCTGTTCGCAAGGTTCAAAATCGGTTCCCCTTGTGAGCGAAAAACCGTGCCTTGGTAGCTCGCGGGCATGTATCCGCTCGTCCAGTTTTTCGCGCCGCTGATAGGACCGCCCGTCTTGTCGAGCATGACGACGTAGCCGGGAAGGTTTTCGTTCGTCGAACCAAGGCCGTAGTTGATCCATGAGCCAAGCGAAGGTTTTCCACTGAGAAGTGATCCGCTATTCATCATGAGCATGGCCGACCCGTGGATCGGCGAATCGGCGGTCATGGAGTGCAGAAAGGCGATGTCATCGACGCATTCGCCGACGTTCGGGAAAAGGTCGCTCACGTGCTTTCCGCATTGGCCGTACTGTCGGAATTTCCACTTTGGCCCGACAACGCGGCCTTCGTTCTTGTGGCCGCCGCGTCCAAAGGTTTTCACTTCGATCGTCTTGCCATCGAGCGGGTAAAGCTCGGGCTTGTAGTCGAATGTATCGACGTGGCTTGGACCGCCATACATGAAAAGGAAAATGACGCTCTTCGCTTTGCCGGGGAGCAGCGCGGGCTTGGGTGAAAGCGGATTAGCGAGGCTCTCACCCGTGGCGGCTTGTGCGGAGCCGGGAAGAAAGCCCTCTTTCGCGAGCATTCCGCCAAGGGCCAATGAAGTGAATCCACCACCAACTTGGTGAAGGAATTCGCGACGATGGGTTTGGCCACAGAAGGTGTTGTTCGGACGATTCATGGTATTTCTGTTAGTCGAGATAGACGAACTCGTTCAGATTGAAAATGAGGAGGCAGACCTGACGCATGGCTTCTTCATCCGTGCGTCCGTGGTCGTTTTTCAGTTTGCGATAAAAGGTGAGACAAGCGTCGATGACTTCCCGTTCAGCGTCGCGACCGAGGGTGATTTCCAAGGCTTGGCGAATCTGGCGGCGAGGCTTTCCTTCCGCGCCTTCCGCGGATTGCTTGGCCAAGTTCTCGGCTTGTTCGTTGAAGAACTCGCCGTTGATCAGGTTCAGGGCCTGCGTGGGAACGGTAGTCGTGAAGCGCGTGGGACAACTGGAGTCGGTGTCGGCGAAGTCGAAGGTGTCGAAGATGGGCGGCTTGAGCGAGCGTTTCACCGTGATGTAAATGCTCCGGCGATTGGCTTCTTCCGGCGATGAGGTGAGCCACTTCTTGTTCGATGCGGTCTTAAGAACGACTTCGGGCAGCGGCGGGTAGGTGGAGGGACCGCCGATTTCGGAAAGGTTCAATTCACCAGCTGCGGAGAGGACGCTGTCGCGGATTTCTTCGGCGGTGAGGCGTCGCATGTTGAACCGCCAGAAGAGATCGTTCTGCGGGTCCTGCGCGAGGGCCGCGGGTTGCGCGGTGGACGACATTTGCCACGCCTTGGAGGTCATGATGAGACGCTGGATGTGCTTGATGCTCCAGCCGCTCTCGACGAATTCCATGGCGAGCCAGTCGAGCAACTCCGGGTGGGTGGGCATTTCTCCGAGATACCCGAAATCGTTCGAAGTCCGACAAATGCCGCGTCCGAATTGGTGCTGCCAGATGCGATTGACCATGACGCGGGCTGTGCGAGGGTTGTCGGGTCGGGCTAACCATTCCGCCAAGGCGGTGCGGCGACCTGTTGAAACGCGTCCGTTGTCCGGCGGGCTGGCTTCCAATTCTTCTCCACCGAAAATATCCGGGATGCGCAGCTTCATCTCTTCATCTCCCTCCGAATGCGGATTGCCGCGGATGTGCAACTTGAGCATCGGAACGTCGTGGCTCTTCTCCTGGATGGTGGTCACTTCGATGCCGTCTTCCGGCTTATTGGCCTCCAAGGTCTCAAGCTCCGTCGTCCATTGCCGGTAGTTGCTTAGAAGTTCGGCGTCGATTCCGTCCGCGCCGCGCAGATCAATGACCTCTTCGAGGGAAAGAAATGGCTGGTTGGCTCCTTCGAAGCCGAGATCGAAGAACGGTCGCTCAGACGATTTCTTCAGGTGAACGGCGATCACGTTGCGCCCGGTTTGTAGAACGCGGAGCTTGTTTTCATCGAGGGGTATCGCGACATATCCGTCGCTCGCCGTGTGCCTTTCCTCGACGAATTTGCCATTGAGGTAAATTTCGAGATAGCCGTCGTGCTTGACCTGAAAGCGCGCGGACTTCGGGACTTCACTCAGTTGGAAAATGGTTTGTAGCCAGATGTCCGAGGAATTCCATTCTGTTCGGGCCTTGATGTCCTCGTGATCGACTCCGAAGGCGCCGAGTGCGTAATCCCATCCTTTGTCCTCTGCGCGAAAACTGACCGCGGACCAGTCCTCTGGCGGGAGGGCGGTCGTGTAATGCCAGAAGGCAGTGCGAAGGGCGTCGGCGCGGGCGACGATTTTGCGGTATTTCGCCGACTTTCCGCTAATTCGATCGGCGATGTCGGGATGGGCTGCGACAAGGGCTTCGCGCAAATCCCGTTTCGCATAGTAGATCTTGTAGCGAAGCGCCCGCAGCTGTTGCTCGTATTCCTTGATTCGATTTGTGAACTCCTCATCCACGCCGGCGGGTCTGAATTTTTCCGTGTTGGCCCGACCGCGCTTCATTTGTTCCATGCCGTTGAAGAACGACATGAAACTGAAGTAATCCTCCTGCGAAATCGGATCGATCTTGTGGTCATGGCAACGCGCGCATCCCAGCGTCATGGCAAGAATGCCCTCGCTCGTCGTGCGGAGGTTGTCGTCCAAGACATCGTAATAGTGTTGCACCGGGTCGGCGGGTTCGTCGTCCCACTGCATAAGGCGGTTGTAACCGGCGGCAACAATCTGATCGAGTGTCGCTCCATCCATTTCATCCCCGGCGATCTGCTCGCGGATGAAACGATCAAAGGGCATGTCGTCGTTGAACGCATTGACGACATAGTCGCGATAGCGCCACATATAACCCTTGATCCCGTCGCGTTCGAAGCCGTTCGAGTCTGCATAGCGCACGACATCGAGCCAGTGACGCGCCCATTTTTCGCCGTAGTGGGGAGAGGCGAGGAGCTTTTCGACGAGGTTGTTCCACGCTTCGGGCGAGTCGTCGGCTTCGAAGGCCGCGACCTCTGCGGCAGTTGGCGGAAGGCCGGTCAGGTTGTAATAAGCGCGACGGATGAGCGTGCGTTTGTCGGCGCGTTCGTTTGGGGCGAGGCCGTTCTCGTCGAGCTTCGCGAAGAGGAAGGCATCGATGGGATTTTGCGACCAGGTTTCATTATCGACCTTGGGAACGGCCGGACGTGACATCGGTTTGTGCGACCAGAAGTTGAGCGTGGTTTCGTTGATCTCGGTCGTGTCCGCCGCGTGGTCCTCGATTTCAAAAAGCACGTCCGCGTCCTCCGGCGTCCACGGCATACCCATCTCCGCCCACTTCGTCAGCGTCGCGATGTCTTTGTCGGACAACTTTCCGCTCGGCGGCATTTGGTGATCGCCGTCCTTGTAGCTGATCTTTTGAAGGAGGAAGCTTTGCGAAGGATTGTTCGCGTCAAAAGCGGAGCCATGGTCGCCGCCCGTGAGGATCCCGGCTCGCGAAATGACTTGGAAGTTGGATTTGAATTTCCGCGGACCATTGGCTCTCTCGCCTCCGTGACATTCGAAACAATTCGCCGCAAGAATCGGGCGCACTTCATCAGCAAAGAACGCTATCTCGGATTCGCTGAAATTCGCTGCCGAAGCAGGAATCGCGGCGAATGCGGACAGGAAACAAAGACTGGGGGCCCAAGAACGCACTTTTGAGATAATACGATACCACGAGACCGCCGCTCACTCACCATCCTCAACGCAGACGGGCGATTTCTTAATCGGGAGCCTTGATTTCT
>JBCCWV010000235.1:0-7275 GCA_039192745.1 Verrucomicrobiota bacterium | reverse complement strand
TCTTCTCGTCGACGATCCACTTGGCCAGAGCACGACGACGCTGGCCTTGTCCGTTGGGGAACTCCACAGGCTCCATCCCGCCCAATGACTCTGCCGCACTCAACGCACCAGGCTTCACGGGCTCAGACGGCGAGTAAACATCTCCTCCCACGAGGATGGCATCCTCTTCCATGTAACCTTTGCTCCACTTATTCTCCGGCATCCTCATCCGACCTTGCACGCTTTTGACCGGAACGGTTTTCCCGGTGTACACGGAAAGAGCTATCGGCTTGGTCTTATCCAACTCGATCTTATGACGGGAAATGTTCTTCGTCATCCGCGCGTTCGACGCCTCATCTCCAGGGTCAAGGCCGTTGTCTCCGACTTTGGGCATATTCTCTCCACCTTCTTTCCTCTTTTTCGCGGCAATCTTTTTCGACAGTTCTTGTTTCTGCCTCGTATAGGCGGCAACCTTATCCTCCACCCACTTATTCGCCTGAGGGAAGCCCGTCTTATTTTCTTCAGCCAACCATTCCGCGGACCGACCGGCAAACTGCGTCGTCGAAAACACCGAATACATCCGGTAGTAATCACGCGTCGGCACCGGATCGAACTTATGGTCATGGCACTTCGCGCATTGCATGGCGTGTGCAAGGAAGGTCTGTCCCACTGAATCGGTCACATCATCGAGCCACATCTGGCGCGTCTCCTTGAAAACACTCATTCCCGTCTGCTCCCATGGTCCCATACGAAGAAATCCGGTCGCAATCAAATACTCAGGGTCGTCGGGATTAATTTCATCGCCGGCGATCTGTTCCCTGACAAACTGCGGGTAGGGTTTGTCGTCGTTGAAGGACCTAACGACATAGTCGCGGTAGCGCCACGCATTGGGTCGAGCGTAGTCATTGGCAAAACCTGCCGAATCCGCGTAGCGCGCGACGTCCAGCCAATGACGCCCGAAGTGTTCGCCGTAGTGCGGGGTCACCATCAATTGTTCTGCAAAATCTGAAACAGCTTTTGCTTTGTCCTCTGCATAAGCGGCGACGAATTCATGAACTTGAGCGGGTTTGGGCGGCAGGCCGGTGAGCCCAAAACTCATCCTCCGCACCAACTCGCGGGCGTTGGCATCCGGCGCGGGGGCCAGCTCCGCCTCCGCAAGCTTACGATCGATAAAGTAATCCACCGGATGCTCATCTGACGGCACCTTTTCCACCTGTAGCGGCTTGTAGGCCCACAACTTCTCGGACTCATACCTCCGATTCTGCCAATCTTCAGAAAGCGCTTTCGAAGTCGCGACTTGTTGACCTTCCGCATACTTCTCTTGAATCATTGCCACTCGTTCATCGCTCGGCCACGGTGCACCTTGCGTGATCCAGTGCTTGACCCAGAGCGTTTCTTCCTCCGTCAACTTATCCGCTTCTTTCGGCGGCATCTCGAAGTCCTCTTCCGTGCGCGTCGTCGTGATATAAAGGAAACTCTTTCCTCCTTTGCCCGGAATCAGCGTTTCCTCGCCAAAGTAGTCGCCGCCCTCCAACAACGACTCCCTTGTTCGCATATCGAGGCCACCCTTGATCTTATCCGGCTCGTCTCCATGACAAGCCATACACTTCGCCGCAAAAATCGGCTTCACATGGAGGGCAAAAAGTCGCTCGCCCTGAGTGATGTTTAACTTCTTGCCTGGCTTCTTGTCCGTGTCCGCAGCGGAGGCGGAAAGCAGGCAAAGCGCCAATGCAAGCAGCGCGGGAAAAATAACATGCGGGGGTCTCATGGTTTTCCTTGATGGTAAAGTTTCTCAATTTCCTCGGAAGTCAGCGCCTCGTCAAATAGCGCAAACTCGTCAATGCGACCATTCAGGGTGCGAATCGACTTCTCCCAAATCGGATCACTCCAGTTTCCAAGATCCGCTTCCCCGATGCGAAGGGCCGGCAGTGATTTTTCCATGTTCGTTCCGCCACTGAAGCCCACCTTCTTCCCGTTGACATAGTGCGTCACACCTCCGCCCTCCCGGTCAACAGTCGTCGCCAGAAAAAACCATTGGCCACTCATGGAAGGATTCCAAAACTCTTCCGAGTAAAACCGCCGGTTGTGCTTTGGAATATCATCGACCCCTTCCGGAGAGGTCGCGAAGTGAAGCGCTCCTTTCTTAGAGAGTTGCCAGTGAAATTCATCGGGATCGAAATAGTCGGTGAGGAAAAGGGAGTTGAGATGACGGTCGAGGGCGTCGATGCGCACCCACGCAAAAATTGTCAGCGCTTCAAATTCACCGGGAATGTCGAACCGCACACGATCCCCTTCTGCCCGGAAATCGAGCGCCGTTTTCCCTTTCCACCTTCCCGGCGCGACCTTGGCGCCGACAATTCCCCCATCGAACTCCGATCCCATCCCAGTCGTTGCACGATTCTTCAAGCGGCGTGTCGCCACGGTCAGATTTTCAAAGTCGTAATAAGCGATCAGTCGCGGATCCTGCCGCAATTCGAGACTCGATTCCTTCCAGTTCGCCAGCCGCGACTCCTCGCGATTTCCCGCACCGGCGATGACATCACTGATACTTGGGAAAATTCCCGCCTCGTGCATCCCTTGACGCATCGCAATTCCCTGCGCCATGCGAACCGCGTCTCCACCAAACAACGATATCGGTTTCCCGTCGGCGCCCGTTGCCTTCACTTCGCCATCAAAGACGACCAACTCCGCATTCTTGTCTTCACCCACCGCCATACCAAATGACGTCCCGAGATCCTCGACGAGTACATCGGCACTTTGAATGACAAACCCTCGCGCCGCCGGAGGCACATCTGCGCGCAAACGTCCACGATGCAAAACCGCCGCGTCACGATCAACCAGTTCAATCTCGGCAGGACCTGAAAGCGAAATCGAAGCCCCTCCGTAAAAGTCAATCTGTGCGAGTCCCTCTTTGAGAACAAAACGTCCCGGCTCCAGAGAAACACCCTCTCCCGGTTGCTCTCCCTCGAAGGCATCCCAAACCGCTCCCGCTTCTGCCGTGATCACCGCGACACCGCGCGTTGGCAACGACGGAGACGATTCAACATCGGCCACCTCATCGCCTTGCCCCGACCGATCAAAAGCGACAAACCAAATTGGAACCGCCAAAAGCGCAATTGCTGCCGCCATCGCGAACATGCGGGCACCGCCAAGGACTCGGCTCGGCTTCGGAAATGCTTCGATGACTTTTTCTCTCCCCAACTCGGCTACTTCCTCATCTCGCAATCCCGAATCCAAGCGGGCTAGCCGAACATAGAGTTCACGGGCCGAAGAGTCGGCTTCGAGCGAAGCCTGCAACTCCTCAAATTCGGCATCTGCCAGCCGCCCATCGAGATGGCCGAGAATTAGTTCTTCTAGGTGGGATTGCTCCATTACCCGTGGAACTCCCGGTCAGCAGAAAATTGCCCGATCAAAATCGAAATTTCCTCAAAATCCCCCTTCCCACGCCCCAAATCTTCTCGGTCAAAGGTGGATCGGGCTCTCCGAGCGCGATGGATTTCTCGACAGCCGAAGGCTGCACTGCACCAATTCCGCGTCCCAGTCCCAGGTTCTCTCGGCAAAAGTGCATCAATCTCTACAAACGCGACAATCGAAGAGCCACAAGAAGCACTCACTGATCCTTCCGCGCTACCGCGCGACGATTCCGGCATCGCGCTCGGAGAGCCCGAACCACCTACCGCCTGCAATCAACTAAATCACGCTCTCGCTACCAACCGTTCCTCGATACACTCCCCGAGCTTCTTGCGAATCCTATCGAGCGTTTTATAGAGCGCCGTGGCAGACTTCCCGGAATCGGCCGCGACTTCCCGAATCGTCCGATCGCCTTCATACGCCGCGCCAATCAACTCCCGCGACTTTTCCGGCAAGGCCAAAAGACACTCCCCAAGCGCTTCTCGATACGCGTCCGCCGAATGCCGCTCGTCCATCTCGACCGAAGCATCTGCCAGCAACTCCATGAGATCCTCCTGAAACACGTGCCGGTCCCGTGCCATTGTCCGGCGAAACTTCAATACCTCGAATCGCGCAATCACCCGCGCCCATCGCATGAAGTCAGTATCCGGATCAAACTCCGACCACTTCCGCCACATGACGAGGCTCACCGTCTGCACCACATCGTCAACCGCATTCCAGTCCAACCCCATCGACCGCACAAACGCCCGCAGATGCCGTTCGTTCTTGGCGAACAACTGAACAAAAAGCTCTTCACTAGCGGGGTTTTCGGCAGACATAGGTGGGGCTTCTAGTAGATGTCCAATGACCAAATCTACTCACGCGCAAAGGTTACCGGGACACCTTAAACCGTGACCAGCGTTCCACCGTTCGCCGCCGATTGATAAATGGCTTCAATGATTCGGACGTCCCGCAACCCCATTTCACCCGGCGTTTGAAACTTCATGTCTCCCTTTTTGATCGCAGCGGCAAACGTATCAAGAAGCTCGGCCTGTTGCAAAGTTTGCTCAGCTTTGATTTCCCGATTATTGACGAAAAGCGTCTTCGGATTCGGCGATCCGCCTGCCGACTGCGTATAGACACCGCCTGGCCGGCCGTTCTCGCGAAGACCCGGACGAACTTCGACGATCCCTTTGGGCCCGAGTGTCGTGCACTGGTGAAAACTCTGACTGTAACTCGCCCGACACAGCGCTTGAAAGCCATCATCGAAGACCATCTCAAAACTCATCGTCTCCTCTACACCATCAGGAAAAAGTTCCGGATGCTTTTTGGCAGCCATTCCCCGCACCGCCACCGGTTCTTTTCCAGAAAGGTAACACGCCGCCTGGATCGGGTAGACCCCCGTATCAAAAAGCGCGCCACCACCCGCCATTTTCGGATCGAGAAGCCACTTCTTGATCCTGTTTCTGTTAGGACCAGACAAGGCACCGGCATAGCCCCACGAAAATTCGTAATTCCCGCAGGCGATATCCCCTCCAAAAGTCTTCTGCACCATTTCAATCGCCTTCACATGATGGGGCTCCCAATGTAGCCGGTAATTCACGCCAAGCAGAACATTCGCTTTCTTCGCGGCGGCAATCATCGCTTCACACTCCGCGCTGGAAATAGCCATCGGCTTCTCCACCATGACATGCTTCCCCGCCTCCGCACACTTGATGGCAAATTCCGCGTGCATCGAATTCGGCAAAGCAATGTGCACGAGATCAATGCGATCATCGTCCGCCAGCTTCTCGACGGTTTCGTAGGTGTAAATTGCGTCCTCGGCAAAACCGTATTGCGCGGCCCACTCTTTTCCCTTCGTGTCAGGGTTCCCCGTCACAACCCCGGCCAACTGAACATGGTCACACGACGCCACTTCGGGCGCGATATTGTTCGCCGCGTAATTTCCGAGCCCGACCACTGCGAGGCCGAGCTTCCCTTCATCCCTCCGACTCTGAGCAAATGCAGGCGCCACTCCCGCTGCAAGGATAGTTGCGACTCCGCTCCGATTGAACCGACGGCGACTGAAGCGATTTGGCATTTTGGATGAATCGTTCATAGACAGATGACTGCTGGCGGAACGTTCCGCACTCACAGGACTCCCGCTGATCCAAAGATTGCCCAAAAATTTTCGCGCTAAGGACGCTCACCATACACCGGCGGCTTCCAGTCGGGGGGCAATTTGCCTTGCGGGCGTACGCCGTAGGCGTCGGCGGGTATCGGGTGGTCTTTCGGTTGCTTTAATGGAAGATCGTCCGCAAGGTGCTTGATGCGGATGTTTTGGAATTGGACCTCCATGGGCGGGCCGCGGTGGACTTGCATGGCGAGGACGCCTTCTAACGAGCGACCGTTCGCATCAAAGTCGAGGAGGTCGGCGGTGGGGTGGCCGTTGATCCAGTGGCGGTGATGGTTGCCTTCGACGAGGACGCGGTAGTCGTGCCATTGACCGGGCTGGAATTCCTTTACGGGAAATTTCCCGACGACCCAGGGTTGCCCCTCTTCGTCGACGATCACCTTCTCACCGGTGTGCGAGAGGATGCGGCGACCCTTTTCCTCATAAAGCATGCCGTTGTATTTCGAGATATCCGCAACGATATCGCATTGGTAACCACTCACGTAGTCGAGCGCCATTTCCGGGCGCGGTGTTCCGCGATATTGGATGCCGCTGTTGCCGCCGGCAGTGATTTTCACTTTCATGCGGAGATCAAAGTTCTTCACCGTCGATCCGCGCCAGGTGAGGAATCGATTCAAGTCGAGCGTTCCGTCCGTCACGCCAAGAATTGAGCCCTCGCGAACGGACCAGTATTTGGCGTCGCCGGTCCATCCTCGGAGACGGCGACCATCGAACAGACTGATAAACCCCTCTTTGTCCGGTTTCGCGCCGACGGCCGCGGATGCCTCCGGGTAAGGGACCGTTGATTTACTGCGTTCGGGTTTTCCACCTAACGGACCGCCCAGTTCCTCCACCCGTTTCTTCGTGCGTTCCTGCATTTGGTAGAGGATGAAGGAGTATTTCGGGTCCTTCACCAGATTGACCAACTCATCCGGATCCTTTTTCAGGTCGTGGAGGAATTCCCCGTGCTTGTCATCGACGTAGCGCACGTACTTGAAGCCGGCATTGCGAATTCCCTCAAAGGCCGGAATGCGGCTTCTCACGGCGAAGTGCTCGTGGAAACTCTCGGTGCGCCAATCGTCGGGCGTCTTGCTTGCGACGACCGGCTGCAAACTCCGCCCCTGGTATCGTGCAGGCACATCGACGCCCGCCCAATCGAGGAACGTAGCCGGCAGGTCGAGGTTCAGAGCGATGGCATCACTCACCTGTCCACGTTTTGTCTTTGGAATTCGCGGGTCATGAATGATGAGTGGCACGCGCAGGGACTCGTCGTAATGAGACCACTTGCCAGCAAAGCCACGGTTACCCATGTAAAAACCGTTGTCCGCGGAATACACGACGATGGTGTTTTCCGCGAGTCCCGCTTCTTCCAACGCCTCCATGAACCGACCAATGGCGCCGTCGATCCCGCTGACCATCCGGTAGTAGGCCCGTATATTGGTCTGGTATTTCTCCGGCGTGTTCCAGCGCCAGAAGTAACGCTCGCGATTGATAGTCGTTTTAAGAAAGTCCGGCTGCGACTCGAAGATTTGGCGTGAGCCGAGGCGCGGCGGATCGATGGTGACATCGTCATACATGCCGTCGACGGCCCGTGGCCAAGGAAAATGACCGATGCCCGGTCGCCGGTCGGCGTCTTCGGCGTGGCAGGCGTTGAACCAGAGATTCAAGGCGAACGGCTTTCCGTCAGGTTGGTTCTTTAGAAACTCGATCCCCCGATCAACGATCAATTCCGTCTCGTGGCGCAGCGAGCCGTC
>JBCCWV010000234.1:0-7417 GCA_039192745.1 Verrucomicrobiota bacterium | reverse complement strand
CCCAATTCGTCAAAGCGTCTCCCCTTGCGCTTCACGTCGCTGCCGATTGAGCGGATCAACAATTCCGGACTAGTGCCTCCCCCCAATCCCGACTGTCCTGCCATCGCCAAAAGATACATGTCGGCGGGCACGTCCAGGTAGCGCATGCAACGCTCGAACGTCGCGGGAACGCAATACCCCTTCGGCCCCTGGTCCACCATCGGCAAGTTCGCGATGATAACATCACCGTTGTCGCGTCTTTCCACGTTCGCACGAATACGAGCGCGGACGTCAGCATCGGAAACGCGCGCGGTCTTCCCTCCGGCATCAGCGACCGCGGTTGGCTGAATTTGTAGGCCGACATATTCCCCTTCGAGAGCCGTCAGCAAAAAACTGTGCCCCTCCCAGTCCCAACGCTCTACCCGCGTGCGCGTTTTCCCTTCACCAAATCGCTGTGAGTCCGATTCGCCGAGCACCGAAGACAAGGCCGCGCCAATGCGGGCCTCGTCGTTCTCCATCGCCTTCTCAAGCAACTCTTCCGCGTCATCGGGAATCTCATCTTCCTTGTCAAAGTGCGCTTCCGCCCCGCCTACCGAACCGAAGAGATCGCCTTTGTTCGCGAACACGATCGAGACCGAAGTGACCTTCCCTTCCTGTCCGTAGAGCACTGCCGAATAGGGCCGCGCACCGAGGAAACGATAGTCTGCCCGAGGATAGCGCCGAAAACTCGATTGCCGCGGTGTGCGGGACTCCTGCGGCCACTGGAGTCGCTTGGCCACTTCATCCGGATCGTCCGACCAAAGGGTTGTCGATCCAAAAAACTGATGACCGATGACGTCGTTGATTCGGGTCGCATCTAAACTCCCGGACGGGGATTCGGTCGTGGTGGTAGGAGCAGGCTCACTGGCCTGCTCGCGAAGGTAGGCTTGGTCGGCTTCGGAGAACTTCGACAGCGGCAACGTGTATTCCTTGCCGTTTGCCATTTTGATCGTGGCAGAAGCCCCATCCGTCGCGACCAAATCCGCTTCTATCTTTCGTCCGGTATTGTCGGTGAAAGTCCGTCCATGGAGGGCGGGAAGGACATTGAGCATTCCGATTAACACCCATCCCGCACCCAAGATGCGACCTTCGCGAAAAGCGTTTTTCATAAGAGAATCTTAGCGACCTCGAGGCAGAGGAGCAACCCGGCGATCTCACAAAAGCCGACAATTCCCGAGGAATCTTCGGCAAACCGGCAGAAAATCGATTCGCGGGCCTCAACTTGCTAAGGCCGGACCAACTCTGTAACCTCCCCGCGATGCCAGACCCCACTCCGAAACCGTTCAAGAAACTCCTCGTCGCCAACCGGTCGGAAATTGCCACTCGCGTCTTCCGCGCCGCCACCGAACTCGGGATTCGAACCGTGGCGATCTACACGCAGGAGGACCGGTTCTCCATGCACCGCTTCAAGGCGGACGAGGCCTACCAACTCGATCCCGCGAAAGGCCCCGTGGGCGCCTACCTCGACATCGAAGGCATCGTCACGCTGGCCAAAGAGAAGGGCGTCGATGCCATCCATCCGGGCTATGGATTCCTTTCCGAGAGATCCGATTTTGCCCGAGCCTGCGCCGAAGCCGGGATCACCTTCATCGGTCCCAATCCAGAAGTCCTCGACAAGATGGGCGACAAAATGGCAGCACGCACCGCGGCGATCGCGGCGGGAGTTCCGGTCTTGCCGGGAACGGAAGATCCGATTCAAGACACGGAAGAAGCGCTGAAGACTGGAAGGGAAATCGGCTTTCCTCTCATCATCAAGGCGGCTTATGGCGGCGGCGGTCGCGGAATGCGCGTCGTGCAAAAGGAAGAAGACTTCGAGAACGCGCTCGTCGAAGCGCAGACCGAAGCGAAGAACGCCTTCGATAACGAAGCAGTCTTCATCGAGAAATTCATCGGCCGCGCCAAGCATATCGAAATCCAAATTGTCGGCGACCGGCACGGAAACATCCTCCACCTCTTCGAACGCGACTGCTCCGTTCAACGTCGCCACCAGAAGGTCATCGAGATCGCGACTTCCGTAAATCTTCCCGATAAAACGCGCCTCGGCCTCTACGAAGCGTCGGTCAATCTTGCCAAAAGCATCGGTTACGATTGCGCCGGAACGGCAGAATTCCTCGTCGATGCTGACACCGGTGATTGGTTCTTCATCGAGATGAATCCACGCATTCAGGTCGAGCACACGGTGACGGAAGAGGTGACGAGCATCGATATCGTCCGCTCACAGATCCTCATTTGCGGCGGCATGGCACTGACGGACCCTGAAATGGAAGTGCCTCCTCAGGATGAAATCAAGCCGACAGGCTATGCGGTCCAGGCACGGATCACGACCGAAGATCCCGAGAACAACTTCACTCCAGACATCGGCAAGATCATCACTTATCGATCCGCAGCCGGACACGGCGTGCGCCTCGATGGCGGTCTTGGCACCACGGGAACGACCGTCACTCCCTATTACGATTCGATGCTGGTGAAGATCACCGCGAGGGCACGAAGCTTTGATCACGCCCTCGATCGCCTGAAACGGGCGCTGCGGGAATACCGAATTCGGGGAGTGAAGACAAACATTCCGTTTCTTCTCAACGTCATCGACAACGAAATCTTCCGCTCCGGGCAGGCGACCACTCGCCTCATCGACACGACGCCTGAACTCTTCAAATTCAAGAAGCGCAAGGACCGCGCCACCCGCCTTCTCAACTACCTGGGAGACGTTATCGTCAACGGCAACCCTAACGCCAAGAACCAGAAACCCAAGGACTTCCTGACGCCAGCCAAGCCGGTGGATTACGATCACCGCGCCGACGTCCCACCTGGCAGCCGGAACAAACTCCGCGAGCTGGGACCGGAGAAATTCTGTGAGTGGATCAAAGAGCAGGACGCGCTTCTTCTCACGGACACGACTTTCCGCGACGCCCACCAATCGCTTCTCGCCACCCGTGTGCGCAGCTACGACATGCTCGCGGTCGCCGACGCGGTCGCCCGACGTGCCTCTCAACTTTTCTCTCTCGAAATGTGGGGCGGCGCCACCTTCGACACCGCCATGCGTTTCCTCAAGGAAGATCCGTGGATGCGGCTCGAAGAATTGCGCGAGAAGATTCCAAACGTTTGTTTCCAAATGCTCTTCCGTGGCTCCAACGCCGTCGGTTACAGCAATTATCCGGACAACGTTGTCACCGGCTTCGTCAAACATGCCTACGAACGCGGAATGGATATCTTCCGAATCTTCGACAGCCTGAACTACACGCCGAACATGAAGGCGGCAATGGAGGCGGTGCGTGAAACCGAATTCGGACTTTGTGAAGCCGCCATCTGCTACACCGGCGACATCCTCGATCCGAAGCGCGACAAGTATACGCTGAAATACTATGTCGATCTGGCGAAAGAATTGGAATCGATGGGCGCTCACCTTTTGGCCATCAAGGACATGGCCGGACTTTGCCGGCCCGCTGCCGCCTACAAACTCGTGGAGACTCTCAAGGGCGAAATCGGTATTCCGATCCACTTCCACACCCATGACACGAGCGGCTTGAATGCCTCCAGCATCCTGAAAGCAACCGAAGCAGGAGTCGATATTGCGGACGCCGCCTTAGCCTCATTGTCAGGGTCCACCAGTCAACCCAACCTCAATTCCATCGTTGCGGCTCTTGAACACACCGAACGCGAGACCGGTCTTGATCGTGCGACACTCGACGAGTTTTCCGATTATTGGGAACATGTTAGGAAATTCTATTTCCCGTTCGACACCAGTCCGCCTCATGGCAGCGCCGAAGTTTACCTCCACGAAATGCCCGGCGGCCAGTTCACCAACCTGAAGGAGCAAGCCAACGCCATGGGCCTCGGCCACCGCTGGCCGGAAATCGCCCGCACCTATGCGGCCGTCAACGAGCTCTTCGGCGACATCGTGAAAGTCACCCCTTCTAGCAAGGTCGTGGGCGACATGACCATGTTCCTTGTCACGCAAGGGATCCAACCGGAGAGCGTCCTGAATTTACCCAAGGGCACGAACTTCCCCGAAAGCGTCGTCGATATGCTCGCCGGCGGACTGGGTCAGCCTCTGGGAGGGTGGCCAAAAGCACTTCAGGATCTAGTGGTTACAGATCGCGATGTAGTCACGGTTCGGCCCGGTGAAGTCGCAGATCCCATCGACCTATCCGATGTGCGCACTGCGCTTGCGAAAGAACTCGATCGCGAGCCCACCGAAGATGAGTTGTGGAGCCATCTCATGTATCCGGCAGTATTCGCGGACTACATCGCATTCCGAAAAAGCTTCAGCGATGTCAGCGTGCTCCCCTCACCTGCCTATTTTTACGGCCTCATCGAACGCGAGGAAATCACCGTTCATATCGAGGAGGGCAAAACTCTTTTCATCAAATTGATTCACATTGGTCCGCCTGACGAGGAAGGCCAATGCCAGATCATTTTCGAACTCAACGGCGTCCCGCGCCACGTTATGGTTCAAGACCGTACTATCGCTCCGACGAAAGAGCAGCGCCCCAAAGCGGATCCAGCCGATGAGAACCAGGTCGGCGCTCCCATGCCCGGACTTGTCGCCAGCGTGGCCGTGAGTAAAGGACAGGCCATCGAAGAGGGCGACTCCATCCTCACCCTCGAAGCCATGAAAATGTTCACCACTGTCACCGCCCCGAAAGGCGGAACCGTGGAAAGCGTCGCCGTCGAAGTCGGGGAAAACGTCGAGAGTAAGGATTTACTAGTAATTCTATCGTGATTCTCGGGGGGTATTTAGGGAAAATCGGGAAGTCCAGACTTTTTTCTCATAGTTGGCCTGAAAACTGCTTGTTAATTTTAGGGGAGAAGTGAAGTTCCCGGGAAGATGTCCGGTCCCGGTTTCCAGCAGACGCAGAAGCAGTCTCTGGCGCTTCAGCAAAAGCTGGCGCCTCAGATGCAGCAGAGTTTGCAGGTGTTGCAGGTTCCGACTCTGGAGTTGAGAAAACTTGTGCAGGAAGAGTTAGGGGAGAATCCCACTTTGGAAGATGCCACGGAGGAGATTTCCATCGAAGATCAGGATCTCACCGAAGACGAATTTGATGAGGAGTTTTCGGCGCTTTCGAAATTGGATGAAGAGTGGCGGGAATATATGGCGCAGACTCGTTCTTCGGCCCCTCGTCGGGAAGATGAGGAAGAGCGCCGTCGATTTCTTTTCGATTCCTTGGTCGATCAAACGACGCTCCACGAACACTTGCTGGCCCAACTCGGCACCTCTGATGCAGACGCGGAAATCCGGCCACTTGCCGAGATGCTCATCGGCAACATTGACGACGGCGGGTTCCTGACGACTCCCATTGAGGATCTCAGTCTCAATATGGGCATCCCCTATCCAAAACTCCAGAAGGCTCTCGGGCTCATTCATGACTTCCACCCCGTGGGCGTGGGAGCAATCGATCTTCGCGAGTGCTTACTTATTCAATTAGAACGACTTGGGAAAGAAGAGTCGCTCGAATTCAAAGTGGTCGACGCCCACCTCGACGATCTTGCGCACAAAAGATACCCTATCATTGCCAGAAAACTGGGCGTGTCCGTCGAGCAAATTTCCCGGGCAGCTGACGTCATTTCGAATCTTGATCCCAAACCCGGACGCGCCTTTTCATCGGAGCAAAGCACCTACATCACCCCGGACGTTCATGTCGAACGCGACGGCGACCGGTGGCTGGTCGTGTTGAACAACGAACAGATTCCCCGTCTGCGCATAAGCAATATCTACAAGGACCTGATGGCACAAAAAAAGAGCAGTTCGGAAACGAGGACCTACATCCGTGACAAGATCCGTAGCGGCAAGTTTCTCATCAAGAGCATTCATCAACGGCAGGACACGATCAGGAATATTTCCGAGGAGATTGTCCGCCGTCAGGAGGAATTCTTTGATCGCGGACCAGACTCACTGCGTCCCATGAACATGGCTCAGGTGGCAGAGGTGGTCGGCGTCCACGAAACCACGGTCAGTCGTGCGATCTCGGGCAAGTACATCTCGACTCCGCACGGAGTTTTTGAGATGAAATATTTCTTCAAACCGGGTTACCAAACAGAGTCCGGCGAGGAAATGAGCAACACGAGCGTGAAGAACGCGATCGCAGAACTTGTGAAGAGCGAAGACGCAAAGAAACCGCTCAGTGACCAGAAAATCGTCGCTCTTCTGAAAGACCAGGGCATCAATATCGCCCGCCGCACAGTGGCCAAATACCGTGACCAACTCGGAATCCTCCCGAGTAATCTCCGCAAGGGTTTCTAGGCCGTTTCCAGCGGAGAGAGCGGCTCCGGTTCTGGCTCGACGTCTTCATCCTCTTCATCCCCGAATTTGAGCGCTCCGCTATTATAGGTCGTCCCGAATGTCAGGTGCGTGATGACCACTTGTCCCACCGCGGATTCAAATAGCTCGGGCGACAAGTCTCCCAACGGATGAATGAATGCCGACCACAAGGTTTCGCGAAAGACGCAATACCGGGCATCAAGCGCCTTGTCGAAATTCGCCTCCATGCACTTCGCAAGTTGCTCGGGGGTCACTTTTTCCATCTCAAGAATCGGTGATATGATTCGCATGCGATCAGCAAATTCATCGGTCATACAAATGAGGGGAACGTCGTTGAGCTGAAATTGCCACACCCCGTCTCCGCCTGCGGCATTAGGATCAATTCTCCGGATGATTTGGCCCAGCTTTTCGTTATTCATTCTCGGCGCCTTATTTTCATTCTCCCCATCAGCTTTTCCCGCTTCCTCCTCAGCCTGCGGGACGGGTTCCTTCTCGTCAGTCTCATTCGGGTCTCCTTGTGAAATCCCCACACTCAATAAAACCAACAGTCCGATTTTTCCTCTCATAGAAACAGGCTAAGGGAATCCTTTAGGACGAACCAGCGCTTTTTGCGTGACGAAATCGTATTTGTCCCTGATCGATCCACCAATCCATGCCTGACGAAGATTCCATCCGCTCCGCCCTGTCCGAAGTCCCCTATCCAGGATTTAGCCGCGATATCGTTTCATTCGGCATCGTGAAGGGAATCGGAGTCGAAGGGGGAAAAGTCACTGTTCAGTTGGCGCTGCAAACAAAGGACCCGGCCATCCCTTCCGCGATCCACCGAACCGTGACCGAAAAACTTCAATCGGTCGATGGCGTTACCGAAGTGGATTTGGATTTCGACATTCAGGATCCTCCGTCGGGTCCTTCCGAAGCCGGAGCGAGCCTCACTGGGATCCCCGGAGTGAAAAGAGTCATCGCCGTGGCGAGCGGAAAAGGGGGCGTCGGGAAGTCCACAGTTTCGGCCAATCTCGCTGCAGCACTTTCAAAGCTTCCGGGAAATCCCAAGGTGGGCGTCTGCGATTGCGATCTTTATGGCCCAAGCATCTCCCTCATGTTCGGAACGGATGACCGACCCATGGCCACGGCGGAAAATGAAAT
>JBCCWV010000233.1:0-7428 GCA_039192745.1 Verrucomicrobiota bacterium | reverse complement strand
TCGGTGACTTCGTCGGCCATGACTTGGGCGATGGCGAGGACGTCGCGGGCGAGAGTCCAGGAGTCGCAGCCGTGGGGGTGGGGTTCGAAATCGAGGAGATTGCTTTTCCATTCTTCGAGTTGACCGGCCATGGCGGCAGAGCGGTCGGCGAGGCGGCGCGATTCGCTTTGGTAGACGACACCCGCGCAACTGGCGACAATGGCTGGGGCCACAGCGCCGATGAAAACGAGCCAGCCCCACAAGGCGCCGCCGGTTTCCGAGTCGGTGGCGTCGCGATAGATCTCGAGGGCGGCTTGTGCGATGACGGCAATGAGCATTAGGCGGATGAATCCAAGACCGACTTTTTCGAGGCGCGAGAAAACTCTGCCCATTGATCCTGCGTTTGCACGGTGGTGATCGATTTGGCCCTGAAGCCAGTAGTCTGCGACCCCTTCGCGGGCGGTGGCAAGTTCACTTTCGGTGAGCGAAACTTCACGTTGAAAACCCTCGGGCCGAAGGACAATCGGCGCCGCCCGGACGATGGAGCGAAAGAGCCATTGCGACCAACTGTGACTCAACTCGTTGAGCGAATAGTGCACAGGCAGGCGGGAATTGGGCGTGGCGACACCAATGGGGGCAAGGTAGTTCGAAGAGCGGAGGAGTTCCGAGAGCACGCGGAAATCGATACCCTTTCGGTGCCATTGGCGGCTGTTTGCGAAGAAGGCGTTCCAGTAGATGAAGAGAATGATCCCGAGTTTGACGAGTGCGAGCCAGATGGGCGTGCGGCCGCTGCTCCCCAACGATTCGAAACCAGTCGCGACGACCACCACGACGACGAGAAGGATGAAATTGATGAGGAAAGCTCCGCGGTAGCGATTCGTGTAGAAGCCACTCAGGGCGCCCGCGCGCTTGCGGTGGCTTTCGAAGGGTTCGATCGGTTTTGCGGGCGCCGGTTTGGATGATCCACCGCCGATGACGCGCATGAAGAGTTTCCAAAGCCGGTTGCGGTAGCTGTTCCTCGCCTTCGACTCCGCGTAAAATTCCCGCATGGAGCGCATGGCTTCTTCTTGCATCGCCTTTCCTTCTTCCGATTTGTTGCTGCCGGATGGGTCCGGAAGTGCGACTAACTGTTTCACCAAAACCGCCGTATCTTCTTGCCAGTTGCCTGCTTTGGCATGATCAAAGTCGCGGGGTTTTCTCAAAATTCGGATGGGGAGTTCGTCGGCATCTTTGTCCGTATCAGCGAGATCGATGGCCAAAACGGGTATGTCGGCCAGCAACGCTTGTCCCACTGTTTCGACCGTTCCTCCCGGTAATTCCCGCTCTCGTGAATCGAACGCCGCGATAAGAAGGTCGGATTGCTGAAGGAGAAACCACGCGGCGGCTCTGTAAGCTCGATGGCGTTTTACTCTTCCCGCCTCTCCCTCAGCATAAACACCGTCGAGGGAGACAATATGATCAGCACGTTCTAAGAGTTGATCGAGTTTCTCTGCGGCCAACTCGCCTCCAGCATCCGGTAAGGAAGAGCGGATAGACTGGTCGCGATAAGTCGAACGATCAAAGGGAAGAATGGCATGGAGATCGACTTCGGCGGCTTCGTGCGCGCCATCGAGAGCTTGACTGGAGATGATCTGATCAGACCCGGCGGCGAGCGAACTAATCAATCGAAAGACCGGTTTTTCCTTGGAAAAGAATTCGCGGGTTTCGGCGTCGGCGCTCTCCGTTTCAAGAAGCGAGACCAGTCGATCAATGAGTTGGGCGGCTGTTTTGCGGAGTCTTGTTTCCGTGTCTGCGTCGCGCAGCCGGATTTTCCCGACGACGCCCGCGCGTAGGACGAATCTCGGTTTCTCCATCATGCGTTCAAAACTTCCAGTCGAGATCGAGGCGGAAACGATTCCCCGTCTCTTCGTTGCTGAGCGTATCGACGAAATACGCACGCGCAACGAGCGTGAGTTCTTCGCGCAGTCTCCAGGCGAAACGAATCTCGTGTCCGCGGAAATCGCTCGACCGTGTTTGCGTCAGCGAACCAAAACGATGGAAATCGTCTTCGGCGAGAAACCGGGCAACCGAATACTTCTCGATATAACTGAAAACGTAACCAATCTGCATGTCGCCCGGCTCGTCGAAGTCGCCGAATTTAACATAAGTTACAAATCCCTCTGTATCTCCCGCATTGGGATCGCCAGCGGGTCCTTCGTCGAAGTTATGGTAATAATCACCACCGATGATGAACGGAATGCGCCACCGGTCGCTTCGAAGCTGAGCACTTAGGGAGTAGATCGAGTAATCGACATCGTCGTTGACCGAGTTGGTAGCGTCGGGTTCATCGAGGATGAAGAGAAGTCCGTCGGCCAAGGTGAGTTTACTTGCTTGGCCCACATCACGTTGAAGGACACCTTGCGCGCCGATTAAGCCGCTTCGTTGTCCCCAGGGATGGTCATCTTCGCCGTCCGGGAGAAACCAGGCTCCGGTATTGATAGTGATTTCAGATTCGTGGAGTGAAAATGGCACCGATCCCGCGATGCCGTCGATATAAACATCGTCGTCCCAGAACATTTCATGCGCTTTCCAATAGTTCAGTCCCTGACGACCGATGCGCGTGGAAAACGCGTCATGTTTCCAGGCGAGGTAAAGCCGGTCGACCATGAAGTCCGTTTGCTCACCCAACTCGCCTGAGTCGGTCGCCCAAGTGACATGGGGTGATTGCTGGCTATCGGCGTTTCCGTGCCGGACGCGAACGTCGAAGAGCCAACTGTCCGTTGGCTCAAACTTAATTCCAAGCCTCGCTCGAGTGCGGAACCGGTTGCGGTCTTCGCGCGGAGTCACGCCATCACCGCGCACGGAGTCGTAGTCGAGTTCGTAGCGGAGCCGGAGATCGCCGTAGAGACTGATGCGATCCCAGACGGTTTCTGGCTCGTCAAGGGACGGCGACATTGAAGCAACGGATTGTGAGTCCGGACCGGCAAAGGCCAGCTGGAAACTAATACTGGCGAAAAAAAGTGAGTAGGCAGTCGCCTTCATGAAAGCAGGGCATTAACGCGGTGAATCCCCGGTCCTGTCGAGTCAAAATTGATCCCTTGCATCCACCGGCGATTTCCGGTCGCATCGTACGCATGCCATCCGTCGCTATTATAGGAGCGGGAGTCGCTGGCCTTGGGGCGGCGAGGGTCCTCTCGAAGAGCAACGTTGAATTCCGGGTTTTTGAAAAGAGTCGAGGGGTTTCAGGCCGGGCCGCATCGCGAACCGTCGAGGGCGTTCGCTTTGATCATGGCGCAAACTACTTCAAGCTCGACGCTGGGGAGAATGCGGTGCGGAAATTGGTTCTCGAAGAGCTTCCGACAGATGACCTGATCGAGATTCCCGGCAGTGTCTGGACATTTGACGGAAGCGGAAGTCTCTCGCCGGGTGATCCGGCCCTCAATGCTGAGCCTAAATACAACTACCGGGGTGGCATTAGCACGCTGGGGAAATTGCTCGCCTATCCGCTTCAGTCGAAGATCGAGTTTAAAACGAGAGTTGCCCGAGTGAGTCAGCGGGAGAGCCGATGGGAATTATTCGAGGTCGATGGCCGATCTCTTGGTAGCTTTGATAGGATTTTGTTCACCTGTCCGTCCCCGCAGGCGATGACGATCATGCAAGACAGTGAATTGTACCGCGAGTTACAGGAGGAATTCATTGGTTGCCTGAGCGCGGCACGTTATCACCGTCAATTCACCTTCGTGATGGCATTCGATCGTGAAATTTCCCGTCCGGATGGAATGCATGCAGCGCTTAATGTCGACGGTAAGCACGATGTTTCATGGTTGGCATTCGAGAATGACAAGGAAGGACATGTGCCCGGTGACCAAACGGTGGTGGTCGTGCAAATGAGTCCGACTTGGAGTGACGTTCGATTTGACGAGCCCAAAGAAGAACAGCTGGAAACTGTTGGCCAGAGTGTAGCGGCTCTGTTGGGGATTGATTTACCAGCTCCGCTTTGGGTCGACCGGCAGCGGTGGGGGTTCGCCCACCCGTTTTCGAATCTGGACCGGGAAAGGCTGCGGAGTTTCGAGTCGTCGGGGCTTTTCGTGGCGGGAGATGGACTCGTTGGAAAGGGCCGCGTGCACCTTGCGCTGGCTTCCGGATTGGAGGCGGGAGAGGCGCTTGCAAGGTCCTGTGCGGAAATGTCCAAAATCTAATAAAATCAGGCTATGTGACACAAGACCTCCGCCTTTTTTGCGATAACATAGGTCCAGAAAATTCCCACAATGACCGAAAATAAACAATTCAACGTCGCGATTATTGGCCTCGGATTTGGAGCCGAATTCATTCCCATTTATCAACGCCATCCGCATGCCAACATGTATGCGATCTGTCAGCGCACCGAAGCAACGCTGAACGAAGTGGGGGACAAGTATGGTATCGAGACGCGGTATCAAAGTTACGATGACGTTCTAGCGGACGATCAGGTGGATGCTGTTCACATCAACACGCCGATCCCCAATCACGCGGAGCAATCGATCGCCGCGTTGAGGGCGGGCAAGCATGTTGCCTGCACGGTACCAATGGCGACGACCGTGGATGAATGCGAAGAGATCGTGAAGCTTTCGCAGGAGACGGGCTTGAAATACATGATGATGGAAACGGTCGTCTATGCGCGGGAGTTTCTCTTCATGAAGGAGCTTTACGACAATGGCGAACTTGGGAAGCTCCAGTTCCTCAAGGCGAGCCACCAACAAGACATGGACGGATGGCCAGGATATTGGCCGGGATTGCCGCCGATGCACTATGCGACACATTGCGTGGGACCGGTGTTGGGGCTTGGGCGTCACGAAGCTGAGTACGTGAGTTGCTTTCCGTCGGGAACGATCCGCGAGGAGATGCACGGTCACTATAATTCCCCGTTTGCCGTGGAGACGACACACATCAAGTTCAAAGACAGCGATCTGAGCGCGCAGGTTTACCGTTCGTTGTTTGATGTGGCGCGGCAGTATCGCGAGAGTTTCGAGGTCTATGGTTCGAAGAAGGCGGTCGAGTGGCCACTTGTCGAAGGCAAACCGCTGATCGTGCATACGGCGAAGAAGCCTGAGCCGGAGATTCCGGAAGAAACCGAATGTCCGGACTATGCTCACTTGTTGCCGGACGAAATTGCGCCTTTTACCACCGGTGGCGTTTACGGCGGCGACGAAGGCGAGGACCATCTGAGCTTCACGCAAGGCGCCGGTCATGGTGGATCGCACCCGCACCTTGCCCATCAATTTATCCAGTTGTTACGCGGGGAAGGGGATGGTTATCCGAATGCCGTCCAGTCCGCGAACATCACCTGCACAGGCATCCTTGCCCACGAATCCGCCTTGAAGGGCGGTGAACTCGTGAAACTTCCCGAGTGGAGTTTGAGCTGACTCCGCTCTCCCCACGGACCCGTCGTCAATCCCATCGCTAACCATGAATCCCCGAATCCTTCTTGCTGTCCTCGCCGCGGTTTGGCCCGCGTCCCTGCCCGGTGAAGTTCCATGGCATTCGCAACGCCTTACCTCGGAGTTCTTCGCCGAGGGTGCGGGCGTGGGCGACATTGATGGTGATGGAAACGTGGACCTTACCTATGGTCCCATGTTGTGGCGAGGTCCTGGCTTCGAAGAGTCTCAAAGATTCGCGGACGGTGAACCCTTCATCGCTGAGCAGGGATACTCCGACAATTTCTTCTCCTTTGTTTTCGATGCCAACGGTGACGCTCGAAACGATATTCTCGTTTTCGGGTTTCCCGGCAAAGACGCTCGCCTCTATTTGAATCCGGGCGAAACCGATTCCGAGCAGCGGTGGGAGATGTTTTTGATTGCTCCAGAAATCAGCAATGAATCGCCGCACTTTATCGACATCGTTCCGGGTGGTTTGCCGGAAATTGTCTGCACGAAGGCGGGCGCTTACGGCTATTACGAGGCAACTGCCGATGCGACTCAGCCATGGCAGTGGCGCGCCGTTTCGAAGACGGGTGAGGCCGGGAATCGGTTCGAACATGGGCTCGGTGTTGGTGACGTCAACGGTGACGGGCGGCTCGATTTGGTGCAGCGGATGTTCTGGTATGAGAATGTCGAAGGCGACGGGCTATGGAAACGCCATCGGTGGTCTTTAAAGGCGCTTTCCGGTGGCGCACAAATCCTCGTGGAGGATGTCGATGGAGATGGGGACGCTGATCTCATCACTTCGCTTGTCGCCCACGGCCATGGCCTCGCCTGGTTCGAGCAATATTCGCCGGGTAAATTTCAGCCGCATAAGATCATGGGTGCGAGTTCGACCGACAATCCTTTCGGTGTTTGTTTTTCCCAGCTGCATGCGTTGGAATTGGCGGATATCGACGGAGACGGGCGGACGGACTTTGTGACCGGCAAGCGTTACCTCGCGCATCAAGGGAAAGACGTCGGCGGATTGGAAGCGCCGGTCCTTTATTGGTTTCGAAACACGGCCGTGGAGGAAGGGATTGAGTTTGTTCCCCATTTTGTCGACGACGATTCCGGGGTCGGTGTGGAGTTAAAGGTGAGCGATCTCAATGGTGACAACCTTCCTGACATCATCAGTAGTAACAAGAAGGGGCTGGCGATTCATCTGCAGAACCCTAACGCCGATATCCTCGGCTTGCGCCCCGAACGGTGGAAAGTCAAAGACGCCCGTCCGCAGGATACTTACGGATCGGATCTGACGGCGGCGGAGTCGGTGGAGGCGATGGGAGTTCCGCCGGGATTCGAGGTCGATTTGATCGCGGCGGAACCGGAGTTGACTCAGCCGATCGCGATGACGTTCGATGCGAGCGGTCGAATTTGGGTCATTGAAGGTCACAATTATCCCGAGCGATCACCGGGCGATTACTCCGCAGGAAAAGACCGGGTCATTATTTTCGAGGACACGACTGGTGACGGAAACTTTGACCTCAAGAAGACGTTCCTCGAAGGGGTCAACCTCGCGAGTGGGATCGAGGTGGGTTTTGGTGGAGTTTATATTGGTGCGCCTCCTTACCTTCTTTTTTATGCCGATGAGAACCAGGATGACGTGCCCGATGGCGAGCCGGAGATTCTTCTCGATGGCTGGGGATACCAGGACACGCATGAAACTTTAAATGCCTTCACGTGGGGTCCTGATGGTTGGCTCTATGGATGTCAGGGCGTTTTCACGCACTCCAAGGTGGGGCGCCCGGGCACTCCCGATGCCCAGCGCGTGCGGATGAATGCCGGCGTTTGGCGGTTTCATCCGGTCTCGAAGGAGTTACAAGTCTTTTCCCACGGCACGAGCAATCCTTGGGGAGTGGATTTCAATGACTATGGTGACTGGTTTATTAGCGCGTGCGTCATTCCGCATTTTTACCATCTGACCAAGGGCGGACTCTACCAGCGGCAGGCGGGCCAGCACTTCAATCCGTGGGCATTTGGAAATATTCAGACGGTCGCTGACCACGCGCATTACGCGGGCAACATTCGTGAC
>JBCCWV010000232.1:0-7461 GCA_039192745.1 Verrucomicrobiota bacterium | reverse complement strand
CGGATTTTCGGGTGCGAACTTTGAGCGCTCCAAGGTGAAGACGAGGGCGGAGTCGCCAGACTTCTCCGCGATTTGTTTTGCGTCAGAGTGGATGACTCCGTCGGCGCAGAAGAAATAAGGCGGTGAGTCCTCGGAAAACGCCGGGATGCTGCCGTCGCCTTGCTTTTCAACCCGCAAAGTCACGGTATTATCTGCGATTTGCGCCTCGCTTTTCCAAGAGGGGCTCTCACGCGGAAACCCTAAACGCAGGGCGTCGAACTCGGCCTTCAAATCCTCGTCGAGTTTCACCGCCTTGCCGGTTTTCAACGTGATCTCCGCATCGGTCGTGCTTGGCACACACTTTTTCGCGCACATCATCCACGTGATCTTCGTCTTGAACGTGACTTCAGAATCCAACGGAAGATCTTCGGGCGCGGTGATCTCCGTTAAAAGAACAGCCTCCCCCTCGTAACCGTAAACGGTATAGACGGCCATCTTCGTTTTCTGAGGTTGCTGCCAAAGTATCGGTCCGGCCTCAAAGCCTTCCGGCAAGTCCCACTCGAATTGCGTGGGAATGCCCGCAATGCCCGGTTGCTTCCAATAAGTGTGCCAACCCTCATCGTGAAGAATCCGCAGACCGAGTGTGACCGTGCTCCCCGGTGCAATGTGCGTGGCCTCACTCAACAGTTCATACTGCACGTGATGGTCACGTTGCAATCCGGCGAAAACTGTATTTGCCGCACCGAGCAAAGCGATGAACGACCACGCTTTCGACGCCAATGTTCTAGAATTCTGCATGACCTGGGGTGCGCGGGAAGGGGATGACGTCACGGATGTTGGCGACGCCGGTGACGAACATGAGCAGGCGCTCGAATCCGAGTCCGAAGCCCGCGTGGGGAACGGTGCCGTAGCGACGAAGGTCGACATACCAGCTGTAATCCTCCTCGCTGAGATCGTGAGCCTTCATGTTTTCACGGAGAATATCGATACGTTCCTCGCGTTGGCTGCCGCCGATGATCTCGCCGATCCCCGGGACGAGCATGTCCATGGCGCGGACGGTTTTGCCGTCGTCGTTGGCGCGCATGTAGAAGGGTTTCAGGTCCTTTGGATAATCATGAACGGTAACCGGAGTTTTGAAATGCTCTTCGGAAAGGAAACGCTCGTGCTCCGTCTGCAGATTGATTCCCCAGTCGACTGGAAAGTCGAACTTCTTGCCGGATTTCTGGAGGATCTCGACGGCGTCGGTGTAGCTCACACGTTGAAACGGCTTTTCGACGACGAATTTCAACCGTTCGATGAGCTGCTTATCGACGAATTGGTTGAAAAACCCGAGGTCAGACTCGCAGTTTTCGAGGGCGTCGTTGACGAGAAACTTCATCATCTCTTCCCCGGTCTGCATGTCGCCTTCGAGGTCGCAGAAGGCCATTTCCGGTTCGACCATCCAGAACTCGGCGGCGTGGCGGGCGGTGTTCGAGTTCTCGGCGCGGAATGTGGGTCCGAAGGTGTAGATGTTCGACAAAGCGCAGGCGAAAGTCTCTCCTTCGAGTTGGCCGCTCACGGTGAGGTAAGTCGGCTTTCCGAAAAAATCGGACTCACCCGCGGGCTCAGCGGTCATTTGTTTTCCGTCGAGCGTCGTGACGCGAAAGAGTTCGCCCGCGCCTTCGCAATCGCTGGCGGTGATGATGGGCGTGTGCACATAGACAAATCCGCGTTCCTGAAAAAAACGATGAATGGCGTAGGCCATGCGACTGCGAACGCGAAAGACCGCCCCAAAGAGATTCGTGCGCGGACGGAGATGGCCAATGGTGCGGAGAAAATCGACGCCATGACGTTTTTTCTGCAGCGGGTAGTCGTCTTCGGCGGCGCCGACGAGGGTGAACTTGGTTGCGTGGACTTCCCACGACTGGCCCTCGCCCTGGGAATCGACGAGTTTTCCGTCGACCTCGATCGAGGCACCCGTTTGCGTCTTGTTCAGATCCTCTGACCCGGGAATACCGGCGTCGATGACGATCTGCAAATTGTCGAGGCAAGTTCCGTCGTTGATGGCGAGGAAGGAAAACTCCTTGGAGTCCCGTTTCGTGCGCACCCAACCGCGAACGGTGACGTTTTCCCGGGCGGATTCGGAAGCGAGGAGGGTGGAGACGGTGTCGGCTGAAGTCACGTCGTCACGCTAGGGATGGAGCCGCTCAAATCCACCGCTAAATCCGAGATGGGTGGAGCTATGGCTGGGCTGATCGGGTCTGCTTGGGAGGTTAAATGGAGTAGGTGACGCCCCCTTTGAATTGCGGCTTCGCCGGTCGGTTTGGAGCGGATGTGGACATCCGCGGTCCGGCGGGGTATGGCCGTTTTGGTGAGCAGAGTCTAGCGTTGGCGAGCTTCTTTCACGCTGGCTTCCAAGGAGCGTGCGAGTTCATCGCCGACCTCGTCAACGACCACATCGATGGCGTAAATCTGGGTTTTGCAGGGACTCTCGATGAGGTTGCCGGGATGCGCGTCGAAGGCGCCCAGTCGGTCCTTGGACCGGTAGAAGATGGTGGGCGATTCGGTGGGTTCGAATCCGAGGGCGTCGAAGTATTCCTCAACGCGCCCGTCCCCCGGGCGAGTGCCGCATATGGCCGGTTGGGCGGTGATGATGCGTGGGTGCTCCCATTCGTCGAGGGCGACGCCGACGATGAACATGGAGTCACCGAAGAGCCAGTTCGACAGGGTGAGCCGGTGGAAATACTCGCGGATGTTGCCCTCTCGAAGCCGGATGGAATTGTGCGCGGCTTCGGGAAAGCGGCCAAAGGCTTCCGAATGGGTGGTCTTGATGACGTGCTGGCTCGTTTCGTGGAACCAGATGTGGTGTTCCTTGCCGCCGAACTTCGCCGGTTTCAGCCACTTGTCGGCGTCGAGGATTCTTTGAGTGGAACGGGCCCAGTCGATGAGCAACTGGCACTGGTCGTGATAGGTAAATCGTCGCCGAGCTGCTCCTTGACCTGATCCCAGAAATTCTTCGATTTCATGTGCGGCTGTTTGCGGCGCAATTCCAGGAGTTGCTTCGGATCGGTTTCCATTGTTCACGGCAGGACGCGGGAAAGAAGCATCGCCTCGGTCGCACGGCAAGGAATTCAATCAGGTCGCCAGCCGATCAAGGAACCCACCGATCCAATTCCGACGAAGGGATCGCCAAGCCAATTGCTTCATGAGGGCTTTCACCTCGGGGCGTGAAACCTTCACGCCTTTTTCAAGCGTGGCCCAGTCAGCCGCCTTAAGGGCTTTCGAGGTTTTCAGCGCCAAGGCAAGCGGCAACGCGGCGGCGAAACGGAGTCGAAGATTGTTCGTCGCTTCGACATATCGCATCCCGGCCTGCAGGTGCTTACTGGAAGTTTTGAGGGCGGAATTGAGATGCGGTTGAAAGTCTTGGCCCTCCATCGCATTGACGGAGTCGCCGACTGGGAGATAGCAGCGTCCGGTGGCGAGATCCTTTGGACAGTCGCGAATGATATTAATCAGCTGCAGGCCCTTTCCGAAATCGACGGCCAGCGAGCGCATTTCGTCGTTGTCGAGCGAGTAGGGACGGCTGAGCAAAAGCTGGCAAATGGCTGTCCAGAATTCGCCGACCGAGCCGGCGACGAGGTAAGTGTATTCGTCGAGCTCGCCGTCACAAGAAAGCGCCTGCGGTTTTACCGCGGGAACCTCAAAGCGTTCGAGGTCGAGTCTTTGACCTTCGAAAATTAAACGGAGTACTTCGCGGATGAGTTTTTGAGTGTCCTCGCTGAGGAGCGACAGCCATTTATGGCATTCGCGAAGGCGACTCATGAGGATAGCTTCCCCGGCATGGTGGTGTTTTGTGCCGAGCATCTCCGCCACGTCTTCAAAAAATCTTTCGTCCGCGCCGGCATTCACGACCGTTCCGAGCCGGTCGAGAAGATCGATGCGCACTTTCGGATCGGCGACGGCTTCCGAGGCATCGGCAATGGTGTCGCTGGCCCTCGCGAGGAGGTAGGACAGGCTCATCGGGCCGCGAACCGGGGCGGGCAGGACGCGAAGCGAGAGATAAAACGACCGGGAAACCGACGCGAGCAACTCGCGACCGAGTTCGCGCTCGTATCTGGCGGCTTCCGGGTGAATCGTTTGGCCCCGCATGGTCCGCCATCTTTACGTCCACATTCCCTTTTGTCATCGCATTTGCCCTTACTGCAGCTTTTTCAAGCACCAGCCGGGCGGCATCGACATGGGGAAATTCGTCGAGGCGATTCTCGCGGAATGGCGCATGCGCCAGGAGTCGATGGACGTTTCCTGCGAGACCATCTACCTCGGTGGAGGGACGCCGAGTTTGTTTTCGACGCCGATCATGGGGCGATTGCTCGACGGACTGCGGGAGGGGACAAGTTTGGAGAAGTTGGAGGAATGGACGATGGAAGCAAACCCCGCGACTTTCAGCCGGAAGAAGATGCAGATGATTCGCGAAGGTGGGGTGACACGCATCAGTCTTGGCGTGCAATCCCTTGATGCGAGGATTCTGAATTTGTTAGGACGGGATCACAATGCCGACAGTGCGCGCGAGTCGTTTGAGTTGTTGCGTGATTTGGCGTTCCCGGTGATCAGCGCGGATCTCATGTTTTCCATTCCGGGGCAATCTGCGGATTCGTGGCGGAAGACCTTGGAAGGGATTATCGCCTGGGAACCGGATCACGTTTCGGCCTACAACCTGACCTACGAGGAGGACACGCCTTTTTTTGAGCAAATGGAAGAGGGAGTGTTGCTTCCTGATGAAGAGCGTGATGCGGAGATGTTTGGACTGGCCATCGATCTTCTCGGAGCGGCGGGACTTCACCAATATGAGATTTCCAACTACGCCCAACCTGGAAAGGAATCGGTGCACAATCGGGCGTATTGGAGCGGAAAGGATTACCTCGGACTTGGACCGGGCGCGGTTTCAACGATGGCGGGACGCCGGTGGACCAACGTGAAGGATACGGCGGGATATATGGACTCGATGTTGTCGGGAAGGATGCAGGAAGTGGAGACGGAAATTGAGGCCATCGACAGCGAAGCGTTCCGCCTCGAGCGGCTCGGGCTGGACCTGCGCACCCGTGACGGGCTGGAAGAGCGATACCTGATTTCCGAGAACCAGCGGGTTATCGACGAGTTAACCCGCGAAAAGCTGGGGCAATTAGAAAACGGAAGCTTGCGATTGACCCGTGAGGGTCTTTTCCACGTCGATACTATTGCCGCGCGTTTAGCCTAACCAACCTACCAAAAACGCACTGACCAACGTCCGGACGGTTCCGGCGCGAGTTCGAGCACGGAAAGTGATTCGGCATTGAAGGGTTCTATGCGATTGGTCGAGAGCATGAAGTGGGTTGTCTCAGGGAAAAAGCCGTCGGGAAAGGCGTCGTTTTTTTGCAGGAAGCGGATGTGGGTTTGGATTCCCATTAAGCTGTTGGGATTCCCGAGGGCCCATTCGTGGCGGTAGAAGAAACTTCGGGGAAATCCGACGACGATGCGGCTCGTGCCGTCGTCGCCGAACTCGCGGCTCGCCTGAATGGCGCTGCGGTCTAGGCCCAGGTTGTAGCCATGGCCGAAGACGGCGGGGCGGATGGAATCGATCTTTATTTCGTCGTTATCGCGCCAGAGGCCGATGCGGATGTAATCGACGAACCCGAAAGTCCGGCGGCCTGGATTGACTAGCTCGGGAGGAGCGTCGGGGACGGCGAATGGTCGCGCGTCGACAAATACTTCGACGCTTACCGCCGGATTCACTTGACTGATCGCGGCATCGATTTCCTCTCCGTTGAAGACAAAGTAGATGCCATCGCGGTCGGCCAATGTCTGCAAGGACACGCTGGAACCCTCGGTCGGAATGGCCCTAAGATCACCACGCGAAAGCGGGACCGCTTGACCGGCTGCCGCAATATTCCGCGTGGCTTCGATGTCGCGGACGAACTCGATGGTGCGCCCGCCGGTCGTGACCTTGAACTGCAGAGGAGAAGATGCGCGGATCGTTCCCGGGCGGAACGGAAGTGAGAATCGTGCGACCAGTGGTTTGCTTTCACCGGCTTCGAGCGAGAAGTCGCCACGAACGGATTGTTCGTTCCAAATCGCCTCCCACGATCCGGTGGCTGGCTCGATGTTCATATTGACGAGCTGGCCTTTGACTTCAAACGCGTCGCGGAATCCTTCGTGACCGCCGATTAATCCCAACTCCCAAACTGGGGCTACCGGAATAATGGGCGCTTGAAGGTCGTAAATCTGGATCTCCACCGGATCCGAAATGATGGCGGGAAAGCGGAAGTAGGGTTCTCCTCCGGACAGCCGGTAAACCTTCTCTTTTCCGGTCAGGTGAACTTGGAATTCCTCGCCTTTGCCGGGTCTGAGTTCGAGCTCGGTGAGGGGATTGTCGGGAATCCACCCTCCCCACTCCCGGAAAAGGACGACGCATTTGCCGCCTTCGCCGGTGAGGTCCTTCACCTTTCCGTGAAGAGTGAGGTGGCCCGCGTCATCGAGCACGACATGGCCAGTCAGGCGGTAACGCGGCGTCGGCGCGCCGTCGAGGAGCTGGTCCATGATCGCACGGCCCATGATGAGATGTCCTTGCTCGCCCGGATGGAGATCGTCCTTGATCAATTCCATGCCCGGGTGGTCGAACATGATGCCTTCCTCCAAGTCCAGCTTTTGCTCGATTTCCTCCGCCGTGCTGCCGATGGGCAAGCCGGCGACACGGGCGGTGACTTTCCCCAGATCGACGAAGAGAACTCCGTTTTCGACGGCGACATCGCGCATGACGGCGGCATAGGGGCGGGTCGCGCCGAAGAGGGATTGTCCGTTTTGATCCAGATGGATGATGGAAGGGCCTAACAATATCACGTCGGTGTTGCGAGCCTTGCAGGACTGCACGGCGAGCCTTAAGGCCTTGCGATACGTGTCGACGGAAACGCCGCGGACGGCTTCGTTCACACCGAAGTTAATGAGGACGAGGTCGGGGTCGTTCAGAAAGGCGTCCGCCGTTAGCCGCGAGAGTGCGTGCAAGGCGATTCGGCCGTTCATCCCCAGATTCTCCATCGTGATCTCGAGGCCGCGCATGCGGTTGATCTTTTGAGGAAGCTCTCGCCACGGGCGGATGTCGCGCACGCCGCCCGGATAAAAGAACGTCTTTGCGAGTTCCCGCAGGAATACCCCGTGGTAAGCATGGTGCGAACTGTTCATCAGCTCGTCGTGGCGGAGGTTCCGTGTAATGGAATCCCCGATGGCGACGACGTGAACCGGAAGTCGCCGGTCGAGCTTCGGATACGATCTTGGCAGGTAACGGAGGAGGCGGTCCTCTTGCTCAGGAGTGAGCTGGAAATCCTCTTGGGCAAGGCCCGAGAAGGGCAGGACAAGCGGAAGAACGAACAAAAAGGGAGACAATCGAAGAGACATCGGCACGCCCGCCAAAGATTCCACATAAGGCGATTCTCGCAACGAGCGGTCGCGGGGGGTGTGACCCAATTTTTTTGT
>JBCCWV010000231.1:0-7462 GCA_039192745.1 Verrucomicrobiota bacterium | reverse complement strand
GTATATTAATGAAATACCTATACTATAACATGTCAGATATGACTCACCATTATGCTTAGCTTCAGAATCATTGTGATGCTGATTTCTACTGATATATACTTATACCAAGGTATGTGTAACTGCTAATATTGTTTTCCAATGAGCTGTGAATGCCTAAATATAGAGTTTACTGACACTGCAGAGACTGCACTGCCAGAGATTAGTCTAGAAACAAGACAGAAAGGTTAGGGAAAGTATCGAGGAACTAAATACTATGGCCAATTGAGTATGTGTAATGCAGCATCAGAACCGTTATAGTAATTGTGTTTTAATTCTGAATCGCTATGGAACAATGCAGTTGAACGATCCCAACAAAAACTGACTAATAAACTGACTATACTCTGTCCAAAAACTCGACGTAGAAGTATAAATATATCAGCACCAATAACAGAAGAACAGCTCACTGCCACCTCTGAATAACACTAGATATAGTAGAAGGCCTTCCCTGAACTACAAACGAGCGGAAGATATAGGTAGTTTTTACGCTGACTTTGCTCTGTGAAAGAAGAAAAGATAAAACTCACTAGAAATTCAACGAGAAAAATCTAGCATTATATAATATAAAGTAGAACATTGCCACCAATCACATCTACCCAAATACTGGTAATGGGAAATATAAATAGATACTAAACTACACCTTGGTTGGACAACTCATGCTATATGACCATCCTATGCGGCAAATCATTGTAAGGCTTGTAATGATCATATCATTACAAGCCTTAGGCGCTTTTGCCGGGCTGGTGGCACGGGATCGACGTCGGGAACCTGATAGTGTTTCCGCAAGCGGGTGAGTTCGGTTTTCATCTCCCCGATCAAGTCCTGATGGTCCGCGCTGTCGTGAAGGCTGTTGAGTTCGTTGGGGTCTTCCTTGAGATCGAAGAATTCCCACACGCCGCCGTCGGTTTCGTAGAAGTGAATCAACTTGTAACGGTCATTGCGGACTCCGTAGTGCTTGGCCACGCTGTGCGCTCCGGGAAACTCATAATAATGGTAGTAGAACGTCTTGCGCCAGTCGTCGGGGGTCGATCCCTTGAAGAGTGGGACAAGGGAATGGCCTTGCATCGGTTCAGGCGGTTCGCCGGCCCCGGCGATGTCGAGAAAGGTCTGGGCGAAGTCTAGGTTGGAAACGATATCGGAATTGACCGAGCCGGGCTTGATCGTTCCGGGCCAGCGGGCGACGAGCGGGGTGCGGAGCGATTCCTCATACATCCAGCGCTTATCATACCAGCCGTGCTCGCCGAGATACCAGCCCTGGTCGGAGGAGTAGATGACAATGGTGTTTTCTGCGAGACCGGTTTCGTCGAGGTAGGCGAGGAGCCGTCCAATGTTTTCATCGACCGCGGTGACGCAACGGAGGTAGTCTTTCACGTAGCGCTGGTAGTTCCACTTGGTTCTCTCTTTGCCTTCGAGATTCGCTTCTTCAAAGGCTTTGTTTTTCGGATCGTAGGCTGCGTCCCAAACCTTCTGCTGTTCCGGTGTGAGATTGTTAGGGGCTTCCAATTTCAAATCCCGGACAGAAAGGTGATCAGAAATGGTCATTGCCTGGTTGGAGGCCGGGCTCTGGCGAGTCGAATAATCGTCCCACAGTGTCTCCGGCTCGGGCATTTCGACATCGTCATAGAGATTGAGGTGACGCGGGGCCGGTTGCCAGTTGCGGTGCGGGGCCTTGTGCTGGCTCATCAACATGAAAGGCTTGTCAGGATCTCGACCTTCCTTGAGCCACTCGAGGGTGAGGTCGGTGATAATGTCCGTCGTGTAACCGATATGATCGTTCTGGCCGCCGGGCACTTTCATCGGCGGATTGTAGTAGGGGCCTTGGCCGATAAGGACTTCGTAGTCGTCGAAGCCGGTGGGATCGGACTTAAGGTGCCACTTGCCGAAGACGGCGGTTTGGTAACCGGCTTTTTGCAGGAGTTTGGGAAAGGTTTGTTGTTCGCCGTTGAAGGTGATTCCGTTCCGGAAAAAGCCGTTCAGGTGGCTGTGTTTTCCGGTTAGGATGACGGCGCGGCTCGGGCCGCAGATCGAATTCGTGACGAAGCAATTCTCGAAGCGCATCCCTTCGTTTGCGATGCGGTCGATGTTCGGCGTTTTGTTGCGGTTCGATCCGTAAGCACTAACGGCCTGATAACCGTGGTCGTCGGAAAAGATGAAGAGAATGTTCGGGCGCTTTTCGGCGTGCAGGGAAGTGAGGCCCGCAAAGAGAAGAACGGCGAGTGATCGGAAAAGGGGATTTTTCAGCATGGTAAAGGAATACACGAAATGCCACGGTGATCTCAACGCTTCTTTTCCCCGGGCATTCTGGCTTGCAGGCGAATTGGTGGGAATGCAGAATGCGCCCGTGAGCATTCCGAAGGTTTTGATTCTTTGCACCGGGAATTCCTGCCGAAGTCAAATGGCGGAGGAATTACTCCGTTCGGCGGCTGCGGGCAGAATGGAAGTCTTTAGCGCGGGCTCCAAGTCGGCGGGGTACGTCCACCCGAAAGCGATCGAAGTCATGAAGGAAAATGGCCACGATATCTCGAGCTTTGAATCCGAACATCTCGAGAAGTATCTCAACGCGGGCATCGACACCGTCATCACCGTTTGTGACAATGCGCAGGAATCTTGTCCGGTTTTCCCCGGTAGTGTGAAGACTTACCACTGGGCTTTCGAAGACCCCGCACATGCTACTGGCACTGATGACGAGGTGCTCGCTGAGTTCCGGAGAATCCGCGACCAGATCAGTCTTGTTTTTGGAGCATTTGCCGCAGGATTTATCCAGGGAACCGAAAAATGAAAAGGCTTCGCGGTGTCAAAAACTCCGCGAAGCCCTTTGCAGTAGAAAATCTGCGAACTCGGAAGATTACTCGTCTTCCGGCAAAATGACGGCGTCGATCACATGGATGACTCCATTGGTGCCGACGATGTCTGTCTTCACGACATTTGCTTCATCCACGGTGACCTTTCCGTCGGCAACCGCGATCGTTATTTTCTGACCATTGACGGTTTCGACTTCACCGGCTGCGACGTCTTTCGCGAGAACTTTCGCGCCGACGACATGATAGGTGAGGATGCCCGCGAGCTTTTTCTTGTTCTCGGGCTTGAGCAACGTTTCGACGGTGCCTTCGGGCAGCTTCGCAAACGCATCATTGGTGGGTGCGAAAACCGTGAAAGGTCCGTCGCCCTTGAGCGTTTCCACCAGGTCAGCGGCTTTGACGGCAGCGACGAGAGTCGAGAAGTCTTCGTTGCCAGCAGCGATATCGACGATGTCTTTCTTCTCTGCGTGATCGGCGCCAATAGCGACGCTAGCGATGAGGGTAGTTACAATAATAGATGCAATTTTTTTCATGTTTTTTGATTTCTTAATTCAAATGCCGTTTTGGCATCGCTCTGTTCGCAGAAATGGAGAGGCCGGATTCAGAAAAAGGAATTTTTCGCAAATCCAGCCGGAGGCACGCGTTGACCGGGGAAGAAAGAAAAACTACGGTCTCTACTTGGTTCATTTTCCCCAAACTATTCTCGCTATTTTTCTGGGCGGTATCGTCGCGCTGCCCGCCGATGATGACGTGCCCAAAGAGCAGTTCATCGATCCCGAACCCGGTGCTCCTGACCCGGAGGCGGTCGTCAAGGAAATCAAGCAACTCAACGATGACGAATACGAGTTGGGGCAAATTCGCTTCAATAAGAAGACAGGCGAAATTCGTTTCCCGGCGAAGGTAAATCAAAACGAAGTCCTGCTCGAGTTTGCCATCGTCAACGAAGTCACTGGCAAAACCCACGAGGCGCTGCTTTCCACGCCGATCAGCCCGCTCTACCTCGCGATCGTCTTCAAGTTGATGCGATTTGAGGAATCAGAGAGGGACATTTGGCCGGTGTGGGACGAAGACGGGAACATCGTGGAGCCGATGAAGGATGACGGGAAGGGGCGACTTGATATTTTGGTGGAAAGGGAAGTGGACGGCAAAAAAGAACGCTTTCCCATCGGCGACTGGATTTACCATCGGCGTCGGAACGAATCCTTGAAGCCCGGGCATTGGGTCCTGACGGGATCCGAGATGTATCGCGGTTATTACCTCGCCGAGACCGACGGTGCCATCGCCGCAATTTACCGGACAACGGCCGGGCTCATCAATTCCTTCGACGACAGCAGCGACAACGACGAAGTTTGGTTTCCGCATCTGGAAAAAGTGCCGGAGTTGGGGACAGAAGTGGATGTCGTCATCGCTAAATCAAAAAAGACACCATGAAAACCTTCGTTTTGACATCCATCGCCGCACTCTTTCTTGGAAGTAGTCTCTTCGCCCAAGAAGGCGAACGCATCGATCCCGCCGCGCACATTTCCCTGAAGAACGAGATCGAGCGTGCCATTTCGCGCGGCCTTGATTTTCTGAAGACGAAGCAGCGGGAAACAGGGGCCTTCGAGGACGAGGATTTTCCTGCGCTGACGGCTTTGCCTATTTCGGCGTTTCTTCTCGACCCGAGTCGTGATTCCTCTGCGCCGACGCCGGAGCACATTGAGAAGGCGTTCGCGTTTCTTCTCTCGAAGCGGCAACACGATGGCGGGATTTACGGCAAGGGCCTCGGCACTTACAACACGGCGTTGTCGATGAATGCGTTGATGCTGGACGGCCGCCCGGAATTTGATGAACCGATCGAACAAGCGCGCCGCTTTTTGGTTGGAGTTCAGGCCGACTACGGGGTGAAGGGAGAGACAGATAATCCTTTCGATGGTGGCATCGGATACGGCGGGACTTACTCGCATTCCGACTTGTCGAATTCCCATTTTGCGCTCGAAGCGCTCTACTACCACAAGAGGCTCTATGCCGAGCGTCAGGACGCCCCCGACGATGGAGGAATCGACCTCGATTGGGACGCCGCCATTCGGTTCATCGAACGTTCGCAAAACCGGCCGGAGACAAACGACCAACCTTGGGCAACGGACGATGAGAAGCACAAGGGCGGGTTCATCTACTTCCCCGGCAAGAGTCAGGCTGGCGAAGAGGAGCTTTCCGACGGGCGCGTGGCTCTTCGATCCTACGGCAGCATGAGTTATTCGGGGCTTCTGAGTTACATCTATGCTGACATTCGGCCCGGCGACCCGAGGGTGGATGCGGTTCTCGATTGGTTGAGAAAGAATTATGTGATCGATGAGAACCCCGGCATGGGCGCGGAAGGGCTTTACTATTATTACCACACGATGGCGAAGGCATTGACGATCGCGGGCATCGACACGTTGGAACTGGCGGATGGAACGAAAGTCGACTGGCGTCAAGATCTCGCGAAGCAACTTTTCAATGTGCAGCGCCCGGACGGTTCATGGTTCAATGACAACGGCCGATGGTGGGAAAAAGACCCCGTTCTCGTGACGGGCTACAGCATCCTCGCGCTCTCGCGCATTCACGAGTCTTTCTGACAATGGTTGCAGCATCTTGCTGCACCGTGGGAGCAGATTTGCTTCTTGTTGCTGAAACCACGGATTTTTTTTCGCGATATTTCGCGTATTTCGTGGTTTCCTGTGAGAACCATGAAATCCCTGCTCGCTATTTTCCTCTCACTCGCCGCGTTCGCGGCTTCCGCGGCCGAAAAACCGAACATCGTCATCGTTATCACCGACGACCAAGGTCACGGCGACCTCTCCTGCCATGGTAACCCGGTCCTAAAGACGCCGAATCTCGACAAACTCCACAGCGAGTCCGTGCGTCTCACCGACTACCACGTCGCGCCGACCTGTTCGCCGACGCGTTGTGCGTTGTTGACCGGGCATTGGACGAATCGCACGGGTGTGTGGCACACGATCATGGGTCGCTCCATGCTGCGTGAAAACGAAGCGACCATCGGGCAGATTTTCAAGGATGCGGGCTACTCGACCGGTATGTTCGGCAAATGGCACCTCGGCGACAATCATCCGTATCGTCCCGAAGATCGCGGCTTCACCGAAGTTCTACGTCACGGTGGCGGCGGTGTTGGCCAAACTCCTGACTATTGGGACAACGCCTACTTCGACGGCAGCTACTTCCATAACAGCAAGCCGGTCCCCGTGAAAGGCTTCTGCACGGATGTCTTCTTCGACTACGCGAAAAAGTTCATCAAAGCACAGAAAGAAGCGGGCAAACCGTTTCTCGCCTATATCTCCACGAACGCGCCGCACGGCCCCATGCATGCGCCCGAGGAATTCGCGGAACCTTACCTCAACGTCTCCGTTCCCGCGCCGCCTGCGAAAGGAAATAGAAAGAACAACCCCCAAGCGAAGAAGCCCAGCATCAGTTTGGCACACTTCTTTGGCATGATCGCCAACATCGACCACAACGTCGGCACTATGCGTGACTTTCTCGAAGCGGAAGGGCTCGCCGAGAACACTATTTTCATTTTCACGACGGACAACGGGACATCCAGCGGCGGCAATGTCTTCAATTCCGGCATGCGCGGTAAAAAGGGCAGCGAGTATGACGGCGGCCACCGTGTTCCGTTTTTTGCCTATTGGCCGAAAGGAAACCTTACTGGTGGACGCGACGTGAACACGATAACCGCTCACGTCGATGTCGTTCCGACCTTGATCGACCTCTGCGGCGTTCCCGCGCCCGCGGATGTGAAATTTGATGGCACAAGCATTCGCCAACTCCTCGACGGCGATGAATCAGGCTGGCCCGATCGCATTCTGATCACCGACTCCCAGCGTGTGAAAGATCCGATCAAGTGGCGTAAAAGCTCGGTCATGACAAATCAATGGCGCTTGGTGAACGAGAAAGAACTCTATGACATCAAGGCCGACCCCGCTCAGGAAACCAACATCTATGACGATCATCCTGAAGTCGTGAAAAGACTGACAGAGTTTTACAACGACTGGTGGACGGAACTCGAACCGACCTTTGCGCAGTCGACGGCCATCTCCCTCGGTCACCCTGCGGAAAATCCGGCGACGCTGACCTCTCACGACTGGATCACCACCGGCTCCACCCCGTGGAATCAAGGCCACGTCCGCCGCGCGGTGAACGGCGATGCCAACGTGGGCTTTTGGAACGTGAATGTCGTCGAATCCGGCGACTACGAAGTGCGGCTACGTCGCTGGCCCATCGAATCCGGCGCCGCGATCAATGCTGAGCTTCCTGCCGGTGATCCCGTCCCAGGAGTCGCTGCCTTCCGCACCACGCCGGGCAAGAAAATTGAGCCCGTGAAAGCGACCCTCACCATCGGTGACCTTAACGTGGAAAACGCGGTCGACGCAGGAGCCGTGGAAGTCGTCTTCAATGTAAAGCTCGACGCCGGGAAAACAAAGATGACGGCGTTGTTCGAGACGGCGGAGGAAGAGGTCTTCGGTGCCTACTACGCCTATGTGCTGAGGAAGTAGGTCAAAAACTGGAGCGCGAGCGGCCTCGCTCGCATGAAAAAATGGTAGGGACGCCTCGCCGAGGCGTCCGAGATTATCGCCGCGAAGCGGCGGCGTTCG
>JBCCWV010000230.1:0-7537 GCA_039192745.1 Verrucomicrobiota bacterium | reverse complement strand
CGGCGACTTCGACTTGTCGACGATCTTCTTCCGTCCGTGATTGACGAGCTGGTTAATGGTGGGCATTGCGATGCAGTTTTTAAAATTACTAGAATTTGGGGACAAGCGAGCGGTCGGCACGGGCGCAGGGGGTATCGCAGCCAGAGTATTTCCGCTCGTTTTTCGGCATTTCCCGCACACGTAACGTGTTAAGAATCAGTGGCTGCCGAAAAACTTTTTCCAGCCCCCGAAATTGGGAGCGCGGAATATAGTCGGAGTGCCCTTTTCCGCAACGCGAAAAGTGAAGAAAACTCAAAGAATTCGCCGTGAATCAATAGGGACTGCCGAGGGCTCTGAAAATCGGTTCGAACAGCGCGTAGTTCTTCAAAATCCAAGGGCTAATGAGAGCCAAAAATGTTGGAAGAGACTGCCGTCGAATAGACGGAGCGATACAGAGGAGAAAGCTTCCCAACAGCAAATCAGTTCCATCCAAAGGTTGAGTGGCTCGGACATGATTCGCCATCCTCTCAAAGCGGCCGGTTCATGATTGAATTCACCACTCGCTGCCCTCATTGAAACCCGTCGTTCTCGCGCTAGATTTCATTGCCATGGGCGCTGTCGAAAAACTCGAACTCCTCGATGTAGAGACTTACCTCCTGCGCGAAGAGCAGGGTGATGTCCGCCACGAGTATCTCAATGGTGTCATTTATGCCATGGCAGGAGCGAAGAATCGCCATAACGCGATTTCAACCAACGCTATCATCTCGCTAGGTTCCAGCCTCCGTGGGAGTTCTTGCCGCCCCACAAATTCGGATACCAAGATTCGCGTTCTTCTCCCGAACGAAATCCGTTTCTACTATCCGGACGCCATGGTCGTCTGTGATCGCAACCCGGACGACGACAACTTCGAGGACCGCCCCGTCGTCATCATCGAGGTGCTTTCCGAGGGAACCCGCCGCACCGACTTGGCTGAAAAACGCGAAGCCTATCTGCAAGTTTCCAGCCTCCGCGTTCTCATTTTCATTGAGCAAGATTTTCCCAAAGTGATGGTCGACCGGCGTGGCGATCACGGGTTCGAAAGCGAATCATATTCCGGCCTTGAAGCCGTCATTCCGCTGCCGGAAGTGGAGATCGACCTCCCGCTCGCGCGGCTTTACGAGGACGTGGAGTTTTCCGATTGAACCAAAGTCGTGCGAACAAGGAATACCGACCTGCTCGTACGGATATCCTTGCTGACTTGCGTGGCAATGGGGCTGACCGGCTGCAAATCGACTTCTATCGCTCCCGCCCATCCGGCGGACCAACGGCCAAACTCCGCCCCCCTCTCCCGCACCGACTACTCCGGCTGGCGCGATTGGGGGAAGGCGAATCTCCGCACGGGCGATCTCGTCTTCATGCAGAGCAACCACTACATTCTGCTCGGCACGTTCAACCTGACCCGCTTTCTCGCCGATATCGGCGACAGTCCGTTCTCGCATGTCGGAATTGTCGTGGTGATGGATGGAGTTGAAGACGCCTCCCCTATCGTCATCGACACGGCGTTGAACGGAATGCGGGTGAAAAAGTTCGAGAACTTCGTCTACAGCAAACGAACGGAAGTCATCTCAGTAAGGAGAGTCCGCGGATTGGATCAGGCCTCGGCAAGCAAGGTCGCCAAATACGCGCAACGTCACGTCGACGCGGACACGCCCTTCGACAAAGGCTTCGATCCCGGTGACGATAAACTCTACTGCACGGAACTTGTGATCGAGGCCTTCCGCAGCGCGGGAATCCATCTCGCCGATCCCACGCCCGCCGGTGATTTACCCGGCCTAGGCGACGTCGGGCCGGTGCAACTTCGCCTCGCGAAGAAATCGACCGGGCTAACTGAAACGGACCCCGTGTATCTCCCCGGCAATTTCGAAACCGGCCTCTACGCGTCACCGAAACTGGAAACCGTGTTGGGCGTCTGGCCGCTGAGATAGAGCTAATGTGCGTGATCACCTTGGGAAAGGCCCGATTAATATCAGGTCACATTGTCAAACGAACACGACGACAAACAACAACGCCAACGGCGTTGACGCCGAAAGCCCAGGGCAAGCCGAAGGTGCCGCCCTAGGAATAGGTAATCATCAGCCGCGAACCGCAACGCGGTTCAACCTTGTTCGGCATTTGCTCGCCGTAGCAGTTCAACCGCGGTGCGGTTGGTTGCCCTGCACCCGCAATCCCGGGGTATCCTCCTATGTCGGAAACCCCGGGCTTTGGGCGATCACGCCTTTGGCGTGAAGTCTGGGCTCGCCTAGGTCAGTCGGAATTTCAGACCGATACAGGACTCTGAAGAAGAAACTTTACCCCAAGCCAGTCATCCTACCGGTGCTGTCGCTGACGCTTTCGATCTTTGTCCCGGCGTTTTGCGCCATGGCAACGAGAAGATTGTTCATCGGCGTGTCCTCGAGAGCACGCACGCGACGGCCGGGACGCATGAGGCCACCCGCTTTTCCGGCGACGATGAGCGGGAGATCGTGCGGATCGTGACGGTTCCCGCACTTCAGTGACGTTCCGAAAAGAATCTGGCTGTTATCCAAGAGCGAACTTCCCCCTTCATCGAGGTTCTTCATTCGACCTAACAGATACGCAAATTGCTCGACATGCCACGTGCCGATCTTCTCGTATTGATCCCGCTGTTCCTTGTCTTCGCGGTGATGGGAAAGCGAGTGGTAGCCGCGATTGGGAACCCCGTTGATGAAATCGAAGCTCCTCCCAGTCTGCGCGTTTCCAAACATGAACGTTCCCACGCGGGTCGTGTCGGTCCAGAAGGCCAGCATCATGATATCGAGCATGAGCCGCACGTGTTCCTTGTGCGAACGCGGGACTCCCGGCGCCGGGCGTTTCAAATCGAAGGGCTTTTCATTGATCCATCGCTTCGGCGGGACAAATCCCGCTTCCAACCGTCGCTCCACCGCGCGGACTGAATCGAGATACTCGTCGAGCTTAGTCCGGTCATAACTGCTCACCCGTCGCTGCAGAGACTTTGCGTCATTAAGAACGATATCGATCACGCTCGCATCGTCTCGTTGGAGAGCTTGGGCCACTTGCTCCGAACGAGGGTTCAACCCGGAGACCACGGGAAACGCGCTGCCCGTCCGGAACAGCCGATCGAAGGCGAGGCGCGGAATGATTTCTTTGGGCACCGGCGTGTGCGGATCCCGCCAAGCGATGTGCGAACCAAGAATACGCGGGAATCCGCCGCCGACGTTGTCGATCCCGGAATACGGCTCGTCGACTCCCAATTCGAGACTGGGCAATATCGACGCATGACCAATTTCACGGGCGATGCGTTGGTCGATGGAAGTTCCACCCGTGTCGAGGTCTGCTCCCGATCCGCGCTCCACATAGCCGCCGGCAAGCCACGCTGGAACCTTCGCCCAGTGACCATTCCGTCCGACGGTTTCGCTGTGCCAAAGGTTTTCGATGAGATTGAACTCCGCCTTATGTGGCGCGAGCGACTTCAACATCGGCGTGAACTCATAGTCTTCGCCGTCCCCTTTCGGCTTCCAGTTCTCGGGTACCACGCCGTTGGGGAAAAATAGAAACGCGGTCCGCACTGGAGGCCGGTCGAGTTTTGCCGCGGCCGCCATGGCCCCTCGCGGCGCCAATGACTCCATCCATGGCAATGCCAAAGTAGCACCGAGGCCTCGAAGAAAATTCCGGCGATGGGTGGGCGGGGTCATGGTCTATTCGGAGTCGGGGACGAACTGGCGGTTCCGGAACGGCGTGCTCAGCACGATCCCCTTCACCAGAATATGGCTCCGATAGCCGTTTTCTTCCAATGCGAGTTCCAATTCACGAATCGTGCAATCGTCCCGGTCGTCCAATCCGCGCCCAAGCCCGTAGGCCAGCAGCTTCCGCACGATGTTGCGGACAATCTCTGGCTTCCGCGTTTCCAGAAGCGCTCTCTTCAATTCGCCCGGTCCACTGAACGACTCCCCCGTGGGAAATTTTCCGGCGGTGTCGATGGGCTGGCCGTGCTGCTCGTCACGCCAGCGACCGACAAAATCAAAATTCTGCAGCCCGAAACCAACCGGGTCGATCAACTGGTGGCAGGACATGCAATTCGCGTCTTCACGGTGCAATTGCAACTGCTCCCGGTCCGTGAGCTTTTTTCCCTTTTTCTTTTCCTGCAACGGCGGAACGCCGGGCGGTGGAGGCGGAATCGGCGTGCCAATCAGAGTATCGAAAACCCACGCACCTCGAAGAACCGGACTCGTTTTTTTGTGATGTGATGTTAGAGCCAGCACCGCTCCCATTCCAAGGACTCCACCGCGTGTGCGATCATTGAGGGCGACTTTTTGAAACTCAGCGTCGGGCAACTTCTTTGCTTGCGGCAATTCGTAAAAACTCGCGAGGCGACCGGTAAGAAAGGTGTATTCCGCATCGACCAGTTCGAGAAGATTGCGGTTATCCGTCAAAAGATGATGAAAGAATCGCCAAGCCTCCTCGCGCATATCCGCCGCGATCTCCGGCTTGTAATACTTCTGCACATCATTCGCCGTCGGAGCGACGCGGCCACCGACGTCTTTTGTTCCCAACCACTGCCCGATAAAGGCGCGAGCGAAGACTTCCGATTGAGAGTCCGCAAGCATGCGATCAACTTGCGCGGTCAGGACCTTTTCGTCATTGAGCTTGCCTTCATCGGCAAGTCGCGTCAGTTCGGCGTCGGGCATTGTCGACCAGAGGAAGTAAGAAAGCCGCGACGCCAACTCATGATTGGTGATCGGTTGAATGGCCTCGCTAGCCGGAGGCGTCTCGATTCGGAAAAGAAAATCCGGAGAAACCAGCACTCCTTTCAAAGCCAGCTTCATACACTCCTCAAAGGGATCTCCCCGCCGGGCACCGCGATCGAAGAGTTGGAGAAATCGGTCCACTTCCCCGCGCTCGATCGGCCTCCGGTAGGCACTCCGCACAAATTTCATCAAAATGTCTGTGGCGGCTGCCCGCGGATCGCCTTCGACTCGTTGTCCCGGCGAAAAATCAAAAATTTTCTGATGACTGGCGGCTTTCTCCTCTGTGATCGCCTTGGGCTTCTCCCGCAGCGCGATCTCACCCAGCTCCAACGGCGATCCTCCTTTCGCCACTTCAATGCTGATGGCGTGTACGCCACGTGTCATCTTCAACTCTGCCCGCTTTTCATCGAACCGTTGCCCATTCTTCGGTCGGCGAGTGAAGACCATCTTCTCCGCAGTGAGTCCGTCGACCTGAAGATTGATCGCGGAAAAATTTCCCGATGCGAGTCCGGGCAAAACGACTTCATAGTTCCCATCGACATAGATCGAGATATACGCGTTCACCTTTTCGCCGGGAGCCAATCGCCTCGCGCCGTCCTTCTGATACCCGCTCGCCTGCGGCTCAAACGCGCTCGCGGCCTTCCGCCACTGCAGCGGCGGCGTCACGATGGCGGCATCGACGATTTTTTGCGCCGCTTCGAGATAGCGTTCCATCAATACCGGCGGCAGGAACAAGGACTCCCCGTTGTTGTCGAACCCCTCTCCCGTTCCACTGTCAGCCGGAAAGGACTCCGAGAAATTCAACTCGACGCCACAGAGATCACGAATCGTCCGGTCAAACTCGAGTCGGTTCAAACGCCTTGCCATGACATTCCCCGCATACGGCCCCGCGTCACAGGCGGTGTCGCGGAGATAGTTCTCAATCCAGCTCGCCACCAACTCCCGTTCTTCCTCCGTCGGTTGCTTCTTCTTCGGCGGCGGCATCGTACGATTTCGGATCTGGAAAGCCACGCTTCGCCAAACAGTCCGCATATTTTGAATCCCCTCCACAGTCTCCGCTTCCATGAAGGGAATATCACCGTCCGAGTTCCCAGGCTCATGGCAGTCGTAGCACAGGCGATCCAGGATGGGGTAGATGTCGTTTTGATAGTCGACGGCGACACCGAACGAAACCGATGCCGAGAGCATCAGAGCAGCCACACTTCGGAAAGAGACCGGACGGGGGGTTGGGGCAACGCGGTCCATTATGGACGAAACGCCTCGCATCACAGGAAGATTACAAAAAAGGCGCTCTCCCTGCGGGGAAAGCGCCTTTCCGAAATGGATTTCAGCGGTCTCCTACTTCCGCGTCCCGTCGATGATCTCGTCGGAGATGTTCCTCGGAGTCGGCGCGTAGTGGGAGAACTCCATGGAGAATTGTCCACGGCCGGAAGTCATCGTCCGCAGGTCGCCAATGTACCCGAACATGTCGGAAAGCGGTGCATCAGCTTTCACACGGATGCCTGTCGGCCCACGGTCCTGACCGTGAATGATTCCGCGGCGACGGTTCAGGTCACCGATGACATCACCGACGTAGTCTTCAGGCGTGAAGACATCGAGCTTCATGATTGGCTCGAGAATTTGCGGACCTGCTTTGGGCATCGATTGGCGGTAGGCGGCGCGGGCACAGACCTCAAAGGCAACAGCCGACGAGTCGACCGCGTGGTGGGCGCCGTCGTTCAGCGTGACCTTGAAATCCATGCACGGGTAGTTCGCGAGGACGCCGTTGACCTTGGATTGCTTGAAGCCCTTTTCGATGGCGGGCCAGAATTCCTTCGGCACGTTGCCGCCGACGACCTTCGATTCGAATTCGAATCCTTCACCGCGTTCAAGCGGCTCGATCTTGTAGTCGATCTTACCAAACTGCCCGGAACCACCGGTCTGCTTCTTGTGCGTGTAGCTGTCCTCGATGACTTGCGTGATCGTTTCGCGGTAGGCAACCTGCGGTTGGCCGACGTTGACTTCAACGCCGTGAGTACGCTTCAGGATATCGACTTTGATGTCGAGGTGGAGCTCACCCATGCCTTTGATGATTGTTTGGCCCGACTCCTGATCCGTCTCGACTTGAAATGACGGGTCCTCCCGGACCATCTTGCCGAGAGCGGTGCCGAGCTTGTCGGAAGCACCGCTGTCTTTCGCCTCGATGGCCACCGAAATGACCGGATCAGGGAAGACCATCGGTTCCAGCGTTGCCGGATTCTTTGGATCGCAAAGCGTGTGGCCGGTCTGGACGTTCTTCAGGCCAACGAAGGCCACGATATCGCCAGCTTGCGCGGACTTGAGTTCCTCACGCGAGTCGGCGTGCATCTCGACGATGCGACCGATCCGCTCCTCTTTTCCGGTGAAGGTGTTCAGGACGTTTTGGCCTTGGTCGATTTTTCCGGAGTAAACCCGGGTGAAAGTCAGGGCACCGTATTTATCGTCCATGATCTTGAAGGCGAGGGCACGGAACGGCTTGGCGGGGTCGACTTCGGCGAATTCGCCGGTTTCGGTCCCGTCGAGATCGACCTCGGGCTGAGGCTTGACCTCGGTCGGGCTCGGAAGGTAGTCGACGACCGCGTTGAGCACGTTCTGCACACCCTTGTTTTTGAAAGCGGATCCGCAGAAAGTCGGGAAGAAGTCGAGAGCGATCGTTCCCTTGCGGATGCACTTCTTGATCGTCTCGACGTCAGGCTCGTTGCCTTCGAGGTAAGCCTCCATGACATCGTCATCCTGCTCCACGGCGGTTTCGATCATTTCTGAGCGATACTGCTCGG
>JBCCWV010000229.1:0-7712 GCA_039192745.1 Verrucomicrobiota bacterium | reverse complement strand
TCATGGGGCTGGATGCAGGAAAGCCGGTTTACTGCGAGAAGATGATGTCCAACACCATCGAACGCGCTCGCCAAATGGTGCAAGCACAGCGCTCGACCGGCCAGCTTCTTCAAATCGGCCACCAGCGACGCAGTAATCCTCGCTACCTCCACGCGCGGGACACGCTGACTCATGACAAGCAACTTCTCGGCTGGATCACCCACGCCTACGCGCAGTGGAACCGTGCGACGAAAAGTTCCAACCCACTCGAGTGGCCTGAGAAGTATGAGATCCCGGAAGACAAGCTTCGTGAATTCGGATTCAAGAACATGTTCGAGTTCCGAAATTGGAGAATGTTCGCCGAGTACGGAGGCGGAGCAATTTCGGACCTTGGTGCGCACCAGATTGATCTCTTCAACTGGTTCTTTGGCGCGACTCCGAAGAGCGTGATCGCCTCCGGTGGTGTTGATTACCACCACAGCTACGAGCAGTTCGACAACGTCATGGCAATTTATGAGTATGACATTCCGAACGGAACCTTCAAAACTGATGGGGTATCGAACGGCAGCGACACAGTCACTTCCCGCGCTTACTACCAGGTTCTCACCACAAACGGTTCTCAGGGATTCTACGAAAAATTCATGGGGCTGAACGGCACCATTTCCATTAATGAGACCGCGACCTTCAATCAGGTTTACCGCGACTCCAGCGCTCCGGATTGGGAGCCATATGGCCAAGAAGGACTCGTCGTTCGCGACCTCACCGGCACGAAGAACTACCACAAGTTCTGGCAGAATCCGAAGCCATGGGGCGAAACAAAAGAGGCCGTCAACAGCCGATGGATCGCTTCCAATACCGATGCCCGCGTTTCAAAGGGCCTCGAAACTTGGGAGATTCCCGTCGCGCTTGATGAGCCCGCGCACGCCCCACATGTCCGCAACTTCGTCGAAGTGGTTCGGGACGGAGGCTCTCAGGAAGACCTGAATTGCCCGGTGGAAGAAGCCTTCCGCACCTGTGTCACCGTTCTGAAAGTGAACGAATCCATTGAAAAAGGGACAAAAATCGAATTTTCCCCGCAAGATTTCGTCGCATAAGGGAATAGTCCGCCTCCGAGTAGAAAGAGAATCTGCAACTAACCATGAGACACACATTGAAAACTGCTATCACCCTCGGCGCCGTCGCCGCAATCGCAGCTCCCGCGATTACCACCGCCCAAGATCTCGAAGAAGTCGAACTCGAATTCCCGAAACCGATGTTCGTCGGCACGCCGGTCGCCGCCAAGCGCCCGAACCTCGAGAAGCCCGATCCGACCAAGGTCATCAAGAAGATCAACGTCCCCAAGGGCACAACCAACCTCGCCAAGGACAAGCCCGTCACCAGCAGTGACGACTTCCCCATTATCGGCGAACTCGAAATGGTCACCGACGGCGACAAGGACGGAGCAGACGGTAGCTTCGTCGAACTCGGACCCGAAAAACAATGGGTTCAAATCGATCTCGGCAAGGAATCAACCATTCACTACGTCGTCCTCTGGCACTTTCATAAGAATGCACGCGCATACGATGATGTGATCGTTCAGATCTCCAACGATGCTGAATTCAGCGAAGGCGTGGAGACAATCTTCAACAACGACCACGACGACAGCTCCGGCCTCGGCAAGGGTGAAGATCCTGCCTACATCGAAACCAACCACGGCCGCGTCCTCGCCGCCGATGGCAAAAAAGGCCAATACGTCCGCCTCTACAGCGCTGGCAACACCGCCAACGAGTTGAACCACTACATCGAAGTCGAAGTCTGGGGTCAATAATCGCCCCCTCATTTCGATTCTAAAACTTTCAAAGCCACTGCGGAAATCCGCGGTGGCTTTTTTTGTGTTCTCAACCCAATTGCTGACTTCGATAAAGGAGTTACCACATCAGCGATTTGTATCAGCTTGGCGACTACACCAATCCAACACCTTCACGAAAGACCGAAGATCGCCCCAATATGTCACGGCCTGAAAGGTCGACCGCACTAAGCACAGGGCTTTAGCCCTGTGTCGTCGTCGAAGACATTAGCGGACTGAAAGTCCGCTCGCGATTCCCGGCTCCAACGTCTAACTCCAAAGTAGTAATAAGAGAGAATGACGGCGTGCCGGTTTATCGGCATGAAGAAAAAACCACCCGTTATAGCCACCTGTCTCTCAATCTTTGCACTCGGTGCAGCCGCATTGCCGATCGCCCACGCAAAGGATCCAAACACGGACACCGCAACGCGGGATACCATCACCTTCATTTTTCCCAAGGAAATGTTCCAAGGCACCCCCGCTCCAGTTAAGCGCGCCAATCTCGAAGATGCTGAAAACTATGTGCCGCATAAATCCGTCACCGTTCCAGCGGGAACAAAGAATCTCGCCAAAGACAAACCCGTTACCAGCAGCGACGACTTCCCCATCATCGGCGAGCTTGCGATGGTCACCGATGGCGACAAGGACGCCGCCGACGGAAGTTTTGTCGAACTCGCTCCCGAGAAGCAATGGGTACAGATCGATCTCGGCAAGTCAGCAGACATCGAATTCGTAATGGTCTGGCACTACCACAAAAACGCCCGCGCTTACGACGACGTCGTGGTGCAGATCTCCGACGACCCTGAGTTCCAGAAAGGTGTCAAAACGCTCTTCAACAACGATCACGACAACAGTTCAGGACTTGGCAAAGGAAGCGATCCCGCCTACATCGACAAGAACCACGGACGGCTCATCGACGCGAGCGGCTCATCAGGCCGATTTGTCAGGCTTTACAGCGCGGGGAACACCGCCAACGCCCTGAATCATTACATTGAAGTCGAAGTCTGGGGGAAATGAAACGTGCTCCCTCGAGCACGAGAGTCTCTTTCTATGATTGAGCAACACTCCCTGCTCGCCATGGTGTTCCCGTGCTCGCCACCCCCCAGCGTCTCCTCTTCGCCTCCGCCGTCATCATCACGCTGACGGCGGCCGCGGTTCTTCGCCTCCAGCACCTTGAACTTCGTCCGATGCACACGGACGAGGCCGTGCAGGCCGCGGTCCTTCGCGATATTTGGCAAAACGGGAAATACATTTACGACCCGCATGACCTTCACGGGCCCGTGCTAGTGCTCTCGTCATTCCCGCTCGTCTGGTTGAGCGGCGCGGAGGATTTTGAGAGTCTAAAAGAAACCACCCTGCGCTCGACAAGCGCCTTGTGGGGCATTGTGCTCGTCGCTGTCACTCTGCTGACTGGACGGTGGACCGGTTGGAAAGGAGCCCTCGTCGCCGCCGGATTGACCACGCTTTCACCGATGATGGTGTTCTATGCCCGGTATTTCATTATGGAAACACCACTCGTCGTGCTTCTTGTCCTTTTCGGACTCTGTGTTGCCCGTTACTTTGAAACACGATCAACGAAATGGATTCTCGCTGGCGGAATCATCGCGGGAATCATGCATGCGACGAAAGAGACCTTCGTGATTTCCGTAGCCGCCTTGGCTCTGGGAATTGTTTCCGGATTTCTTCTAAGAAAGGACCGCCAACCAGAAGACGGCTTTTTGCAGTTTCTTCGGCCCGGCCACCTCGCCCTCGGTTTTGCCGCAGCGGCAATCGCTTCAGCCGTCCTTGTTTCCTTCTTCTTCACTCGTCCCTCCGCCATCGCAGACAGTTACACCACTTACTTGAATTACCTCGATCGCGGCGCTGGCGAGTCGGGGCACGAGAAACCATGGAGTTACTATCTACAGTTAATTGGCTGGAAAAAAATGGAAGGCGGCCACCTCTGGACAGAAGCCCTGACCCTGGCACTGGCCATCGCAGGGGCCATCTTCGCCTTTGCACCCGGAAAACTGAGTCCGCGAGCGCGATTTTTTACTCAAGCTCTGGCTGTGTACGTTTTTGCCTCGCTTCTCATTTACTCCGCCATCCCCTACAAGACGCCCTGGTCAATCATGGCGCCGCTTCACGGAAGCATCCTGCTCACCGGTTTCGGAACCACCCGGCTTTTCCAGGTATGCTGTTGCCTTCCCGCCCGAATCGCTCTCGCTCTCCCGCTCGGCCTCGGTCTTTGGCATCTCGGCCAACAATCGATCCGCACCAACTTCCCACCCGGAAAAGGAGAAGCTCCGATTTATGCGAACGAAGCCCGTAATCCCTACCTTTATTCGCAAACCACAACGCGCCTTCTTTCAAAAGTCGTCGATACCGTTCACGAAATCACCAACCTACACCCCGATGGCAAGGCCATGCCCGTGACTATCATTCATCCGGAATTCGGTTGGCCTTTGCCGTGGTATTTTCGAAGTCTGACAAAGGTCGGATTCTGGGGAGAGGAAGCATCTCGCGAAATCCCCGAGCAAGCAATGGCTCCTGTTATCATCATCGATGAGCCGTGGACAGAAGCGCTTTCGGAGCAATTGGCCGACTATGTGCCAACTTACAGCAACCTTCGTCAAGACTCGATTCTTGTCCTTTATATCCAATCGGATCTATTCGACCAACTCATCGAAAGCCGCGCGAAATGAACGAAGAAAATCCATTCACGCCGTATCAGTTCTACGACGATGCGATGGCGACAACGTTTCGCATTCTGATCGATGACACGATCGAACGAGAGAAAGCAGAAAAGGCCGTATCCGCTGCTTTCCGAGAGCTTCATCAACTTGAGGACGAACTGAGCCGCTACCGGGACCTCAGCGACATTTCTATTTTAAACAAACAGCAGGCCGGCGGATCCGTGCCCATTCGTTTTGCCGCCTACGACTGCCTTTCACTTGCCAAGGAAGTCCACAAAGAGACAGGCGGTGCTTTCGACGTGACGGTGGGGCCGCTGATGAATGCCTGGGTTCATAAGGACGGGTTCACTCTGGATCCCTCCGAGGAAGAGATCGCCGAAGCCATGGCGCGCGTGGGTTTGGACAATATCGAAATTGATGGCGAGAATTTCCGGGCGACAACAAAAGTCGACAATCCCGTCGTTGATCTTGGCGGTATCGGCAAAGGCTACGCGCTGGACCAACTCGCCGATCTACTGCGGGAATGGGACTGCGAACGCGCGATTCTCAATGCCGGGCAAAGCACACTTCTCGCCCTCGATGCCCCACTGCAAAATCCCGACGGTTGGCCGGTGACAGCCGGCGGCGGGAAGCAACGCTTTCTCTGCAACCGCGCCTTGAGCGGGTCCGGCTTTGAGGAACGCGGCGCTCATGTGATCGATCCGCGAACGTCCGGACCGGTTCCGATCAAAAAGAGAATCATCTGGTCGATGGCTCCCTACGCCGCTCTCGCCGACGCGCTTTCCACGTCGTTTCTTGTGATGTCGAATAGCGAAATCAAGCAACTCTGCAAGCGATATCCCGACGTGGAGGTCATCTTCGCGTGATCCTTGAAATCCACGAAACTCCGCGAAAAACACCTCTTGATCTCTTAACTCTGAGGTCCTGTCGGAATCAGAAAAACTTTCGCGGATTTTGGCGTTCTTTCGTGGTTTCTTTACGCCGCCGTTTAAAGTAATCATTCCGCCCATGCCAAACCCCATCGACGACGTCCGCATCGCCGGCATCAAACCGCTCATTCCCCCCGCCGTTCTCATGGGGGAATTGTCCACCTCTGACGAAGTCGCGAATTTTGTCGCCGCGTCACGAAAAACGGCGGAAAGGATCATCACCGGGGAAGACGACCGGCTCCTCGTCGTGGTCGGCCCCTGCTCCATCCATGACCCTGACGCCGCCCTCGAATACGCGAAACTGCTGAAGGCCGAAGCCGGAAATTACTCCGCGGATCTCTTCATCGTCATGCGTGTTTACTTTGAGAAACCACGCACCACCGTCGGCTGGAAAGGCCTCATCAACGATCCGCATCTTGATGAGTCTTATGACATTAACGAAGGACTTCACCGCGCCCGGCGACTTCTACTGGAACTCGCCAAGATGGAAATCCCCGCCGGAACGGAGTTTCTCGACACGATCAGCCCGCAGTTCGTAGCCGATCTCGTGACTTGGGGAGCAATCGGAGCCCGGACTACTGAAAGTCAGATGCACCGGGAACTTGCCTCAGGCCTCTCCTGCCCCGTCGGCTTCAAAAACGGCACCGGTGGCAGCATTCAAATCGCCGTCGATGCCATCGGCGCGGCAAAGGGAACTCACCATTTTCTCTCCGTCACGAAGCAAGGCGTCTCCGCTATTGTCGCCACCAAAGGAAACGATTCCTGCCACCTCATCCTCCGCGGCGGCAAGTCCGGTCCGAACTACGATGCCGACAACATCGCCGAAGTGGTCGCGATGTTAGAAAAAGCAGGCCTCCGCAAACAAGTCATGGTCGACTGCAGCCACGGCAACAGCGGCAAGGACTACACCAAACAACCGGAAGTTGCCGCAGACCTCGGGCGTCAGATTTCCGGTGGAGCCCGCGAAATCGCTGCTGTCATGCTGGAAAGCCACCTGAAGGCAGGCAATCAAAAACTCGGGGACGGAAAGAATCTCGATTACGGCGTCAGCGTGACCGACGCGTGCATGGATTTCGAGATGACGAAATCCGTCCTCGACACTTTTGCCCAAGCGGTGCGAGCGCGTCGCGGTGGATGATCCTCAGGCGCCGTTTTTGAGCAAATACCACTCAAAACTGGCAATCAACGCCTTCCAGCTCGCGTTGATGATGTTGAACGATACGCCTACCGTTCCCCATTCCAGCTCACCGTCGGAAGAGGTGATGAGCACCCGGGTCTTGGCCGCGGTTCCGGCGTGGCCATCGATGATCCGGACCTTGTAGTCGAGAAGTTCAATTTTTCCAAGCTGCGGAAACTTTGGCACCAAAGCTTTGCGGAGCGCGCCGTCCAAAGCGTTCACGGGACCGTCTCCTTCTTCGACGGTGTAGATGCGTTCGCCATTGATTTCAAGTTTCACCGTCGCCTCACAGGTATCGAAATCGCTTCCTGGATGTTCACGAGTCGTGCAGTGGTACTCGAGCAACTTGAAAAACGGTTCGTATTCGGCAACAGCCTGACGAACCAACAATTCAAAAGATGCCTCCGCCGCTTCGAACTCGTACCCTTCCTTCTCCATGGACTTCAACTCTTCGAGAATCGTCCGGACTTTCGGGTCATCCTTCTGCAAATCGATCCCCGCCTCTTCCGCCTTCATGAGAATATTGCTTCGCCCGGAGAGCTCGGAAACAAGTATATTCTGTTTATTACCAACAAGTTCCGGGACTATATGCTCGTAACTTCTCGCCAGCTTCTGGACCGCATTCACGTGCATGCCACCCTTGTGTGAGAACGCGGTTTGGCCAACGTAAGGTGCCCTGTCGAAGCTCTTGTTGTTCGCCATTTCATCGATGTAGTGGGACATCGAAGTGAGCCGCTCCATTTCGGGACTGACCTCGTAACCCATCTTCAGGGACAAATTGGGAATGACCGTTGTCAGATTGCAGTTTCCAGTTCGCTCGCCGTAACCATTAACCGTTCCCTGAACTTGCACTGCTCCTGCTCGAACACTCGCGAGTGCGTTCGCCACCCCGACTCCGGTGTCATCATGGGTATGGATCCCCACCGGGATTCCCAGTCGATCACCAACGACCGTCGTGATCTCTTCGACTTCGTGCGGCATGGTCCCGCCGTTGGTGTCGCAAAGGACGAGAATATCCGCTCCACCAGCCTTGGCTGCAGCCAGCGTTGCGAGCGCGTGCTCGGCATCGTCCTTGTAACCGTCAAAAAAATGTTCCGCGTCATACACGACCTCTCTCCCCTGCTCTT
>JBCCWV010000228.1:0-7716 GCA_039192745.1 Verrucomicrobiota bacterium | reverse complement strand
GTGAAATTCGCATTGCCAAGAAACGCAGTGCTCGATAGTTTCCCGCCCCGCTTGACCCGATTATTCGGGCTCGGGAAAGAAGGACAGGTGCCGGAGTGGTCGAACGGGCTCGCCTGGAAAGCGAGTGTGCCAGAAATGGTACCGAGGGTTCGAATCCCTCCCTGTCCGCCATCCGCTGAAGGTGGATGCTATTTCTGCCGAAGGCAGCCGGGATGAAGAACGCAGTTCGATTCGGAGCGAAGCGGAGAAAGCCTGAGCAAAGCGAAGGATAGTCCCTCCCTGTCCGCCAGTTTACTTTCCTCTGACTGATTGGGACTGGTTATGTTGTTTCGGGTTTTCGCTTAGAAACTTCTCACCTAGAAATAGAACATCCTGCGGTGACGAATCTTCAAACTCGACGATTTCAGTTCGCGGAAGAAGCGGGCTGAGAGCCCAGCCCTATCCTAGCCTAGGGCAGAGCGCAGCGTCGCCCTAGGATCATGTTCCATGCGGAGCGTGCGCTGAAAGCGGACTTCACCCGAGGTGCGGCAGGGTGAGGCACGCCTTCAGCGTGCGGCCTTCGAGATGCCGAAAACCTGGGGCGCCGCTGCGCTCTGCCCCAGGCTAAGGTGAAGCTGGCCTTCAGCCAGCGAGAGGAAGACAGACAGGGGGTTAAGCGAATCCCACGAGACAAAGCGAGTGCCTACTCCAACGTTGTTACCTGAAGGTTCAGGCTTTTCGAAAGCGAGGATGAGGAAACAGCTTTTTCGAATTTTCGAGCGAAGAGTTCAAGAGACCGGAGTATTCCTTTATTCTTTCGCGTAACTTTCGCTATTCACGGTTCCTGATGGCAACTGGCTACTGAAACCCCGAATACTCGTCTATGCCCATCTCCACTTCCCAGGCGCGTAATGCTTCCACCATCCCCTTCACCTTCTCCGTTCTCTCTGCCGCAAGGTCTTTTGTTTCGAAACGGTCTTTCACGACATTGAAGAGCGCCGTCTGACCACTGCGGTAAGCGAATAGTTTCCAGTTACCCTGCCGCACGGAGGCATAAAGATCCTGATAGGCGCGGTAACCGAAAATGGGTTTTCCGCGTTTCAGGACTGAATTGTATCTGATGATGTCGACGAGTGAAACTCCGTCGAGATCCTTGTGCTTCGCGGGATTGCCGCCGGCGATTTCGACAAGCGTGGGAAAAATATCGGTCGTCTGCACGATGCTGTCATTCTTGCCCGCTTTGGACACGCCGGGCCAGTGCACGAAGAACGGAACGCGGGCACCGCCTTCACCGAGGGTATCGACGCGCTTGGAGCCGCGGTAGGGTGGGTTCTCGAAAAGACTTCCTTGATCGGAAGTGAAGAGAAGGACGGTGTTGTCGGCGATGCCCTTGACTTGGAGCGCTTCTCGCACGCGTCCGACGGATTCATCCACGGACTTCACCATCGCGGCGAAATGCGCCTCCTTGCCTTCCAGACCCTTGCTCTCGAAGTGCGCGACAAGATCCTTTCGCCCAACGTGTGGACTGTGCACGTTGTAATACCAAAGCGAGATCATGAACGGATTTTTGGTGTCGTGGCCTTCGATGAATTTCACCGTTTCGTCGGTCAGCTTGTCGGTGAGATAGCGTTCTTTTTCGTCGGCCATGACTTCGGAGAATTTGAAATAGGGCGGGTAGTAAGATTTCGGGTGACCGGAGTTGGTCGTTCCGATCTGGCGGTCGAAGCCTTGGTGCACAGGATGGTATTCCTCCTGGCCGAGGTGCCATTTGCCGACAAAGAGATTGTAGTAACCGTGCTCCTTCAAGGCTTCGGCATAAGTGGTGTGTTCGAGCGGAAGCCAATTCCGGCTCGGGAACTCGGCGGGATCGCCAGGCCAATGGTGGAACTCATTTTCCGTGCGGCCATAGTCATCGAATCCGGGAGTCCTCGAACCCGCGGGAATGTGGCGGACGAGTTTCAGCCGAGCGGGATGCTTCCCGGTGACGAGTGTGCTCCGGCTCGGGCTGCAGGCGGGGCCGGCGACGTAGGCTTGTTGGAAATCGACGCTCACGGCAGCGAGCGCATCGATGTTCGGCGTTTCAAACTTGGGATTGCGATGACCGAGGTCCGTCCATCCGAGGTCATCGACAAAGAACAACACGATGTTCGGGGAGCCCGCTTCCGATTTGGTTTGGGCGTTTTCATTTCGCTTTCTCGTTTTCGGAAATTGCTTCTTTTGCTCCGGCGTTAGGATCGCGAGAGCGTCTTCCCGAAACGCACGGGCCAGTAAATGTGTTTCCCGGAACCCGGCAATCTGCGCGTCATTGAAACCGGTTTTGTCCTGGACGTGTTTCCAAAGTTCGTCGCCTTGGAGTTTGTCTTTAGCAGGGCCGTATGCCTCGTCGCGCTTCTTGATGTCTTCCTTGCTGATTCCCGAGGATTCGCGAATTGCAGCAACTTTTGCAGTGAGCTTCCGGCTGACTTCGTTGAACTGCGAAAGCTGAGCCGCCGTTAAATCGAGTTGCTCAAAGCGGTCGAGGAGGAGCTTGGCCGTGAAGAGGTGTTTGAACTCGTCGGCCAGAGCGGTCGAAAGCCCAAGAAAGCCGATGAGCAGGGAGAGGAGAATGGGGTTTTTCATACAATAGTAATTCCTTCGCGCCCGATGATCTGCCGATCCAGTGCAGAATCGTCCGTTCATAAGGCCCGATTTCTTAAGGGAAAGAAGCTCATATTTCTCGTGAATTGGGCTGTATTCTGGGGTGAAGACCCTTCTTGAGAGTGAAACGGCGATTTTCGCCCAAAGCTCTCGCGGGTCTGATGGCGTGAGAAGACAGGCCCTGGCCGCGTTTGCTTCCTTAAATACCGCCAACCAAAACCCTTTCCCGTTATCATGAAATACCTCGTTACATTGTTAGTCTTACCCGGCGCGCTTCTTGCGGATGAACCCCGTTTCCCCGAAAATGCTCCGGTTGGCCCTGTCCTGCCGGCCATGCCTCGCGAAGAGATAGAAGCGGGATTGAAGTCCCACGACCGCGCGCTCTACATCAAGGAAGGTTGGATCCGAGACCCCTACATCATTCTTGGACCCAATGACTTTTTCTATCTTACCGGCACGACACCAAACCCCGGCGATCCTCGGGAGCAAAGCGATCCTTACAACGTCGGTCTCGGCGGCACTTCGGTCGTCGGGACAGTGATTCAACTTTGGCGGAGCAAGGATTTGATCGACTGGGAGAATTTAGGTACGCCTTTTACGCTGAAAGACAGTTGGCACAAGCAGCCCGGCGACCGCGTCTGGGCGCCGGAATTCCACTGGATCGAGGAAAAGAACGCGTGGGCGATGGTGCATTGCCCGAAGCGAAAGGCGAACTTTGCGCTCACGGAGGGGCCGGAAATCAAGGGTCCGTGGACGTTTCCCATGGGGGAGAAACTTGGTGCGAAGCACGACCCGTCACTTTTCAAGGACCCTGCTACCGGTATCTGGTGGATGCTCTGGGAGAACACGAGTATCGCGCCGCTGAGCGAAGATTTTTCGGAGTTCACCGCCGAGCCCGTGCGCATCGACCCGGCGGGTGAGCGGACTAATGCCCTCGGCAAGAAGATCAACGTCATTGGGCACGAAGGTGCGACCATGCGAAAGATCGGCGATAAGTATGTCCACTTTGGCACCGCGTGGTCAACCGACCAAGGCAGGAGAGGCAGTTACAATCTTTATTACTGCACCGCAGATAAAATCACGGGTCCCTATGGGCCGCGGAAGTTTGCCGGGCGTTTCCTCGGTCACGGCACGCCGTTTCAGACCCGCGATGGCAAGTGGTGGTGCACCGCCTTTTACAACGGCAACATCCCGCCGCTCTCTCGCAAAGGTATCGAAACCCTCGACCTCTCCAAAACCGCGCAAACGATCAATCAACGAGGCACGACGATCGTGCCACTTGAGGTGAAGGTGCTGGATGACGGCGAGATTCATATCCGAGCAAAAGATCCCGCCTATGCCAATCCTGGCCCGGATGAAGTGCAGCAGTTCGAAGGTTAAGGTTCGCTCGAGTTCTCCCCGTAACCAATCATGAAACTGCCTTTCATTTTTTGCTTGTCACTGGTTTGTATCGCGACAGCTGCAGAAGATAAGCGTCCCAACCTTCTCTTCGTTATCGCTGATGATTGCACTTTTCGTGACATCGGCACTTATGGCGGTCAAGCCTACACGCCAAACATGGATCGTCTGGCCAGTGAGGGCATGAAGTTCGATGCCTGCTTCCAGACCGCGCCGATGTGCTCGCCGACCCGCCACACCCTCTACACCGGTCTTTACCCAGTGAAGAGCGGCGCTTGGGCGAATCACACTTTTGCGCACGACCACGTCAAAAGCATCGTTCACTACCTGCGCCCGCTTGGCTATCGTGTCGCGCTTAGTGGTAAGAGCCACGTCGCACCCAAAACCGTTTTCCCTTTCGAGTATTCGCGCGTCAGCTCGAAGAAAGAAACAGTCACGATTATCGACTTCGAGGCTGTTGACAGTCTGCTTGCCGATTCTGCAAAAAACCAAAAGCCGTTTGCGCTCTTTGCCTGCTCCAACGAGCCCCACACACCTTGGACCAAAGGCAAAAAATTCCGAAAACGTTACGATGCTGAGACACTGAAGTTGCGACCCTACATGGTCGACACGCCCGACACGCGGAAGGCCTATGTCGATTACCTTGCGGAGATTAGTTTCTATGATCAGGAAGTCGGTCGCTTGCTTGACTTGCTCGAAAAACACGGCCATGCCGAGGATACCTTGGTCATGGTCGTCTCCGAACAGGGTAATAATTTTCCCTTCGCGAAATGGACCTGCTATGACGCCGGCCTTCAGTCTGCCATGCTCGTGCGATGGCCCGGTCGCGTGAATCCTGGAACGACGACGGACGCCATGGTGGAATACGTCGATGTTACTCCCACCTTCGTCGAAGCCGCCGGTGGCACGCCTGCCGCCGAGCTTGATGGAAAGAGTTTTCTCGAGGTGCTTGAAGGAAAAACCGAGGAACACAAATCTCATGTCTTCGGTCTTCAAACCAGTCGCGGAATCTACAGCGGTCCTGACCACTACGGTATTCGCTCCATTCGTGATGAACGCTACAAACTTATTCTCAATATCGATCCCGACGCGACCTTCTCCAACACCATCAATCGGAGTAGTTGGTTCAAGAACTGGCAGAAGCAGGCGCGCGAAGGAAATCAACATGCCGCATGGGTCGTCGGACGCTTTGCCAACCGACCAGCTCTTGAGTTTTACGATCTCGATGAAGATCCGCACGAAATAAAGAACCTTGCCGACGATCCTGCCCAAGCCGAACGCATTGCTACCATGAAAAAGAAACTCCAAGCCTGGATGGATTCCCAGGGCGACGAAGGACAGGAGACGGAAATGGCCTCCTACACCCGCATGCTTAGTGGTAACAACGACTACAAAGCGTGGATTAAGGAAAACGGCGACCCTAATAAGCACAAACGTAGCAAGAATTACTGAGCCTTAGCCTAATGAATCCGTCCTTTTTTGTCTTTCCTCCTCGGGCTTTGTCCGGCACTGCATACTTCCAAGTCCAAAGTGCTTTTGGTTTTTATCGGTTGCTCGAGGTCGATGACGAGTGACGACAGGGAAGGAATTATTTAAGATGGAGACTCGCTACGCCTTTTGTATTTTCTCATGGCTATGTGTTATGTGGCCATCATTACTCACTGGTAAGGTGACGTGGGATCCTTCGACACTTACTCTCGTCGCAGAGGGCGGAACTTATGCGCGGATCATTCGGTTGCAGTCGGGGGACTTGCTATGTTGTTATCAAAGAAGTCGTCAAAGCCGGGTCAAACGCAGCACTGACAATGGCGCAACGTGGGGCCGCGAAACGACGGTCACCAACTATCACCACGGGACGGGAGCGAATCCGGAGTTGATTCAATTACAAAACGGCGAAATCTGGCTGCTCTTCAATGAACGACCCAATGACGAGAACTATCCCTACGCGATTAGTCGCCATATTAGCAAGGATGACGGGAAGACTTGGGGAAAAGCGGAGCGACTTTTTACGGCGGGGAAGGATAAGCGCACTGGTTGTTGGGAGCCGGTGGCCTTGCAATACCCGGACGGGGAGACGCAGATTTTCTTTGCCAACGAATTGCCCTACAAGGACTCAGACGAGCAGGAAATCTCCATGATATCCTCGTTGGAGCGGGACAAGGTCCACACCGTTGCCATGCGTGCGAACGCGCGGGACGGGATGCCTGTTCCGGTGTTGCTTGCGAATGGTGAGGTCGTGATCGCGATCGAGGACAGCGATATCGATGGAAAGATGAAACCGGTGATACTTAGAAGTGACCTGAAGCACCGATGGCGGGAAGGTGTTATTTCAGGCAATAGCCCACGTCGTGAGCGAGCGCTGACGAACCCGTTGCCGACAGAAGTTTATGCGGGAGCGCCCTATATTTGCCAACTGCCGAACGGAGCCACCGTCCTATCTGTGCAAAGCGACGAGGATCGGGATGAACCCAGAATGGTCGTTTACACTGGCGATTCGTTGGCGAGGAATTTTAGGGCGAAAAGCGTCCCGTTTCCGACCGATGACGATGCTGGTGGGTACTGGAGTTCCCTTTTCGCAAAAGGTCGCGACACTGTGTCCGCGGTCTCTGCGACGACGATCAATGGTGTTCGCGGGATTTGGACCATTGATGGGATTGTGCCGAAGGCGAGATAGCAGATGTTTTGCGTGGAGGAAGAGGGGCGGTGCTGGTATCTGGCGTTCAAACGCACAGTGGCTAAGTGGACATTGATTCCTCAATTGATCTTTATGTAATCAACCATGACGCTCCGGCTGTGAGCGTAAATTTCCGATTCTCGTTCTGGCATGCTTCGCGCTGTCCATATCCTTGGCCAGAGGGCTTTACCACGCCTGACTGAATAAACTCTTCTCATTGATGAAAACACGAAACTCCCCTCCAAGGCTCTTTTACTTCATCGTTCTTTTCGTGTTTACCGGGCCGGCGAAAGGTCAATTCATTGTCGACCAATTTGCCGACGCCTTTAACGCGCCGAGCCCGTCTGGAGAGCTGGGAGGCCCGATTATATCGGAATTTGATACCGTCGTGCAAACCTTCACTGTGGGCATCGGCGGTCTCCTCACCTCGGTGGAAGTCCAGGTCCAGCAAGGTGACGTCCCGGATGTACCAACCGATGACCTTGTGATGACCATTCGCCCGACGACGGCTGGAGTTCCAGACTTCAGCCAGAGCTTTGGCAGCGTGAGTTTGCCGGCGACGACGATTCCGCCCTTTGATAACTTCACGAGCGGGCCATTCACCTCGTTCGATGTGAGTGGGCTCAACATCATGGTTTCCCCCGGACAAGTCCTTGCGATCGACTTGAGTTATCCCACGGGAACCGGCTCCTATTTCATTTACGACGCTGAGGTTCCTATTTACGCTGGAGGTTCGACGTTTGTTTTGGGCGTCGCGGACGGATTCTTCGCCGATACCGGACGTGATTCCGGGTTTCGAACAACGGTGTTGATTCCGGAGCCATCCTCGCTGCTGATGCTCGGTTTTGGAGCGCTGGTGCTATTTCGGCGAAGGCGTGGCGACATGGTCTAGTGTCCTGTTAGGGAAGAAAGTATCATTTATAATTTGTACTTTTTCTCCGATGGTCGAGTATGCAAGTATGGCAAAAGGACGACCGAAAGCACCGTTGGAATTGAGCAAGGAAGAGCGCGAAGTGTTGGAGAAAGCG
>JBCCWV010000227.1:0-7720 GCA_039192745.1 Verrucomicrobiota bacterium | reverse complement strand
TTGACGATTTCTATTTCCTCCGAAAGCGGGCAACCAACTTGGCGAAAGAGTCCGCGCACGGCGCGAGGGTGGCAGGCGATGATCTTTGCTTCTTCGTTGGCAGCGATCTCTTTCAATTTCGGATCATTCCGCGCGGCCATTTCGCAGAGATCGGGAACGGCATCGAACGGTTCTTCCCCGGCACAGAGGTCCTCGAGGTGCTTGTCCTTCACTTTGGAAGGAATCACCTGGGCAAAGGCGCAGCGGCAATAGATGATGGGGGGAGAGTCGGCGATTTTAGATATCTGATTTTAGATTCTGATTGGAGTCAGGCGGCGACGACTTCCTTGGATTTTTTCTTGGCGTCTTCGTCAGGCTTCTCCGCATCTTCAGCGTCTTTTGAAGCGGTCTTTTCAGGAACATGCCAAGCTTCGGGATTGAACTCCTTGTAGGCGCCGAAGTCGTGGAAGAGGAAGCGTTTGGCCAAACTATACATCCAATGCTTTTCCTTCACCTCGCGACCGGGAAGGTATTGGCTGACGCGCGGCGTCATGGCCTTCAACTCCGCCATGGCGGTTTTGCGCAGGGTCGTGTCGCGGGCGCCGTGTTTTTTCGCGAGTTTTTCGACAAGGTCAGGATTCTCCAAAACGACGCAGCCGCGGGTCGTGTCGGCCGTGGCCTCGCGGAAGTCCTTGAGGTAGGCGGACTTCGTCATGGTTTCGAAGAGGCTTTCGTTGTCGTTGATGTGGTCGGTCGCGAACTGAATGATCGGACAGGGTTCGATATGTCCGCCGGGGGCAATGTGATGACTGATGCCTGTGGCCATCGGACAAAGGGCTTTCCCGTCGGCATCGTAGTAGGCATCAATGATCGCGATAGGCTTCTTCGCGCGCATCGACGTGACGAACTCGCGCACGCGCACGGCGTCGTCAGGAGTGAGGGCAAGATCGACGGGGACGTTCGGTCCGACCGGCCTGTAAGTGTGGAACCAGGTGTAGTGCACACCGAGATCGATGAGTTCTTCGAGCCATTCTTCGGTGAGCAGTTCGTCGATGTTGCTTTGGCAAACACTGGTCGCGACACCAGTGAGAAGTTTTGCTTCGAGGCAATTGCGAATGCCCTGCATCGACTTGGTGAAGACATTCGATTTTCCGCGACGGGTGTCGCTCACTTCCTTGCGACCCTCAATGCTGATGAGCGGAGTGACGTTCCCCATTTTGCGCAAGGCTGCCGCGCGTTTCTTCGTGATGAATTGACCGTTCGTGAAAACCTGAAAGTAGGCGTCGGGATGCGCAGCGAGAACGTCAAAGAGTTCGGGATAGAGAAACGGCTCGCCGCCGAGGAGTCCGAAAAAGGTATTCCCGTGTTTCTTCGCGTCAGTGATAATGCGATTGAGATCGTCAACATCGATCGCTGTTTTCGGTCCGGCGACATCGACCCAGCAACCTTGACAGCGGAGGTTGCAGCTGTTGATGACCGAGATGTAGAGAAACGGCGGAAAATACTCGCCGTTTTTCTTCATGCGTTTCTTGAAAAGCATGACCGACCGCGAACCCTTGACACCGAAGTTCCACATGAACTTCGCGACACACTTCGGATCAGCCGAGGCCAGCGTGCGGGTGACAAGGGAGAAAATCATGGGGTCTGGGCAAGATACGTCCCCTCGCGGGTTTGTCTCTCGCTACGTCGCGATTTCCAAACGGTGCTCGGGGGTCGGCATCGAGGGGCGGAAATGCTCTTGATGCTTTATTTCAAGGATTAAACCATAACCATCGCGAACAGTGTCGTCGATTGTTTTGCGAAGGGCCTCGATCAGCACTTCCGGGTCGGCCTCGGCGCGGAGATTGACGGAGATTTCCGCGTTTTCCACGGGATCGAGGAGCGTGTGCGACATCTCCGGCGCGCCGTCCGTGCGCACGAGGTTCAAGGCGGCGATTTCGAAAGGATCGTCTTCCGGGGCGAGCGTCATCTTCAAATGCGCGACCTCGACAGCTTCGCCTTTCAAAGTGGCGTGCAGCGAACGGCAGAAGTTCATGAGGAATTCGTTACCATCGACTTCTTCACCCGCGTCCATGGAAAGCGTGGCGTTGAGCCAGCCGAGCTTGGCCTCGCCGTCGCCATAGGTTTCGTAGTCGATATCGAGGACCTCGGTCGGATCGAATTCTTCGGTGAGCACGGAGTCGAACCATGAGTCGAGATTCTGCTTTTCCCTCGCCGAGATCGTGAAGACTTGCGCACCTTTGAATTCGGCTTGGAGCGCATCGACGAGTTCGCCGAGTTGGGTTGCGTCGACGATGTCCGTCTTGTTCACGACAATGTTCCGCGCTTCCTCCAGTTGCTTTCGGTAGATGTAAGTGACGTTTTTCGAAAAAGACTTCTTCTTGTCCAAACCAAGAATCGCGCGCGCCCGAAGCGGATCGACGACGACACTCAACGGGGAAATGGCGAACCTTGAGCCGTAGATCTGCTGCAAGGGCAGGGCAACGGTGGCGACGAGGTCGGTGCAACTTCCCACCGGCTCGGCGAGAAGAAAGTCCGGTCGCGTTTCGGCAGTGAGGTTCTTTGCCGCATCGACAAGCGAACTAAACCGGCAGCAGAAACATCCGCCTGCAATTTCCTCGACCGGGAAATGCCCCGCTTTTCCTAACGCGGTATCAACGAGGCCTTGGCCTTGATCATTCGTAATGAGCCCGACGGTTTTCCCTTGATCGCGCAAATGCTGTCCCAAGGCGAGGATCGACGTTGTCTTCCCCGCGCCGAGAAATCCGCCGATCATGATGTAGCGGGGCTTGATGGGGTAGTTGGTGAAAGAGGACATGATGCAATAGTGTTAGTGCTGCCACGTGGCTTCGCCACGTTTTTCCTGTTCGTGCATGGAGGTGATGGTGCCGGTGAGGAGTTCGAGGTAGCCGTGGACGTCGAGGGCGTCGGGCTCCGGTTCGCCGTCGATTTGGTAGAGCCAGTTTTTGTAGGGGTTGTTGCGGATGATGCAGGCGTCGGCTTCGATTTCAGGATTGCCGCCGGCGAAGGCGCCGTCGGCGACGGAAAAGAGGTCACTGATGGCCTTGAATCCCTCGACGTGACCGATGACCTGGCCGGGCTCGATGGCTCCGCCGACATCGACCTTGAACTCGCATTCCACGAGTTCGCCGAGCATGCGAGTGGCGAATTTGGTGAAGCCGACACGCCAGCGATGAGGCGTGTCCTCGGCGCGCGCGAGCCAGAAGTGGGAGGGCGTGTAGGTGTGGGTGACCGGAAGGCGGGTCGAGAAGCGGGCGTGCTTGAACTTGATGGTTTCCGGCGGTGAGTCAGACATGCGCGAGGGAGGATACGTCAGCTTTTCGGAGTGAAACGGCCGAAATCCCTAATTTGAGAACGCCGAATTCGTTTACCGATTCCCCACGAAGGGCAAAAATAACAAGATTTATGGGGAGAATTGCGCGAAATTATAAATTTTCGGCTACAATCGACTCGCTATCATGAAATCGACCAGTTTGCTCCTCCTGCTCTTCGCTTTGGCCCCGTCCACGTGGGCGCAGATTCCCACTTATGAAGAAGATCCGTTCCGCCAGCTGGATGAGTTGTTGCCGACGCCGAACGAGCAGCGACTCGCGACGGGCACTCCGGGTCCAGGCTATTGGCAGCAAAAAGCAGATTACCTGATCAAGGCGAAGCTCGATGAGAATAAGAATCGCATTCTCGGCGAAGTAACGATCACGTATCACAACCGCTCGCCGCATGTTCTGGATACGTTGTGGGTGCAGTTGGATCAGAATCGTTTTGCCAAAGATGCCGATGGGTTGGCTGCGACGGAAGCGCCGAAGATGGAGGAGTTCTCGTTCAGCAATCTCGATACTCTTTTGCAGCGCGAAAAGTTTGACGGAGGAAACAAGATTCGAAAGGTCGTCGACAAGGACGGTAGAGCGATGGCCCATGAGGTCATTGGCACTGTTTTACGGCTCGATCTTGAGTCGCCGTTGAAGACCGGAAAGAACGTGACCTTCACGATTGGCTGGGATCACAACATCGTGGATGCCAAGCGCATTCGTGCGCGCGGTGGTTACGAGTTTTTCGAGAAGGACAAGAACGCGATCTACACTATTGCCCAGTGGTTCCCGCGCATGTGCGCCTACACCGACACGCGGGGGTGGCAGCACAAGGTGTTCCTTGGAAGGGGTGAGTTCGCGCTCGAATTTGGAGACTACCGCGTCGAGTTGACCGTGCCCGCAGACCACGTCGTGGCCGCGACGGGGGAACTCGTGAATGCGGACAAGGTGTTGACCCCGAAGCAGCGGGAGCGGTTGAAGAAGGCCGAGTCCGCGACTTTGCCGGTCTTCATCGTCACGCTCGACGAAGCAAAGGCGGCCGAGAAGAAGAAGGAAACCGAGAAAACCAAGACATGGATTTTTGAGGCGAAGAACATTCGTGATTTCGCGTGGGCGAGTTCACGGAAGTATGCGTGGGACGCGGTGAAGCATCGCATCAACGGCGACGGCCCCGCGGTCTGGGCCATGTCCGTTTATCCGAACGAAGGGGAGCCGCTATGGAGCAAGTATTCGACGCACTCCGTCATGCACGCGCTCGACGTCTATTCGGAGCATTGTTTCGATTATCCGTATCCGGTGGCGATCTCGGCGATGAGCCCGGTCTTCGGCATGGAGTATCCGATGATGACCTTCAATGGCCCGCGCCCGGAAGACGATGGCACTTATTCAGAGCGGATGAAAGCGGCCTTGATCGCCGTCATTATTCACGAGGTCGGCCACAACTGGTTTCCGATGATTGTGAATTCGGACGAGCGCCAGTGGACGTGGATGGATGAGGGACTGAATTCGTTCATGGACTTCATCGCCACGGAGTCGTGGGAAGAGAAGTTTCCCAGTCGTTCAGGGCATGCGCGGACGATCACGAGCTACATGTCGGGACCGCGACAGATTCCGATCATGACCAATTCGGAGTCGCTCAAAAACTTCGGCGCGAATGCCTATGCCAAACCCGCTGCAGCCCTGAATATCCTGCGTGAAGTCGTTCTCGGACGGGAAATCTTCGACCGTGCGTTCCGCGAGTATTCGACTCGCTGGATGTTCAAGCGTCCGGAACCTGCAGACTTCTTCCGCGCGATGGAAGACGCGGCCGGCGTCGATCTCGATTGGTTCTGGCGCGGCTGGTTTTACACGACGAAGCACGTCGATGTCGCGATCGGTGATGTTTATCTTTACGACTTGGATTCGAAAGATCCCGATGTCGAGAAACCGAAGAAGAAACAAAAGCGCGACGACGAGCCACTGGACCTGACGGAAGAGCGGAACAAGGACATAGAGATGCGCATCGATCTCCATCCGGAACTCGCCGACTTCTACAACGAGTTCGATGAACTGGACGTCACCGAAAGTGACCGGGAAAAGTTCGAAAAGTATGTGGATGGTCTGGAGCCTCGCGAAAAGCGACTCCTGAAGACACAGCGTCGTTTCTATGTCGTCGAGTTTGAAAACCTCGGTGGATTGATGACGCCGCTTCCGTTGAAGATGACCTTTGACGACGGGAAGACGATGGAGACGACCCTGCCGCCGCAGATCTGGCGCTACAATCCGGATAAGATTTCCAAGCTCTTCCTCACGAAGAAAAAGATCGCGAAGATCGAATTCGATCCCGGCCGGAACACCGCGGACACCAACACGGAGAACAATGTCTGGCCGCCGGAAGCGCTGGAACGCACCTTCGAGCTGAAGCCTCGGAAGAAGGACAAAAACCCGATGCAGTTGGCCAAAGAAGCCGAGGAGAAGGCGAAAAAGGCCGCCGAATCCCAGAAAAAGCCGGCGAAGGAGACTGAGAAAGCGGAGGAATCCAAGGCCAAGTCTCAGAAAAAGAGCTGATCATCAGTCGAAATTCAAAAAAAGACAATAAATAGTCAGTATATTTTAAATATCTGTTGTTCTTTAAAATTATAATGGCTATAGTGGGGCATGCGGACCACACTCCTCGTGTCTATAATGGCACTTCTCACGATTTCGGCCTCTCACGGGCAGTTTATTCTTTCAAACCCCGGTTTTGAGGACACCACGGGCGCGACCTTTAACGAGGTTCTTGAAACGGTTTCTCCTGCCCACAGTCTCCACCGCACTGGGCCCATCGTTGGGTGGGATCCGGACGAACTGGCGGCATTGCCCGGGACTGGAACTTTCCTCGTCGATGGGCGTCCTGCCACCAACGCTTTTGCTGGCGACTACTTTGGATACGCCATTGGTTCTGGAGGAAACCCTCACTGTCTTGTCGTGGTCGGGACTCAGTCTGCGGGTGGTGAAGCCGGACTCTTTGCCATTGATGCAAATGATCCCGTGACGATTTCTTTCGAAGCGGCGCCTTTCCGTGCGGGTGGGCCGCAGGGGGATGTGGACGACCTCAGTTTCATCTCGGTGGAAGCGGTTTACTTCAACGCACTCGGAAATCAGGAAGCCACTGACGTGATCTTTGCGGGTCGTTTGAACGCGGCGAGCACGTCTTGGGCGGATCTGAACTGGGACTCCTACTCGTTCAGCGGTATTGCGCCGAATGATCCCGACATCGCCTTTGCCCGTTTCTTTGTCTCGGTAAACACCGACATCGCAGGAGCGGCTTTTGACAACTTCGCGATCATCCCGGAGCCGTCGAGTCTCGTGCTTCTCCTGCTCACCGGCTTGGCATCGCTGCGCCGCCGCCGGTAAACGCTGCCAACAGATTCTTGAAAGGCGGACTCGGTTTACGAGTCCGCTTTTTTTGTGCCGGAGCGCGAGCGGCCCCGCTCGCCCAATGAATTCTGCGCAAGGCGCACTTCTTTCTAAAGCGAGCGAGGCCGCTCGCGCTCCAGTTTTTAGATCGGCGCTTGTCCGGTGCTCGATCCGCCATCGACGAAGATCGTCTGGCCGGTTGTGAAGGCGCCGCCATCACTGAAAAAGAAGGCGTTGGCGGCCGCGACCTCCTCCGGCGTGCCGGTGCGTTTCATGGGGATGCCGTCGATGTAGCGCTGACGGCTTTCGCTGCCGGGAGGATTGTTTGTGTTGAAGAGTTCGGTCGCCACCGGTCCGGGGGCGACGGCGTTGACGGTGATTCCGTGAGGCGCGAGTTCAAGGGCCCAACTTCTCGTAAAACTGATCAACCCAGTCTTCGCAGCCGCGTAACTCGTGCGATGGGGGACCCCGGCTGCAACGAGGCTCGAAGTGCTCACGATGCGTCCCCAGTTTCGTTCTTTCATGCCGGGAACGACTCGTTGGGTGAGTTGCAACGCGACGCGGAGATTCACGTCGATGACGGCGTCGAAATCGTCGAGTTGAATTTCTTCGAGGGGCGCAGGGTTCACGAGTCCGACGTTGTTGAGCAGGCCGTCGACAGGATGCTTTGCCGTGACCTCATCAAAGACGGGTGTTCGCGCGGCTTCGTCGCTCAAATCAACGCAGACGAAATCATGAAAAGGGGAGTCGTCGGCAGGTTTTGTTCGCGCCATGCCGACGACCTGATGGCCGTTGCTGGCGAGGAGTTGAGCCGTGGCGAAGCCGATGCCTTTTGAAGCGCCGGTGATGAGGAAGGTTCGCATGACGTCGAGTAAACCCACATTTGATTCCCAGTGCAATTGTGGATGCCGGAGCGGGGGCGGGCCCCCCGCCCCCACGGTTGTGGGGGAAAACCCCCCCCGGAATAAAACAGCGGCGGCCCCCCCCCCCCCGCCCCCGGGGTAGTGAATAAAATACACCCAAGCCGAACCGGGGGG
>JBCCWV010000226.1:0-7738 GCA_039192745.1 Verrucomicrobiota bacterium | reverse complement strand
GCGACTGCAAGGACAAGGCCACGTCGGGTGTGATCGAGTGATCCGCCCGGCGTGGCCATTCCTTTGCGGCGTGGCGAAGTGGATCAACGTTTCGAGCAGGGCGATCTGAAAAGCGTTTGACCAAAGGCCCGATCCGCAGATATTCCCCGCCCTCGTAATTTCCACGAATTTCCATCTAAACACGCACTGAACCATGGCCCGAGTTTGTCAGATCACAGGAGCCCGGCCTCGCAAGGGCCGCAAGATTCATCGCAGCGGTCTCGCGAAGAAAAAAGGCGGCATTGGCCGTCACGTGACGAAAACGGTCAAGCGTGACGTCAGCCCGAACCTTATGACGAAGCGCATCTGGGTCCCCGAACTCAAGCGCAGCGTAAAGGTGAAACTCACCGCCCGCGCCCTCAAGACCATCGCCAAGAACGGCGCCTACGCCACGCTCAAGAAAGCGGGCTTGATCTAGTAAAACGGGCTTCCAGCCTGTTCCCGAAAGCCGGACAGACGCCATCCGTCCTCGAGCCTTGGTTTGACACTCAAGCGCTCCCCCCCCAAAATCGCTTTCGCGAAATTTCGCGTCTTTCGTGGCTCCCAATCTTTCACGAGTTCGCTTTCGGATTCACGCATAAAGCGCATCCACCATCTCCCGCGCTTTCACATTCGGAAGCACGCCGTAGCTGAGGTGATTCATCACGTAGGCGAACGCGATCCCGTTTTCCGGATCGGCGAATCCGAGACTTCCACCCGCTCCCGGATGCCCGAAAGCCGCTTTCGAAGGACCATAGATCGCGCGCTGTTTCTCACCCGTTTCTGAATCGACCGGATCTTTCATGAATCCCGCGGAAAACGACGTCGGCAAAAGCAACACCGCGTCGTCGCCATTCACGAGCGCGGTTGCGGCGGCGTCACGAATCTTCTCCGGAATCACTTCAGAACCTGTCGCGAACAAGGAATAGAACTTCGCCAAAGCCCGTGCCGAACCGACTCCGCCAAGCGCGGGGAATCCCCCTCGCAACGCCTCCGGTTCATTCATGCCCGTTAACGCGCCCAGCCCGCCTGGCGATCCAAACGTGCGGCGGCTCAACGACCCCGCCTTTGCGAACGCCTGGTAAAACGCCGTTTCCTCGCCGGTGTCCCGAAGTTTCCCCGGCGTCAATTCCGCGACTCGCGAGTGCTCGGAGTCCGGCAAACCGATCCAAAGATCCAAGCCAAACGGCACCGCGAATTTTTCTCTCCAATACTCCCCAAGCGACGCCGCGCTGGAAACGCGTCGGACAATCTCATCCAATAAAAATCCAAACATCCGCGAGTGATACCCATGCTTCGTTCCGGGAAACCAAAGCGGCGCCTGCGCTTCGATGGCCGCGATGACTCCTGGGTAGTCGAACATCGTCACCTCCTTGTCGACGGCGGGCACGCCGGCTTGGTGCGAAAGAACCTGCGCGAAAGTAACGCCCTTTTTCCCGCCGCTACCAAACTCCGGCCAGACGGAGATGACCGGTTCCTCCAATCCGTGCCCCGCCTCGTGCAGCGCCGTGAGCGTGGACGTCGCCGCGAGCCCTTTCGTCGCGGACCAAAAGGGCGCGATCGTGTTTTCTTCCCAGGGAAGTGTTCGCTTCCGGTCGCGGTGTCCGCGGGAAAGATGAAGGACTTCTTCCCCGTCTTTCCAAATCGAAACCGAAGCGCCGATTTCTTCTCGTTCAGCGAAGTTTTTCTCAAAGACCGCCTCGACCGCGCGAAGGGAATCTGGGGAAGGGGAATCGTGCTTAGACATCGGAGATATTCACCATGAAGCACACGAAGTGCATGAAGGATTTTGCGGGAGAATTGTAGAGAGCGAAACCAGCCGGGGGGCGAAGTGGCGAGGATATTCCTCTCAACGTCAAGCGATGCTACCTATCAAAAATCTCTGCTTCTTGGCGTCTCTGCGCGAGGTCCTTGGGTTTTACAATCACAGTCAAGGAGCATTCCGCCCACTCAGATAGCGTCCCGCAGCGATTCCAAATCCGGATCCTTCCGCGCGATGTCGAGCAACCGTTGATCCAAATCAAAAGACTTCCGCAAACACTCACGCGCCGAGGTCAATTCACCGAGCGCCGACCGGTAGCAGCCGAGGTTGTAAAAGAAGATGGCTTCGTTGCGAAGGTGTTCGGGTGCCGATTCCAGCAAGGCGATGGCGGCCTGAGTTTGTTGCATTTCGTGCAGGCAAAACGCGCCGTGAATGTAGCCGGAGCCATCGTGCGGATCGGAGGCGCGAAGTTGTGACGCGAGTTCCAGGGCGTCGTCCCACTTGCGTTCCTTCAGGAGAAGAAGAATGCGCAACTGCAACGCGAGCGGGTTCTTTGGCATCTCCTGCTCAGCCACTTCCAACTCCGTCCACGCATCTTCGAGCATTCCGAGTTCATAGTACCCCTGCGCGATCTGCAGCCGGTTATCGGTTTCGTCGAAGGGGGTCTCGTTGGTAAATTCTGGCATATCCTTGGGAGCGAAGTGAGTGCGCGGCCGCCGCTGGCCGGAGATATTTAACTTTTATTAATAAAAAGAGCGTCCAATCCCGCGCAAGTTTTGATTCAAAAAAAGACACTGCGCCGCCGACGCGAGGCCCTAGGTTTTTACACAAACCGATGAAAAAGCCGCTGCTTCCCGCTCTGCTTCTGTCCCTGCTGCTCTCAACGGCCTTCGCCGATGATGAGCCCGAAACCGCTCTTGGTGACGAGGCTTACGAGCAAATTCAGATCCTTGCCCGCGCCATCGAGGTCATTCGTGAGCGATACGTCGACGAAGAGAAGGTGACCTATGAGCGTCTCATCGCGGGTGCTCTCGATGGAATGTTCGCTTCGCTCGACCCGCATTCGTCCTACATGCAGCCGCAAGTCTTCGAGCAATTGCAGCTTGAATCGTCGTGGACGTATGACGGCGTCGGGATCACCGTGGCGATCAAGAACGATGCCTTGCGCGTCATCGCCGTGCGCGAAGATGGCGCTGCGGCGAGGGAAGGCGTGTTGCCCGGCGATGTCGTTTTGCAAATCGGCGAGACGCTGACCAAGAGACTCGATTGGACGGAAGCCATGGAGCTGCTGCGCGGCGAGCCGGGCGAGACGCTTCGCATCATTGTTAGTCGACCGGCAACGAAGGAAACCCTGGAGTTCGAAATCGTTCGTGAATTGATCAAGGAGACGACAGTGAAGGACGCGATGCTCGTCGACGAAGCGATGGCCGCGCCAGTGAAGGTGGGCTACGTGCGGCTTCTTCAATTTGGCGCCGAGAGCGCGCGTGAACTTGCCAATGCGCTCGATGATCTCGAAGATCAGGGCATGGAGGCGCTGGTCTTTGACCTGCGGAATAACCCGGGTGGATTGCTCACCTCGGCGGTGGAAATCCTCGGTGAATTCCTCCCCTCGGACACGATCGTTGTCACGACTGAGGGCCGGAATACGGACGAAAACCCGCCGCCCTACCGCACCCCGGCGGTGAAACGCCGCGACCGCGATTATCCCGTCGCCGTCCTCGTGAACCACTCGAGCGCGTCGGCCTCAGAAGTTGTTTCCGCCGCCCTGCAGGACCTGAAACGCGCGGTCATCATCGGCGAAACGACATTCGGCAAAGGTTCCGTCCAGCAAGTCATGCCCATGGGCATGGGCACCGGTGCCGCCATGCGTCTTACGACTTCGAAATACTACACCCCCAGTCGCCGCGTCATCCACGAACGCGGCGTCACCCCCGACATCATTTCCACCCTCACCCCCGACGAAGAACGCCTCCTCGCCAAATGGCGCAACCGCGCCAACCTCGACGAAGAAGAACTCGCCGAAGTCGAACACTTCCAAGACCGCCAACTCGAACGCGCGGTCGATGCCTTGAAGGCGTTTCTCATCTGGGAGAAGAAAGGAACCACGAAATGACGCGAAAGTTCGCGAAAAATCGTGGCGAGAGCATCCCGCTCTCGATAAATAACTTTCGCGCCTTTTCGCGTCATTTCGTGGTTCCCTAAAATTGAAAACTCCACTCCTCGCCCTCGAAACCTCCTGTGATGAAACCGCCGTCGCCATTTGGGACGATGAACGCGGTATTCTCGCTAGCGAAATCTCCTCGCAGATTCCCGAGCACCGTCCTTATGGCGGGGTCGTGCCGGAATTGGCTTCGCGGAATCATGTTGTGCGTGTTCGGCCGTTGATCGAATCGGCGTTGGAAAAAGCGGGAATGAGGCTCGGCGATATCGGTGCCTTCGCGGCGACGGCTGGTCCGGGGTTGGCGAGTTCGTTGCTCATCGGGAACACGGTGGCGAAGTCGCTCGCGCTCGCGGAGAAGAAGCCGTTCATCGCCGTTAACCATCTCGAAGGTCATTTGCTCTCGCCGTTTCTGGAAGACCGCGAAGTGCCGCCCCATGTGGCGCTGGTCGTAAGTGGTGGCCACACGATGCTGGTGAAAGTGAATGATGTCGGTGATTACCAACTCCTCGGCCGAACCCTGGACGACGCCGCCGGTGAAGCCTTCGACAAAGTGGGAAAAATGTTAGGACTTCCGTATCCGGGCGGGCCGGAGATCGAGAAAGTCACAAAGGATGGCGACGCGACCGCTTTCGACTTCCCGCGCAGCATGCTCGACAGCGGTGACTTCCGCTTCAGTTTCAGCGGCCTCAAGACGTCGGTTCTCTACACGGTGGAGGATCTCGATCAGGAAAAGCGCAACGACTGGCTCGCCGACATTTGCGCTTCGTTTCAGGAGGCAGTCGTCGAAGTGCTCATGGAGAAAACATTTCGCGCCGCACGAAAACAGGACTGCAAGATCATCGGCGTGAGTGGGGGAGTCAGTTGCAATGGACGGCTCCGCGATGCCTTTGAAAACGGGGCAAGACGTCGCGGCGTGGAAGTGCGTTTCGCCGAACGTGCCCTCACGACGGACAATGCAGCCATGATTGCCTTCACCGCCGCGAAGAAACTGGCTGCAGGGGAAACGTCTCCACTGGCGGCAGACGTGAATCCGAATCTTCCGCTGGTTAGCGCATGAGATCATCAGCCTAAAGGCTGAGTTCTAGCGCCGGAGTTCGTGGTTTAGCGGGGAAAGAACGACCCTGAGAAAACTATTCAGGAAATTCACCTCTTGTCACCGCGCCAGTCCGGTGGTTTCTGTCCGCATGATATGAGTGAAACTCAGCCGACAACACCCGACTCCCCTGGTTCCAGCGAGGAAGATTTGATCGCCGTCCGCACCGAAAAGATGGCGAAATTGCGCGAACTTGGCGTCGATCCCTTCGGCGGAAAATTCGCGACGACCACCTCCATTGCCGACCTTCGTGCGGAATTCGCGGAGGAAAAGGCGGTGACCATCGCCGGACGCATCACCGCCCTGCGCGACATGGGACGCAGCGTCTTTCTCGACTTATCCGATTTCGAAGGCCGCATGCAGGTCTTCATCGCGAAGAAGGCCCTCGACGATGCGCAAAAAGAAGTTTTCGCCCAACTCGACCTCGGCGATTGGCTCGGCGTCGAAGGCGAAACGTTCATCACGCGCACCGAGGAACCGACGGTGAAGGCGAGCACCATCACCGTGCTTTCCAAGTCCATGCGACCGATGCCCGACAAGTTCCACGGCATCTCCGATCGCGAGGTGAAATACCGTCAGCGCTACCTCGACCTTATGTCAAACGAGCAGAGCCGTGAGGTTTTCCTGAAGCGTTGTCTCATTGTTAGGGAGATCCGGAATTTCCTCAACGACCGAGGCTTTCTCGAAGTCGAAACGCCGATGCTGCAGGACGTCCCCGGCGGGGCAGCCGCGCGGCCGTTCGAGACGTTTCACAATGCCCTCGACATGCCGCTCTACATGCGGATCGCGCCGGAGCTGTTTCTCAAGCGACTTCTCGTCGGCGGGATGACGAAGGTTTACGAATTGAACCGGAACTTCCGCAACGAAGGCATCAGCCGCCGGCACAACCCCGAGTTCACGATGCTCGAAGCCTACTGGGCCTTCGCCGATTTCGCGCAGATGGCGGAACTCGTGGAAGAGATGATTTGCACGCTCGCGGAGAAATATTCCGGCGGACTCGTCATCGAAACGAAGGACGAGGAAGGCGCGGTAACAAAGACGGTCAATCTCTCGCGGCCATGGAAGCGGGCACCCTATCGCGATCTCGTGAAAGGTGTCGCCGGCGATGACTGGTTCGACCTCACCCCCGAGCAGCGCCGCGAAAAGTGCGGAGAACTTGGCGTCGAGATTTCCCCGGAGATGGAAGACTACGAAGTTTCCCAGCAGGTTTTCGAAAAGCTCGTCGAGGAAAAAACGATGGACCCGTGCTTCGTCACCCACGTCCCGAAAGAACTCGTCCCACTCGCGAAGCAAAACGCGGACGACGACTCCCTCGTCGACGTCTACGAACTCATCATCAACGGCCAGGAGATTTCCCCCGGGTACTCCGAACTCAACGACCCCGTCGTCCAGCGCGAACGCCTCGAAGACCAGGCCGGGGAAGAAACCCAAAAGATGGACGACGACTTCATCACCGCCCTAGAACACGGCATGCCGCCAGCTGGTGGAATTGGAATCGGTATTGACCGACTTGTCATGATGCTCACAGGTGCGGAGTCGATTCGCGATGTGGTGTTGTTCCCGCAGTTAAAGAAGAAGTAGTAACTCAACCTCGGGCTACTTTTCGCGCCAAATCCTCATAACCAGTCTCCTTTGCGGATTCGATATGCTGCGTCCGACGAGCGCTTCGGTTTAAGTTCGCGGAGACGGATTTCGTAACGGGGGAGTAGTGACTTACCGAGTCCCATCGCCCGCTTGTCGTGTCGATGACGCCGGCCTTAAGGGAAAGTCGCATGTGTTCGGTTTCGTCTGGAACGATGCCGCCCGCGATAGGGACCCATGAGACTGCTTTTGTCGCGTGTTCCACGTCTTCAGAATCGACGGTGCCCCAGACGCAAACGATGTGTTTAGCTCCTGCAGCCGCCGCTGCAGCTCGCATTTTTCTGGCGGCGGGAATGGTTTCTCCCTTCAGCTCGCTGCTGCTCCGAGTTGTGTATTCGGATTTCAATCCGCTGAAGGCGACGACATCAAATCTTCGTTCGAAGGCAGCGAGAAGTGCGGGATCAGGCATCATCGCTCCTGATTGCACGAGGAGAATCCGTCCGCCACTCCTTGGCGACGACCATTTTCCATGGGCAGACACTGAAGTGGGTGACGCGCTTGTAAGGCCGAGGACATCTGTCTCGGACAACTCACCGCTGTAGAGTCGGCTGTTTCCGGTATTGGATATTGAAACACTCGAACACGAAGTAAGCGAAGATACGATGATCGCGACGACAGGTAGTAGAATGATGAACTTCATGCGTAAAAATTCGCACGAATCCGGGCATCTCTTTCATCGATAAAACTGAACCGGCCATTGACTCTCTCAATGGCCGGTTCGTGTCGTGTCGAGGGAGCGCCGTTTGAGGGGAGGGGAGGGACGGCGCCCCTGTTGTTGTGTGGGCTGGGGATCTGGGGTGACTGCTGGCTACGTCTGATCCCCGTTCCTGCCCGGGTTAATGGGATTGCTCCCGTTGTTGTCTCTTTGACGATCGGGTGGGGAGCGTATGCAGAATTCGTGAAACTTTTTTGGGGGCTCGCACTTTTTGGGGCTCGCACAGAGGCACGGAGAGCACAGAGGGGGTTTTTAAGGTCTCGCGCAGAGACGCAAAGGCGCAGAGGTTTTGTTTGTTTTCCATTCAATCTTGGCGGCTTGGCGTGAGCCAGCAGTGAAGGGAGGCAG
>JBCCWV010000225.1:0-7749 GCA_039192745.1 Verrucomicrobiota bacterium | reverse complement strand
CTCCTCCGGCTTGAAATCCGCAGTTGCTACTTTCAAGCGCGCCATGGCCGCCTATCCAGCCTGACTCACCTCTTAAATTTCCATGAGTAAAGACAAAGACCTCCCCGCAGAAGATCAGCCGTTTGATCCGCTTTCCCCCGAATTGCTTGGCCTTTTTGACGACGACACTGTGCTCCAGGAGCGCCTGAAGTTTTTCTTCCGAGGCACTTCTACTGTCATCCTTCCAATCGACCATGGAACGGCTATTCCCGTGCCTGGGCTTGAGAATCTGCCCGGACTCGTCGGCACTCTGGGCGATTCCATTGATGGCGTGGTCATGAATTACGGCGCCGCCAGAAGTTGCCGAGAGACACTGGAAGGCGTTCCATTTTGCCTCCGCACTGACCTTTACAAACTTCCCTACGAGGGAAATCCCGATCCCGGCCCAACCATGCTTTTCGATATTGAGGCCGCAATGCGTCTGGAAGCTGACGCCGTGATGAATATGCTCTACACGCATCATCCTAACGAAGCGACCATCTTTCAAAATTGCTCCCGTCTCATCAGCGAATGCCATGAGGAGAGCATTCCGGTCATCCTCGAAACGTTGCCGTTCGGTATCGGTCGCCCGGATGATTACACAGTGGACAACATCCGATTCGCAGTCCGCTCCGCCTGCGAACTGGGCGCCGACCTTGTGAAGACTGCTTATCCTGGGGACAAAGACGGCTTCGCTTCCATCGTCGAGGAAGCGTTTGTCCCGGTCGTTGTCCTCGGCGGTGCCGCGAGTGGCGATGAATCCAAATTCTTGCAGGACGTCGCCGACGCCATGGAGGCCGGCGCGGTTGGAGTCGCCATCGGAAGGAACGTCTGGCAGCACAAGAATCCCGAGAAAATGGCAGCGGCGCTGCATCGAATTGTTCACGAAGGGGCCTCCGCCAAGGACGCTGAAAGTGAATTGAAGTCCTGATATGTCCGAGCATTCGGCAAAGATCAGTTGGACGCGCGGGGAAACCGATTTCGCCTACGAGTCCTACCCACGGAACCACACCTGGACGTTCGACAATGGCGTTTCGATTGAAGCATCAGCTGCGGAAGGCTTCCTCGGCGATCCGGCAAACGTTGATCCCGAAGAAGCTTTCGTCGCCTCCTTGTCGAGTTGCCACATGCTCACGTTCCTCGCCATCTGCGCGAAAAAGCGGATGGCGGTTGAGTCATACGAAGACGCTGCCGTTGGCTACCTCGAGAAAAACGAAGACGGCGCACTTGCGGTGACTCGCGTCGAACTCCGTCCCGTGATTTCTTTTTCCGGCGACGCCGTGTCTCCGGAATCCTTACGGGAACTTCACGAAAAGGCTCATCACCATTGCTTCATCGCCAACTCCGTGAAGACAGAAGTCGTCACCGTGCTCGATTAATCGCCAGGCTTTCCACCTCCCCGGCGGACCGCGGACGTCCACATCCGCATCAACCTCGGCGCGAAGCGCGAATTATCAATCGCGAGACAGGCCCCGCAGCCGCCACCGGACCCAAAAGCCAGTCCATCAATCACGCCCTAGACTCCCTCGACCCGTTAACAAGAAGCGCGAATTCTGGCCGATCTACCGTTGCCAATCCGGCTTGAACTCGAAGACCTCCTTATAGTAATCCCGAAGCTTGAGCTTCGACGCCGCGGGTTCATCGAGAATGATCTTCACGTCCCGGTGCATCTGCAGCGCCGAGGCCGGAACCATCGCCGTCATCGGCCCTTCCACCGCCTTCGCGATAATCTCCGCCTTGCTCTCGCCGAAAGCGAACAAGATGAGTCGCTCGCACTCCATGATCGTGCCCACACCCATCGTGATGCAATGCCGTGGTACGTCCTCCAGTGAATCAAAGAAACGGGCGTTATCTTCCCGCGTCTTGGCGGTCAGAGTTTTGATTCGAGTCCGCGAGCCCAGCGAAGATCCGGGCTCGTTGAAAGCAATGTGCCCGTCAGTTCCAATTCCAAGGACCTGAAGATCGATTCCGCCGACGGCTTTGATCGCCAGTTCGTAGGAGGCGCACTCCGCTTTAATGTCCGTGGCGAGCCCATTAGGCACATTGGTCGCTTCGGGCCGCAAATTGATCTTTTCGAAAAGGTGCTCCTGCATGAATCGCCGGTAAGAACACGGGTGATCCGGAGCGAGACTGATATACTCGTCGAGATTGAATGAAGTAGCGGCACTGAAATCGATTTCTCCCGACTCAAACCTGTTTATCAAATCCTCGTATAGCGGAACTGGAGTGCTTCCCGTTGCCAACCCAAGCACATAGTTCGGCTTTCTCTTCATCGCTTTCGCGATGATTCCGCCGCCAGCGCGCGCGCATTCTTCGGGGGTATCTTTAATGATGATTTCCATGAAAGGGTCTCAAACAAGCCGGTCCGGATCGAACCACCGGGCCAATTTCGTCTCCACGTCCGACCTGAATTCGTCGACGAACGAGAGCACGTAATCGACCACGTTCAGCGTCTCATCGCGTATGAGCGGAGTCAGATCGAGGGCGAAGGTGATCTGCTTCTTCTCATCATTCCCGCGAGCAAAATAGAACGTCGCATTCGCCTGTCGCCGCCCCACCGAAGCGAGATCATACCGTTTTCCACCCGTGATTTGGCTGTCAAAAACGCCTACGAGAGCCGCAGCAAGATTCTCCCGGTAGCTCACATCCAGCACGACCTTCTTGTCATCCGGCATCCAGTCCAAATCACGCCAAACCTCGCAACCATAAACGTGCTTCGGCCGCTCGGCGGACGGCATGCGGCGCAGCGCATCAATCGTCGCGTGAAAGACGGAGATGTGCGTGGGGTGCTTGTCCGCCGGATTGTGCGCATAGACAAATTCCGGGCGTGCGACAGAGAATATCTCGAACAAGTCGTCCCGCAGAGCGGAGCTCTCGCGATTGCCAATCTCCGAACTCGGACGTCCCAACTGCAACATTGCCCCATACATGCCCACTTGCGCCGCCTGCCGTTGCTCTTCCACCCGCACTTCGATCATTTCATCATCAGTGTGATCTTTGTAGGGACCGACTCGTGAACTCCCAGCTCCGTCCGTGCACGTCACTCCGGTGAACCACAGGTCTTTTTCCCCATAGCACGCGGAAATACCATGGTAGGCCATGATCTCGAGATCGTCCTGATGGGCTCCGACGGCCAAATGCGTCGTCCTCTCCAAAGCTCCCGCCAAATCCATTCCATCTGGAACCAATATGTCCGCGCGCTCGGATCCGACGCGGAATTCCTGAATCGATGACATTCAACCACTATGACCATGCTTCGGACGTGTCGTCACGAAAGAATTTCGTCAGCGTACCGCACCTTATGCTCCCGGCGAAGCCGCCAGTTCATCGACCGACTCCCCGTTTTCTCGACACCATTCTTTCGCTTTTTCGTTGCCTGCTCTCGCGGCCTTCGCAAACCATTCGGCCGACCTCCCGCGATCCGCCGCGGTTCCGATCCCCGAGTTCAAGCAGCGCGCGTAGTAAAGCATACCGTCTGGATCACCGGCTCTTGCACTACGTTCAAAGAGCGAAAACGCCTTGTCCACGTCCTCCTCAACACCCATCCCATTCAAGTACATGGCGCCGAGCAACGAACATGCCTTTCCGCCACCCAGTTCCGCCGCCGCCTTCAGGTATTGCTTTCCTTCCGCGAATCCGACCCCGGGAACAACCGCACCACGCACGACACGGGCTCCAATTTCTTCCATCGCTTCCCGGTCTCCATGCTCCGCCGCATGGCGCAAGTGCTCGAACGCGAGCATCTCATCCATTGGCACTCCTTCCGCTCCGGAAAGGAGAAGCTTCCCGATCAGCATTCTGGCTTCAACCACGCCTTCGTCCGCCGCTTTCTGCAAGTAGGGAATCGCGTGCGGAGAAAACGAGTCCGTGAGACGACGCCCGAGTTCCAAATTCGCCATCACCGATCCGGTTGCCACGCCCAGCCGAAGTGTCCGTTCGCTGATTGCCCTGAGCCCGTCTTCGGTTCTGCCGAGAAGAACGAGCAATTCGTCGATACTCTCCGCCGCCTCGGCCATTTCCGCCGAATTCAATTCCTCCGACTCCGGTATCTCCGTCGTACAAACTTCCGCTTCTTCGAGAAGGCTCTCGCGAATGATCGGCAAGACTTCCTCCCTAACATCACCACTCATGCTAACCAATTCCAAGCCGCCATCCTCCGCGACCGGCCCCGCCACCGTGGGCTCAGAATGAGACTCGAAACCGGGCAACTCCCAGTCTTTTTCAGTTTCGGCACCAACACCCAGAATCCTGTCTGCCACACCGCCTGCGAAGGCAAAAACCCTCTCGCGACTCTCCGGGTGAATCACCGCGACCGTGGCACCGATCAGAAACCCCGCGATCGAGAGCGAAACCGCATGCCCGAGAATGCGCCGGACCAATTTGCGGTTCCTGCGGCGTCCACCAGCTTCCTCCAAACGGCGGGTTGAGCGTAATGCCGGCCGCGTCGGATCGCTCAACAACTCGACCGGACTCGTCGCATGGAGATTTGCAGGACGAGCTTCCACGACCTCAGGCTCCGCGAACTCGCGGAAGGAAAAGACATCCAAAGCCGCCTCAAAATCGCGGATGAATTGCTCCCTTACCTCCACCCCTTTGTCCTCGCTTGACCGCGACTTCGCCTCGATCACTTTGCGCAAGAACGCATTCCCCTCCCGCGACAGTCGCGGGATCGACCTGTAACAACCATCTTCGCCGATGGGGCGCGCGTCCTGACAAGAAAACGAGAGAAGCTGCCAGGCGATGGCCGCCATCTCCCTTCCGTCGGGATCGTTGCCAAAGCCATCTTCGCAAACCGGCAGCAAACTTCCCCGCACGAGGGTGGAAAGCGTCGGATGGAGCCGGATGACAATCCGGTGCTTTGGCCAATCATCGATCGGCGCGCGGGATTCCTCGAGCAATTCCTGACGAGAAAGATGGCTTTCGAACTCCACGAACAGCTCCTCCGCCCGGAGGTTCCACGGCGTCCGGCCAAATTGGGCGGCGACCTTCAAACCGTCCTCGATGCGCTCCAGCAAATAGAGGGTCTCACTCGCGTCAAATCCGCCACGACGCAAACTCACTTCTGCCAGCGAAAACCCGTTCAACCGCTCTTCAACGACATACTGGAATCCGTTGCGGGAATCGATCGCACAGGTTTGCAGAATCGCGTCCTGAGATTCGCTCTCGTCGTCACCGAGAAGGGAAAGCGATTCCGTATAATCCGAATGCCCGACCGACTCCAACGCTGGAAGAACCTGCAACTGCATGCGATAGCGAAATGGCTGCCGCTCGAGTCGACGGGAATAAGCACTACTCACAAATTCACGGAACGATGGTTGCGTCTCGATCTCCTCGAAGTGGCCGTCAAAGAACTCTTCAGAACGAAATTCGCCAAAAATCAGTGACTCCAGCCGACACACTGGTTTCGAAGCCTCCGGCAGCGGACGATCAGGAACCTGATCCCGAAGCCGGACCAACAGAGAACGTAACTCCGAAAGCCCCATCGGTTTTTGCTTCCCGGATTTTTCGAACGCAGCCCACATCAAATACCGCAACTCCTCGGGAAGATCCCCAAGGTTCGGCGAACGGCGACCGGAAGCGCCAAGCTCAACACGGGCACCCGTCGCCGCACGGTGCATCAAGGAGCACACACGCCTGACCAACTCCGATTCCCCGATCTCCCCGCCCGGCGCAACTTCTCCGTTGATCAACCGGTCAACCCGCGGACCGAGAACAGCCAAGTAAATCGTCTGCCCATCACCCACACGGACGATTGCCCCCGTTTCCAATTCCGGAACATCCGCTTCCGACGTTCCCCGAAACGGAAAAATCACATTCAAGGCGGCCAGCCCCAGGTCGATCGTTTCCGACAAGGCCAACCTTCCCACTCTCGACAAATACTTGTCCAACTCTTCCCCCGGCACAAAGCGACGCACGCCATAGGTAAGTCCGTCGTCAACTCCGGCTTCTAACAAACCAACATAACCCCGGTGTCCTGTTGCGTTCTGCCTCCGAACCAGCTCGCTAAAACCTTTTTCGCCCTCGAATTCTTCAACCCCGGAAAGTCCGATCTCGATGACCACTAGGGAGCGGCTTTGAGGCGAAAATGCGAGGATCGATTGCCCCCTCTCGCCGTCGTCCCAACTCAAATACTCCCCATCCTTCCTCCGAAGGATATGATATAGGTAAAACCTATTGCTATGTCCAGATGAAGGGGATGATTCACTCATTTCTACCAACAGACCGATTAGGGGATACCGAAAGTAGAAGCAGTCTCCTCGTAGGTCAAAATCAAATCGCAGATCCGCACAAATCTCCCAAGATTGACACTTGTTGACCTCCCACATCAGGCTCTAAACGTCTTCTTCCACTGCACATCCACTTGCGCCAAGGAACCCTAGTGAAAAACCGCACGAAATCCCGCCTCAGTCTGGCCATTGCCGCGACCGTTGCCGCCGTCCTCGTCTCGTGCGCAGGATTGGGAATCGGTCAATGGCCGACGATCACCGCCGAACCTGGAAACGAGCAGATCAAGGAACGCCTCATCGTGCACTTGCGGGAACTTCATAATCTGACCGGCCTGGATTACCGGGGGCGCTCCATTCACATCGTCAAACCCATCGCTGGATTCACCAAAGATTGGCGGGACATGCCTGTTGCCACGATCCGCGGACGCAAACAGGGAGGCCTCACCTCGTGGAAAGTTCTCGAGGGCCATTCCACCGTTTACCTCTCCCACTGGAACGGGCACACCCCCGACTGGCTAGTTCGCCACGAGGCCCTTCATGTCATCCTCCTCAGCCACGGGATCACCGGGCATCCGCAGGAATACTCCCAGTATTTCGCGAGGCCCTACTGGTGGCTCCCGGAGGACCACTTCGTGCAAAAGCCCCGTCCGTAGGCCCTAGGGAACCATTGTGACGAGCACCTCCGCCCCCTCCGCGCCACTCATTCTGAGTTCCCCCTTCGGCAGCACGAAGAAATCGCCGGGACGAAACGACCGGGAACCACAGTGAATTTTTCCACTGACGACAGCCACGATCGCCCCTTTGTCGTTCGGCGCGAATCGGTGGGGCTCACCGGGTGACAATTCGTGCTTTTCCACGCGGAAGAAAGGGCATTCGACTAACAAGTTCCCGTCGGCAGAATCCATTCCCGGCTCCACATCGTCGAAATCGATGCACTCCATGGATTCTTCCACATGCAATTCGCGCGGAGTCCCATCGAGTCCCATCCGGTTCCAGTCAAAAACCCTGTATGTCGTGTCGCTGTTTTGCTGGATTTCGAAAATCAACAAATCCGCCCCAATGGCGTGCAACCGACCGCTCGGTATGAAGATGAACTCGCCGCTCTTCGCCGGAATGCGATGCACCATGGACTCCGTTTCCCCAGACTGGATGCCCTCCGCGAACTTGTCTTTGGTCACGCCCTCTTTCAGTCCGACGTAAAGCGCGGCGTCTTCTCCGGCCTCCGCGATGTACCACATCTCGGTCTTCGGCTCGCCTTCCAGCTTTCCGGCGACCTCCGCAGGCGGGTGCACCTGAATGGAAAGTCGGTCCCGCGCATCCAGAATTTTTACCAATAGCGGAAAACGCTCCGCTTCCCCTCCTCCGATCCCGAAAACACGATCTCGCTCCTTTGCCCACAGTTCGTGCAGTGTCATTCCGTCGAACTCCCCGCCCACGACGACACTTTGCTCGGCATCTCGATCGACCAATTCCCAAGACTCACCATAATGGGTGCCCTCCTTCG
>JBCCWV010000224.1:0-7829 GCA_039192745.1 Verrucomicrobiota bacterium | reverse complement strand
TAATTTCGCAAAAATGAGAGACTCACGAATGAGGCATGGGATTCTGAAACCCGCGGATTCTTAACGGGTTCTCGCTTCACCCGATGATTCTCGCTGTTGGCAGAAGATGGAACCGCCTGAATTGAGATCGAGGGTAATAGGAATGACCGATCTTCAAACCACGGACCGGCAGAAGGAAAAGATCTAAAGAAGACGCCTTGAGCGTTGCTTCTACGCCGCCTGCGCGGGCATCATGTAACTGAGGAGCTTGCCGATGCGGTTTCGCAGTTCGCGGCGGTCGACGATCATGTCGACGAGGCCGTGTTCCATCATAAACTCCGCGGTTTGGAAGCCTTCGGGGAGTTCCTGATGGGTTGTCTCTTTAATGACACGGGGACCGGCGAAACCAATGAGGCAACCTGGCTCGGCAATGATGACGTCGCCGAGGGTCGAGAAGCTCGCAGTGACGCCTCCATAAGTTGGATCAGTGAGAACGGAAATGAACGGGAGGCCGGCTTCTTTGTGGCGAGCGAGTGCCGCGCTGGTCTTGGCCATCTGCATGAGACTCAAGATGCCTTCGTGCATGCGTGCGCCGCCGGAAGCGGAATAAATGATCGTGCCGGCCTTTTCCGCGGTCGCCGTTTCAACGGCACGGGTGATTTTTTCGCCAACAACAGACCCCATGCTCGCGCCGAGAAAGCGGAAGTCCATGACGGAAAGTGTGACCGGGTGACGCGAGATACGGGCGCGACCTGTGATAACGGCATCATCGAGCCCGGTCTTCTTCCGATTGCGTTCGACCTTTTCTCCGTAGTCGAGAAACTCAAGCGTATCGACGCTGTGCAGGCCCTTGTCGAGTTCTTCGAAAGTGTCGCGGTCGACGGTGCTTTCGATCCGTTCCTGGGAATCCATGCGGAAGTGATGGCTGCACTTCGGACAGACGCAAAGGTTCTGCTTCAACTCGAGTGCATGAATCAACTCGTCGCATCCGCTGCATTTGCTCCAGAGTCCCTCGGGCATGTCGCGCTTTTTGTCGCCGCCGCCGAAAGGTGGTTTTTTAAAGATGGCCATCGGACGGATTCGTTAACCCCGAAGCAGGGTCAAGACAACTACCCTTTCGACACCCGCTTCCCGGCGCAGGATGCGGGCACAGGCGTCCGTCGTTGCGCCGGTCGTGAAGACGTCGTCGACGAGGAGAACCTGCCGACCTGCAAGGTAGCTATTCTTGCCGACGGATTTTTTCACGCGAAATGCTTGGCGGAGGTTTTGCAGGCGCTGCGCGCGGCTGAGTTGCGCTTGGGAAGTGGTGTAAATCGTGCGCTGCAGCGGGTCGGCAAAGTCGAAGCCGGAGTGCGCGGCAAAGTGGCGGCTGATTTCGAACGCCTGGTTGAAGCCCCGTTCACGTAGTCGGCGATGATGCAAAGGAACGGGAACAACGGTCCAGTCCTCCGCGTTCTCGTAAAGCCGCTCATCGTCAAGAACCGGCAAGAGCAGGTGCGCGAGCGGCTTCGCGAGATATTCGCGTTTACTGTATTTAAATTGGTGAAGCAACGTGCGGACCGCGCCCCGGTTTCGCCACGCGCCGATGGCGAACTCAAACGTGAATGAGCGGTCGCTGCAGTTCATGCAGCTGAATCTCCCGGAGAGCGCACCATAGAAAGGCTCACAGCAAATATCACAAAATGGAGGCTCAATCGCGCGGTTGGTTCTCAGGCAATCTTCACATAGCACCTCGTTCTCCTCGATGCGGGAGTCGCAAATCTGGCAATGCGGTGGATAGAGGATCGTGCGCAAGGCCTCGCCCGTGGTGCGGGTGAACTGCCGAATTCGCGTCGAGGTTTTCATCTCACCCCGTTTATAACGGTTTGCTTACGTCGGCGACAAGCCTGCGATTGCGTCGACGATTCCAAAGCGCGAGGACGATCCAACCGGTGATGACGACGACAATGAGCGGGACAAGCCCGACTTTCAAATCACCGCCGACCCACGGCATGAATTCGCCGCGCTTCAGCGGCTTCGTCTTTTCGGTGAGGTCTTCGTAAAGCTTGAGCCCGAAAATCCATCCCGAGTGCAAGCCCATCGATAGCCACAACGACTGCGTGCGGAGTCGGGCGATCCCGCAGGCCCAACCGACGGCGAAGAGAGTGAGGAACTCGGCGAGGAGGAACTCGATGTCACTGAATTGACCGAAAATTTGCCCAAGAATCCAGAAACCCGTCGTCCAAATCACATCTTCGTCCGCAATTTCCACTGACCCCGCTGGCTTCAGGAAATGGATGGCGGAAAAAAACGCGGAGATGACGAGCAGGGCAATCCACTCGTTGCAGAACGATTTCACCGCCTGCCCTAACATGATGCCACGAAAGAAAACTTCCTCGAGTAAAGAGACGACGAGCGCGGCGGCAACGATTTGCAGGAGCTTCCCGGCGGTGAGGTCGAAATCCTTGTTGAAGTAACCGAGAAAAACGTAAACAACGCCCATCATCAGCAGCAATCCACCCGCAAAGAGGAATCCCTGCGTCCAGTCCCGCCCTGGTGTCTCGCCCCAGCCGAGCGCCATGTCGGCTTTCTTCAATCGAAGTGATTTCAATAACGGCCAGAGCAGTATCGCGGCGGCGATCATCACCGCGCGATTGAAGTAGCGTTTGAAGTCGCTCTCGCGCAGGACTTTTTCGAGGTAGTTCCCTTCCGGAAGGATGCGGAAATCGACGACGCTCTTCCCGATGTTGAAAATCAACGGCGCAAGAACGGCCCCGAGCACAAGGACGCCCGCGAAGTAGAAAAAGATCTTGGCGAGGTCGTTCTTCAGCATGGTCCGGAGTCTTGGTTCATAATCTAGGGTCCACTGATCTGCAACGTCATCTGGGATTGGTGATGAGGTTATTTCTCGATTTTCAGCGATCGAATAGGTTCAATAATGTTGGCGAAAGGTGGATCGTGACGTCCCGGCGCGATGGATGCTGTTGCGCGCGAAGCGCGGAAGGTTTTTCTGGTTCGCGTGACCGTTTAGGGGGCGCGTCCCTAAGAGAAAGTGCTCGCTTCGCTCGACGGTTTCGGCATCGCGCCCGGAGGTCACGATCCACCTTTGACGCGTGGAAAGCAGCAGATCTTTTTGGAGAAACCGGAAGAGTCTGGTAAGTCTCGTTCGTGAATATCCTCCGAGTTTTTTCTTTCGCTGTTTTGCTTCCGATTCCATCCATGGGTGAATTTGTCTATCCCGACACCAAGCGCGGTGACGTCGTGGACCACCTGCACGGGATTGAGGTGCCGGATCCGTATCGTTGGCTGGAAGATGACAACTCCGAGGAAACCGCAGCGTGGGTCGAGGCGCAGAATGAGGTGACGTTTGGCTACCTGGAGGAAATCGAAGAGCGTGAGAAAATCGAGAAGCGCTTGACCGAATTGTGGAATTACGAACGCTTCGGGACGCCATGGAAACGGGCGGGGCAGTATTTCTTTTCGCGAAACTCGGGGCTGCAGAATCAAAGCGTGGTCTTCACGACGGAGTCACTGGACGGCGAGCCGCGCGTTTTGATCGACCCGAATGAGTTATCCGAAGATGGCACGATCGCGCTCTCGGGATATGAGGTTTCTCATGATGGGAAATTTGTGGCCTACAGCCTGTCGCGTTCGGGGTCGGACTGGATCGAGTGGCGGGTGAAGAACGTGGAGACGGGCGAGGATCTTCCCGACCTTGTTGAGTGGTCCAAGTTCTCCGGGGCGGCGTGGTCGGTGGACAACGCGGGCTTTTATTACTCGCGCTACGACGCGCCGGTGGAAGGCGAAGAACTCAAGGGGTCGAATTACTACCAGAAGGTTTTCTACCATCGGCTCGGCACCCCGCAGTCGGAGGACGAATTGATCTATGAGCGGAACGACGAGGCGGAGTGGGGCTTCAATGCTTACGCGACCGATGATGGAAACTATCTCGTGATTTACGTTCGCAGCGGTGCGGGCGGAAAGAATGCGGTCTTTTTTAAGGAGCTGGGAAAAGAAGGCGCGGAAGTCGTGGAGTTGTTGCCGGATTTTGACGCGCGGTATTCGGTGGTCGGCAACGAAGGGTCGCTCTTATGGATTCGGACTGACCTCGACGCGCCGCGGGGGCGCTTGATTGCGATCGACCTCGAGAAGCCGGCGAAGGAAAACTGGAAGACGCTCATTCCGGAATCAAAAGACACGTTGCGCTCGGTGCGGCTCGTGGGAGACCAATTCGTCGTCGTTTACATGAAGGACGCGCACAGTGCGGTGACGCGGGTGGCTCTCGACGGTGAAGTGCTCGGGGAGATCGAATTGCCCGGGATCGGAACCGTGGGTGGCTTCGGTGGGAAGCGGCATCACCGGGAGACGTTTTATTCGTTCAGCTCCTTCACCGCGCCGTCGACGATCTACCGCTACGATTTTGATAAAAACGAGTCGACGCTCTTCCGGTCGCCGGACTTGAAGTTCGATCCCAAGGCATTCGAAACCCGGCAGGTTTTTTATCCGAGCAAAGACGGGACGAAGATCCCGATGTTCATCGTTCATCAAAAGGGACTCGAACTGAACGGGAAAAATCCCACGCTGCTCTACGCTTATGGCGGGTTCAACATCAGTATCCTTCCGCGGTTTTCGTCGTCGATCATCGCGTGGCTGGAAATGGGTGGAGTTTACGCGGTGCCGAATCTGCGGGGTGGCGGGGAATACGGCGAGGAATGGCACGAAGCGGGAATGCGGGAGAAGAAGCAGAACGTTTTCGATGATTTCATCGCGGCAGCCGAATGGTTGATCGCGAATAAATACACATCGAGCGAAAAACTGGCGATTTCCGGTGGGAGCAATGGGGGTTTGTTAGTCGGCGCGTGTATGACACAGCGACCGGAATTGTTCGCCGCCTGCTTGCCGGCGGTCGGCGTCATGGACATGCTGCGTTTTCACAAGTTCACAATCGGCTGGGCGTGGACGAAGGAGTTCGGCGATCCTGACGACCCCGAGGATTTCAAGCCGATTTACGCCTACTCGCCACTCCACAACCTGAAAGAGGGCGTGAAATATCCCTCGACGATGATCACCACTGCCGACCATGATGACCGTGTCGTTCCCGCCCACAGTTTCAAGTTCGCCGCCGAGTTGCAGCGGGTGCATGGCGGTGAGAATCCGGTTCTTATTCGCATCGAAACCAAGGCCGGCCACGGCGCGGGCAAGCCAACGAGCAAACGCATCGCGGAAGCCGCGGACAAGTGGGCGTTTCTCGTGCGTGAGTTGGGGATGTAGCTTGGCCGCAGATTTGTGAACCGCGAAAGGAAGGTTTTCGGTGCTCCAACTCTGCAGCTGGAAGCTGCAACCACTTCCTACGGCGTCTCGAGACGGAAATAAGTCTTCGTTTTCGGCCAGCCGTAGGCGGAGCCGGGGATGATGACGGTGTTGGTGCCGGTGCTCAGGGAGCCGGAGGGGCCGGGCGACCAGTTCGGACTATCCATCGTTTGGCTATATTCCGAGGTGTAAGTGGTTGCGGAGTCGGCTTCGACAGTGAGGGTGATTTGGCCGGTGGTCTTATTGACATCGATTTCCGTGATCGTCACCCCGTCGGTGGGAAGAACAACGACGATGGGGTATTCGAAGGCACCGATGTCGATCGTCGCAGTGCCGTCATCGTCGGCGTCGAAGACACGGGGATTTCCGAGAAGATCGAAGCCTGTCGTAGAGGCAGGATTGAGGCCCGCTTCGATCAAGGGAGAGATGGGGAGCAGAGAGTAATCACCAGCCGTGGTGGGTGCTTCGGTCGAAGGGCGAGGATCTTGAAAGCGAGGATTGGTGCTGGGATCAAGGCCGGCAAAGACGCCGGGAATGAGTGAGTTGAGACGGAAGAGCGCAATGTTGGTGAGGGTATCCATTTCTTCCGTAAAAACGCAGTTGGTGAAGGTCGCCGTGCTTCCGGCTGGCGAATTGCCGCTGAAGGAGAATCCCGTTCCACCGGCGATGGTCAGGTTGCGGAACGCATAGGTGTGCGCGCTCGAGCCGGTGAACGTGGTCAGTTCAACATCATACCGTGCGTGGTTTCCGGAGAAGAGGGAATCGTAAACTTCAGAGTCATCGTTAGCGCGCAAGCGGAGCGTGCTTTCCCGTTCCACTCCCGCGTCGCCGTTCCCCCGGAAGATGCACCGCGAGACGGTAACACTATCGAAGAAGTTGCAGTCTACGACAGTCCATTCTCGATTGACCGTTTCGACCTCTGCGCCGTGAAGTTCGAAAATCGTGTCCTCAATGGTGCACGTTGCCGTGTTCGGGTTGACTTGACTGTTGTCCGCGTGCAACGCCAAACCGAGGACCGCACCGATGGGACTCCTTGGATCGCAGGCATTATTTTGGAAAAGGCAGCCGGAAACCTCGAGATTCCGGCCGCTGAAAGTGACGCCACTCCCTTCGGCGACGACGGCGCTTCCGCGGTTTTCGTTGTTGATGATGGAACAACGAATGAGTTCCAGATTACTCGAATCATCACAGTCGAAGTAGATGCCTCCGCCCTGATCTCCCACGTAGTTGCCGATGATGACCACATCTTCGAGTCGGAGAGTGACGGTGAATGATGAACCCGCGCAGTAAATGCCGCCGCCACGGTCATCTGACTGGTTGAAGCTGCCGCCAGTTCCGTCAGCATCGCCGCCCGTAATCGTCACCCCGGACAAGGTTCGTGGACCTGAGCTGGTTCCCGCTGGAAAAATGGAGACGACATTGTAGGCATTGCTGCCGAGGGCCTGGTCCACCGTCTCGGTAATGTCGTTGCCCTCGGGGTCGATGTCGTCCTGAGCGAGGTCACCGCTGAGAATGGTTAGGTTTGTTGCGATGTCCCTCGCTCCTCCACCGGACGGGAACCCGCCGAGCACCTCAGCATTCGCCGGCAAGATGAAGGAATTCGTCCGTACGTTGTTGAAGCGCCCGAAACCGAGGTCGGGATAATAAGTGCCTGCGGCGATAAAGATCCGGCTGTTGGGAATGGCGGCATCGAGCGCGTCCTGCAGATGAACGAAGGCATTCGTCCATGAGCTGCCGTCGTCGGAACCCGTCGCGGAGACGTCGACAAAGAGGGGGAAATCGCTCTCGAAGGCGCCGATGTCGATGATGCTCTCAACGATGCGGGGTCGACCGGCGAGGTCGAAGGATTCTGTGTTGAAGGAATTGGTCCCCGCGTTGCGAATGAACGAAGAAGCGCCGCCGAGATCGAGATTTCCCAGGCTGCTGGGCGCCGTACTGGGATCGGGAGGAGTGAGAAACAGCGGATCTCCGCCTCCGCTGTTCTCGATGTTGCAGGTGGTGATGCTGGTCGTGGAGCTTGTGAGCAAGTTGATGGAGGAACCCGCGAGGTTCCTCGCCCCTGCCGCGTGGTTGTTCCAGATGAGGGTGTTCTCCAGTGTGACCACCGAGCTGACCGCCGCTTGGATGCCGCCGCCATTGACCGTGCCCGAGTTTCCGGAAATCGAGCAGTTGGTGAGAGTCGGGTCCGAGTCGTTGAAATTGAAAGCACCGCCGCGTTCGGCGCGGTTGCCGGAAAAAGTGCTGTTGCTGAAAATGGGGGTGGCTCCATTGAGCGTACCGACCGCGCCGCCGCGAGCCGCCGCTTCATTTCCGCGGAAGTCGCATGCGACGAAGAGAGCGTTCCCGCCGGAGACCATGACCGCGCCGCCTCTTCCATTGCAAAAGTTCCCTAGGAAACGGCACCCGCGCACGGTGAGATTGTTCGTCGTCACAAGCAACCCGCCGCCCAGCGTGCCATTGGTGCCGGCGCCTTTCGCGGAACCCGCCGTGATGGTGAGATTCAAAAGCGAGCGGCTTGCCCCGGCCGTCTCGACGGTGACGACGTGATAGGCGTTCGTTCC
>JBCCWV010000223.1:0-7879 GCA_039192745.1 Verrucomicrobiota bacterium | reverse complement strand
GTGTTCCCGAGACTGAAAGACTCTCAGGTTGTAATCAAAGTCCAAGAGCTTCGGGATCATGAAAAGAAGCAGATCGTTTACAATCACTTGAAGCTCGGAAACCAGGAGAAAAAATTCGTTCGAAGTTTAAAGCCACACTTAGATGACTTCTCTCTTAATCCTAGCTTCCTTCCTGAGACAGCGCGAAGACTCGGATTGGCGATTTTCACCAAATCGCTGTCCGTAACTTCTGAAGGCTTGCGGGATTACGTCGAAAAGCCGACCGAGTTTCTTGAAGATGTAATTACCGGCCTTAGGACTTCTGATCGTGCTGCGTTGTCGCTATTATTTATTCGAGGCGGATATTTCGACGCCCCGTGGAAACCGACAATCGATGACAGGGAAACGCTTGAGCGACTGGGCGCGGGAATTGGCGAAACGAGAGAATCTTTCTCTTCGTTGGAAATTACGTTCATATCTAAGGAAATCGAGTCAGGACAAACTCGCTTCAAATTCATACACCCAACGATAGGGGACTGTTTTGGAACACTTGTTGGAAAAGACCCAAACCTTCTCGATGTTTATCTGAAAGGAACCAGACCGGAAATGCTCTGGGATGAAATTACGTGTGGCGATGTTTCATTGGAGGGGGCCAACATCGTCGTTCCTGAGAGTTACTTTGGAGTTATTCTCGAGAAAATCGAGCAGGATTTGCAAGAAGCGGACAGTCAAAGGCGAGTTTTGGATTTTCTCGAATCAAGATGCAATCTTGAATTCCTAAGAATATTTGTTTCGAAAAATGGTGAGTTTCTTGATGGGCTCCGGTTTCACAAGTGGATCATGTGGGATGAAAATTCCTCGTTTGTAGCAGAACTTCACAGAAAAGGTATTTTGCCCGAATCAACGAGGAAGAGATTTGTCGAATACTGTCACAACTCTGCCCTTCATTGGAGGGATTGGACCTTTCTTAGGTCAGAGAAACTGAGAAAAGTATTTCGTCCCTCGGAATTACGTAGTGTTCGGGCCACAATTAGAAAATATATTACATCAAAAGAGGTCTCACGATGGATTCGCGCGGAAGAATCAAGCTTCGTTGATTCCGACTCCAGTGATCCGCATGAGCATTTCTGGGAGCTGCGAACTTCCGTAGAAATTTTGATTCGCGAATTCCGAAAAGATAAAGCGTTAAGGACAAAGTTCAACAATTCGTTCCAGAGAATCGAACGATCAATAGAAAGCCTCGAGGCTGATGAGGCAGAATGGAGTGAAGACCTCGGTGAGAGCGAAGAGGAAGAGAGCAGTATCGAGAACGCGCGCTCAGTTTTCGACGATGTCGATATTTAGCATGTCCTTGAGGCGCCCCTGATCACTTCAGTAGTTTCTTGAGAGTCTTACCGGTAACTCGCGTAGCGTTCCGACGCGAATGACGCTTGCGCTTAGGCGCATAGAGGCGAGAAAGCTAGCTAGGTCCAATTGTTCGATCTTTGTAGCGATATGTATCAAGCTCTCTCAGCTCCTTAGCAAGGGTTGGTTCCAGCTCCGTCTTAAATTCTTTGATGCTCTGAGCTTTGCGGAAGCCTGTATAGAATGCGTAATCGAGGAGAAGCGCCTCATAGCGTTGCCCCGCTTTTTCAGGAGTAATACCGGGATGTAGAACATGCAGAAATCGTAAATCGGAGACTTTTTGGATGGCGTTGTAAATGGGATCTTCAACGTCAATGAACACCAAGAAAGCATTGCATTTTTTTTCCTGGAGGCAGAATCTCTTTATGTCGCTGATTACGTCTCTGATTAGGTTCTCGTCGCTGGTTGCGTCGTCGCTGGCGTAGCGCTCTTTCTCTGTCAAAGATTCAGCTGCGGACATGTTAACATCAGTGACCGTTACTTTCTTTCGCCCGGCCGCTCTAGCCTTCGTCAGCGCTCGCTGAAAGATGTAGAGCGCGTCTCTTGGTACTCCTGCAGAGGTCCAAGCAAGACGTTGCATGACATTGGGGACTACTAAGGAAGCTGTGGATTTGAGTCCAACGTAGCTTACGTAGCCGGACAAAACATTACTGATATGGTCGTAGGCTGCTTTTGGATCAACCAAGTTGTAGTCTAGGCGAATGATTTGGGCATCTCCAGGTGGTTCTAGACCCTCTCGTAGTGTGTCGTCGTACAGCTTACAGAAATTTTCAATCGCGGTTATCTTTAGGGAGATATTATTTCCGCGGGAGAATGAGTAGAATACCGATAAGAAATATGGCTGAAGAGAAGGCGAAAGAAGGTGGAGGTCGTCAAAACAGAGAAATAGCTTTCCGAAGTGGTTGACAATAGGAACGACTTCTCGAGTAATTTTAGGAATGGCGAAGTTTATCGCTTGCTTCGTGATTTTCAGATCTAAATCTTCGAGTTCGGAAACTATTTTTCGAAGTCGTTTGATCCGAGCTTCGAATCCCTCAGAGTAGCGTTCAATTCCTTCAACAAACTCATACAAAACCTGAGGAATAACTGATAAGTCGTCTCTACCGTTGTATTGTTGAAACGCTATCCAAACATATGGGATTGCTTCCTTTTTTGCTTGATTGCACGCATACAAGACTAGACTTGATTTGCCAGCGCCTCTACGGCCAAAGACGACATGATTTGCGGTCCCGAAGATCTGCCTCTCCTCTCCGCCAAGAAATGGGATCATTTTTCGATGGTAATCGGATTCAAGGCTTGAGCGCCCAACAGTCAGTGACTCGGAAATGAGACGTTCTAAAAGTTCAACTTCTGGGGATTCCAATACGCTGGGTAGCTTCACTTCCCGTAGAAATGTTCTGCCGTAGAAGTTTGAGTCTTCTTCAAGCCCTCCAGATGCAACTTCTAGAGCGATTGCAAAGACGTTGTTTATGTGACCCACCTCAATAGCGAGAAATTTCTCTCCAGCTTTGTCAACGATCTTGTATTTCGGTTTTGAAATCTGGCACTCATGTGCGAAACGCTCCACTATCTCGTTGGCTTCATCATCCATACTCTTTCTCGTCATCATGCCGCCCTTTCGTTGATGTAGGATTTTGCTAATGCTAAGAACTGCGTGCTCTTTACAACGTATTCTGAGCTTTTCATTTCAAGCATGGATTCATTTCCTAAATGGTCATAATCCGCAATGTTCCGGTCCGCTCGAAATTTGGTAAAAAAGTCTTTCCAAGAGCTACTGTTTGGAAAAGATGTAGGAAGCTCCCCGCCGTTTTTGTGGTCACCAACGTCTGTATTGTACGTCCCACTGTGAATCAAACGTATTGCTTTGCTCGCTGTGTAACAGGCATAGTAGCTTCGCGAGACGCGTTGCCTCCAACTTAATTGCCCGGTGGCAGCATTGGCGAATCGCAGGTGTGCAGATGCCAATCGTATCAGTTTCTGGCAGTGCGAGTGTAATTCCCGCCTGATAAGCACGACTGAAGACTCGGGAATGATTGTTTCAAGACACGCAATTGCCTTAAGGGGATTAATCTTCAAAAAAGGATCCTCGCTCATATCGCCGTGGGATGGATAATATCACAGTGTTATTTGTTGTCGAGATCTTCGGTCCGGGGGAAATTGTCGAGGTTCACGGGGACTTTACTGACATAGTTCCAGTGGCCAATGCCATCCCGGAACGGAATCGTCTCATTCAGGATTTTTTGACAGAAGAAAGAACTCTGTCGACTTCGCATACGGTCCAAATACGGATCACTCATGAAAAAGAGGGAGGCCGACGAATTGTCTTCCTTCAATCAAAATTCTAAATCCCCTTCACCATCCATTCAGTTCCGCAATTCGTCCGAAAATGCCGATGCCGTAGCGGCCTTGTCGGTTGCCGTCGTTTTCGATGAACTTTTTGACGAGGGGTAAAGCGGGTTCGCCCATCCAGTCGAGGACGTTGTGGAGCATGGTTTCGTTTTCCGTGCCGTTGAAGAGGAGGTCGTCGAGAGAGGCGAGGGCTTCGTCCACGTGACCGAGTTTGATGAGTGTCCAAGCCGCCATCATGCGGACTTCGTGGGACTCGTCCTTGAGGGCTTGCTTGAGCGTTGAGCTTGCGGAGGCGGCGTCACTTTCGAGGAGATGGATTCCGACGACGGCCCACCAGCGCAGGCCTTCGTCCTCGTTGCTCATGGCTTCGACGAAACCATTGAGGTTGGCCTTGTCGCGGGCGAGGGCAAGGTCGGCGGCGTCGAGGTAGGTGGCGAGAGGATAGAGTTTCTCGTCGCGCACCATTTTGTAAATGGTGAGGTCGTTCGCCTCGGCGCGGCGTTCGCGCATTTTTTCGGGGAGGAGGCCGGAATCATAGAGTTCAAGTTGGCGCTGGCGGAGCACCTTTTTCAATTCCGCGATCTTTGCCTGATGCTTCTCGCTGTCGATGAGGTTGTGGACGTTGTCGAAGTCGGACTCGTTGTCATAGAATTCCTCCGAGACGCGCGGCTCGAAGAAGCGTCCGGTGATTTCGTCGGTCTTGCCCTCGCGGTGATGTTGTTCCCAAGCCGGTGTGGCCTTGGCTTTCCACAAGTAGGCGAGGTGCTGTCCGGCAGGGGCGTAGGGCATGTAGTTCTTGTGATAAGCAAAGCGTTTGTCGCGGAGGACACGCACGCAGTCGAGGCGTTCATCGGCCCGTTCGCGGAAGCCGAAATGATAGGCGGGCTCTGGTTCGGCGCCTTCGCCGAGAAAGACGCGGCCCTGGAAGGTGTCAGGAATCTCCGCGCCCGCGAGGCTGAGCCAGGTCTTGGGCATATCGACGAAGCTGACGAGGCGGTCGACCGTCATGCCCGGCTTCTCGGCCGGGTAGAGCGCCTTCATTTTTTCGGGGATGCGGACGACGAGCGGGCAGTGGATTCCACTGGAGTAAACGAATCGTTTGCTTCGCGCCATGACGCCGCCGTGGTCGGAGTTGTAGATAACGATGGTGCTGTCGGCGAGCCCATCCTTTTCGAGTTCCGCAAGGCACTGCCCGACTTCCTTGTCCATTTGCTCAATCGCGTCGGCATACTTGGCGTAGTTTTTCCGGATGACGGGAAGGTCCGGATGGTAAGAAAAGAGTTTCATCTTCGCCGGGTCGTTCCGCGTGTTCTCGACATCACCGTGCGCACGGCTTTCATGGCTGGCGCCGATGTTGACGACGCAGAAGAATGGCTGACCGGGATCGCGCAGGCGCCAGGCATAGAGTGGGACTTGTTCCTTGTTCTTCCCCTTCCCTTTCGGTTTGCCCACGTCCCACGCTTCGTAGTCATCGCGACCCCCGATGTTGTAATCGGTCTTTCCGGGGTTCGAGGTGTGATAACCGGCCTTTCTTAACAGGTCCGGGTAGTAAGGGATGCGGTCGTGCGGGATGAGGTTGCGGCTTCGCATGGGTTGCGTGCCGTTGGAGATGCCATACATCCCGGTGATCCAGCACGAGCGGGTCGGCGCGCAAACGGCGGCGTTATCGAAGCAATACCGGTAGCGGAACCCATCGGCGGCGAGTTGGTCGATGTTCGGCGTCTTCGCGTTGGTGCCTCCGTAACAACCTACCCACGAGATGCTGTTGTCCTCGCTGGTGATCCAAAGGATGTTTGGCTGTTCGGCGGCTTTGGAAAAAGAGCTGAACGAGAGTCCGGCGAGGAGGGCAAGTGCGGGGAGAGTCAGGGATTTCATCGTGGTAAAGAATAGGCAGCCTAAACGAATGAGGTCTCGGTGAAAGGTTGAAATGAGGAAGTCATCGAGGCACGCGAGCGCAGGGCACAGGTAATACCGACGCCGGTTAATTAGAATACTCGGACCGTTGGAATCGCGGATTGTTTGCTCCGCCGCGGCGGCTTTGCACTCAGTCCACCACCGTCGCATTTAACGAGGAAGCTTCGGACTCCACGCCCTGCGGCTTGCCGGACTCGTTTTGCGCGAACTTTGGTGGCTCCGGAGACAATGGTCCGGGGACCGTGGAGGAACGATCGAGGCGCAAGGTGCGGGCGATTCCGAGGGCCAGCATTCCTTCCGCATCGACGGCCCACGCTTTGATTTCAACCTCGCCACTTTCCGGAAGCCCGTCGAGCGGAAGATAGCGTGACCACTTCGCGGTATTTTTGACCTTGGACAAGGAAGGTTTCGGCGCGCCGAACTCTCCATCAAGAAAAGCCGCGCGGGGAAGGACGAACGCGGCCATCTCGACCACGCCGAAGACTTTCCACTCTTTATGACCGGGAGCGCGCCAAGTCACGAGCACACCGTCGGCAGGCCGGTTGCCGTCGCCGCCGAACTCGGCGTATCCGACGATGGCCAATTGGTCGCTGCCGATCAAGTCAGCCTGCAAGATGTCGGCCCTGCCGCTCGGTAATTCCTGGTCCGTCGGCGTGAATGGCCCCCAATCGAGTTCTTTCGCGAGGGGCGGGTTGAGCCAGCCTTGAGAATCGAGAAACTGCGCCTGCTCTTTGGCGAATTCGACTCTGTTGTCGAGGCGCGTGCGGAACTCCGGATCGTGATGATTGATGTAAGTCACCGCAAAGCGCTCCATCAGTCTCGCCTGCTTCCAGGCTTCCATCTTGTGGAGACCGTGATCCCACATGGAGACCTGCAGTCCGACAAAAAACATGCCGCAAGCGATGGCGGCCTTGGTCCAGTCGCGCCGATGGAGCAGCCACGCCACGACGACGATGAGGGCAATGCCGACGAACATCGAGGTGGAGATGTAACGCGGAAGAATGGCACGGTCGACACTGACCGTCGATCTTCCCAAGGCCTGCAGGACCCCGGTGCTCACGCTGTAACAGGCGAGCGCCATCCACGGCAGCAAGGCGTCCCATTCCTTCGGCCGTTTCCAATAGAAGAGGACCAGCGCGACAAAAGCGAGGAACGCGGCAAGGGTCCAATGGCCCCACCTAAGCGCGGCGCTCCATGGATCGCTCAGAGAAACGCGCGCCCAGATATTGCCCAGAGAGACGATAAAGAAATCCACGAAACGTTCGCGCCCCTTTTCGTCCGCCAGGACATCCGCGCGATGCACCATACCCGGCGGCGGTTCCCCCGGCTCTTGCCCGGAAGCGTGCGACGCCTCGGAAGTATTGACGTAATTCCACGTCATGTATGGGGTCACCACGCAGGCACAGGCGATCGCCATCCCCGCGGCAAAAAGGAGGCGCGTCCGCAAGTCACCGGTCTTGCGAAGAAGCAACCCAAGCAGAATCGCGACTGGCCAGACGATCAAACCATGCCCGTAACTCAAGCACCCCCCCACGCAGCAGAGAAGCGCGATGACAAACTTCACTCGCGCGGAAAGACCGGACGTCATCACCGCCACTAGCGCCGCGAGAAATAAGAGTGGAAGCATGAATGCGAGCTGCACCGCCCAAAGGAGGTTCTGATACTGCACTGGTGAAAAGAGGACGAGGTTCACGAGAAATCCGCACGCCGCCAACCAACGCCAATCGGGGATCGTTTTCGCGAGCACATAAAAAAGACAGCCGCCCGTCAACAGCAGGACCGCGAAGGTTGCCCAGATCTCTGCGCGCAGATCGCCGCCCGTCATTTTGTTCAAGCCAAGAACGGCCAGCCGCGGAATGAGAATCCGGTGATCGATGTGCGCGGACGCGAGATATTCCAAGTCCAGCGTTCCCTCGACGGAATGCTTCAGAAGTTTGCCGCGCTCCCAATCATCCCACACAGGGATATTGACGGCGTTGTCATCCACCGCCATCCCCGTCCAAAGTGCGGGCGAAAAGGCAAACACGAACGTAAGCAAAATGAGCAGCCGACGGCGCGCCCCCGGCGGCGAGGTTTTCGCCGTCTTAGGTGTCTCGGTCTCGGTGATCTCTGAGGGAGGGAGAGGTGCGGTCACAGGGAGGAGCCTTAAAATATTAAAAGTAATTTATGATCTTTGAGAAACTTTGCAAATTTGAGAAAAGTCGTGAAAAAAATGTCAGTATTTTAAAATTTT
>JBCCWV010000222.1:0-7970 GCA_039192745.1 Verrucomicrobiota bacterium | reverse complement strand
GCCCTCGATGTCACCGACGGTGCCGCCGATTTCCGTGATGATGACATCGCCGCCCATTTGTTCCGCGACGGTGTAGATGAGTTCTTTGATATGATCGGTGACGTGCGGAATGACCTGAACGCTCTAACCGAGGTAGTCACCGCGCCGCTCCTTGCGAAGGACGGATTCGTAGACCTGTCCGCTGGTGAGATTGTTCAGGCGGGAGAGGACGCTGTTGGTGAAGCGTTCGTAATGGCCAAGGTCGAGATCGGTTTCCGCGCCGTCGTCGAGAACGTAAACCTCGCCGTGTTGGTAGGGGCTCATCGTGCCTGGATCGACGTTCAGATAGGGGTCAAACTTTTGCAGGATGACTTTGAGACCGCGTCGTTCGAGCAGCGTTCCGAGCGAGGCCGCCGCGAGGCCTTTGCCCAAGGAGCTAACGACTCCGCCGGTGACGAAGATGTATTTCATGTCTGATTGGTAGCGAGTGTGGTTTGGCAGGCGGGAGTTTTCACGTCGGCGGGCTGGTCCCGCGCGAGCAAAAGCTTTTCAATGGGCGCCACTTGTTCTGGCGTGTCGACGCCGAGCGAGTGTTCGTGAGTGATGGCGACATCGATACGCGTTCCGTGGTCGAGCGCACGCAGTTGTTCCAGCTTTTCGCAGGTTTCGAGTGGGCTGGGCGGCCACGTGACAAATTTTAAAAGGAATTCCCGCGTGTATCCGTAGATGCCGTGGTGGCGGAGCAGGGGAAATTCCGGCTGGGCGTCGCGGGAAAACGGAACACGGCTCCGGGAAAAGTAGAGAGCTTGTCCTGATTGGCCGACAACGACTTTGACCACGTTTGGGTCGTCGGCTTCACGCTCGTCCTCGATGGGATTGGCCGCTGTGATCATTTCAAGCGAAGTCTCGGAAGCGAGTTGATCCGCGAGCGAATTGATCAGAGTCGGCTCGATGAGGGGCTCGTCGCCCTGGATATTGATGAGGTGTGTAAACTCAGGGTGCGACTCCGCGACTTCGGCGAGCCGGTCAGTGCCGGTGGGATGGTCCTCGCGGGTCATTACTACGCGGGCGCCAAACTCCTCGGCTGCACTGGCAATGCGTGAGTCGTCGGTAGCGATGACCAATTCGTCGAGACTGCCCGCCTTCGCGCATTGTTCCCAAACGTGCTGCACCAAGGGTTTTCCCGCCAAGAGATGAAGTGCCTTCCCCGGAAAGCGCGTGGAGCCCCATCGCGCTGGAATCACCCCCAAAATCCGTGCTGTTCGATCACTTTGCACGGGGTAATTAGGTAGTCTGGCATGGGCGCTTGAGCAAACGGGATTTCACGTTTGTTGCGGAAATTCGCCGCATCGACCGCCATTTATAAATCTCTTACCGACGAGTCCGCTATTTTGAGATCAATGGTCACGCGCCCGCGCATCATCCAGGGCCTCGTAGAGCTCATCAAGTCCCGCTAGCAGGTGAAAGTCGTGTTTGTCGATCGCCGCCGCGTAGTCTTCGGCGCATCGCCCGCCGATGAGGACCGGGAATTCGTCGGGAAGTTGCTCGCGAAGAGTCCCCAATTCTGCGGGGAGGTTGGGATCATCGCCGGGGTAAATCACACTTAAGGCGAGTGCGCGCGCTTTGTGTCGAAGGACCGTGGAGGCGATCTCGTGCGCGGGCAGGGAAGCGCCGAGATAGATGACTCTCCAACCATGATGGGCGGCGGCAGCGGCGGCCATAGTGGCTCCCAATTCGTGAACTTGACCAGAGGGTGTGCCGACAACAAGCACCGGAGCGCTTTCCGGGATTGAAAAACCTCGAATGTGAGTCAGGAGAAAACCATTCAAAGCCGATGTGGCCAGATGCTCGTGCGCGGCGGTGATTTCCCCACGGTGCCAGAGTTCACCGATCTTTTCGGCAAGGGGAGCGACGAAGCGGGTGAGGAGCCCTGAGTGACCGAGTCGCACAGCGGCCTCGTTCGTGAGTTCGTTCAACAACCGGTCATCTTGTGCGCTGACTGCTTCGACGGCGCGGGCAATGAAAGAGTCACCACCGTTCTCGGTGGGAACTGGATTGTTTCCCGGACGGCCTTCTTCGTCGAGGAGAAGGTCGAGTTGCTCTTTGGTGAGGCGCGCAATCCGTCCGATGCTGTGTCCATGCTCGCTGAGAGTGCGCAACTTCTGGAGCCGGTCGACATCATCGTCAGAGTAGAGCCTACGATTGGTGTCAGTCCTTGAAGGGACGACAGCGGCATACCTTTGTTCCCACGCACGAATGACATGAGAACTGAGACCAGTTCGCTTGCTGACGATGCGAATGGAGTGCTTTGGGTCCTTCAAGATGTTGAATCCAAAGTGAAATTACGTCCAAATCGAGTGGTTGTGACCGGATTTTTCTTCGACATCGTAATGGGCTGCAGATGGCCTCCCCTGAAATCGATGTGTCCTACCGGCGAGGCGTCCACTTGCCTGAGATCGACCTCTGGCTGGATCCCGATGGCCGCAAAGAGGTTGCGTTCGTTTCTCACGCCCACGCCGACCACTTTGCCCGGCACCAGAGAATCCTGTGCTCGCGTCAAACTTATGAGCTGATCAAGGCCCGATATGGGGCCGGTTCGGCTGATGTCACGGCGTTGGAATTTGGGGAGATCGCCGACTTTAATGGCTGGAAATACCAGCTCCTGCCGGCCGGTCACATTTTCGGATCCGCGCAGATCCATCTTACCCGGCCGGACGGGGCGAGCGTCCTTTACACCGGTGACTTCAAAACTCGCGCCGGGCTTTCCTGTGAAGCGGCGCAGTTCATTGCTGCCGACACTCTCATCATGGAAACGACCTACGGGCGGCTCCAGTATGTTTTCCCGCCGACTGAAGAAGTCGTGGATGCGATGATCAAGTTTGCGACGGAGGCGATCGAGGACGGAGAGGTGCCCGTGCTCTTGGGGTATTCGCTGGGGAAAGCACAGGAGATTCTTTCTTCGCTGAAGAACGCCGGGCTTCCTGTGATGCTTCACAAATCGGTGATGAAAATGACCGAGGTTTACCGGCAGTTTGCGACCGAGTTTCCGACTTTCGAGGAATTTGAACCTGCACGCGTTGAAGGTCACGCCCTGATCGTGCCGCCGTCGGTGGCGCGTTCGCAGCAGATTCGGCGCATTAAGAACAAACGTCTGGCGATGATCAGTGGTTGGGCGTTGAACCCTGGCTCGAAATTCCGGTATCAGGTCGACGAAGTGTTTCCGCTCAGCGATCACGCGGATTACCCGGGCCTGATGGACGCGGTCGAGGCAGTGCAGCCGAAGAGAGTGCTGACGCTTCACGGGTTTGCCGAGGAATTCGCGCGGGATTTGAGGGGAAAGGGGATCGAGGCGTGGTCGTTGTTAGGTGACAACCAGATGGAATTGACCCTCGCGGACGGAGGTGCAGACACCGGGTCAGATGGAAACACCGAATCGAGTTCTAAGCATAGAGAGGTCTTGGATGCCGACGACCAGTTCGGCCAGTTTGTCCATACCGCCGAACGTATTGCCGCGATGACGGGCAAACTGCGGAAAGTGGAAATCCTCGCTGCGTTCCTTCGCGATTTGGAAGGGGAGGACTTGCAAACCGCCGCGACTTTCCTCACCGGTCACGCCTTCGAGCAGGCCAGTGAGAATCGAGCGTTGCAGGTCGGCTGGCGATTGATTCGTCGAGTGGTTCTGCAAGTCTCGAAGCTGAACGAGGGGGAGTATCGGAAAATCACCCAGGGCCAAAACGATGTGGGTCGAGCAACTTATCTCGCTCTGGAGGAAGGCCACGGAGCGCTGGTGCCGAAGTCCCAGACGTTTCGCGAAATGAAAGCGTTGTTCACGCGTCTGCGAGAAGTCCGCGGGCCGACTGCAAAAGGTGCTGTGTTGGCGGAAGCCTTGGAAGAATTTCGGCCCGTTGAGGCCCAATACGTGGTTAAAATCCTCAGCAATGATCTTCGTATTGGACTGAAGGAAGGTTTGTTGGAAGAGGCGGTCGCGGAGGCCTTTTCGGTCAAGGCGGCCGAGGTCCGAGAGGCGTCGATGCTTTTGGGTTCCATTGGCAAAGTGGCTGTTCTTGCACGGGAAAACCGATTACAAGACGCTTCTGTTCAGGCGTTTGCGCCAGTGAAGGTGATGCTCGCCAGTCCTGAGGAAACGGCGGAGGATATCGTGAAAAGGGCAGAGGGCTGGAACGAGGCCAAGGGTGAATCGCAGGAAACGGAATCCGCTTTTGCTGTGTGGCTTGAAGACAAGTTCGACGGCATCCGCGCTCAGATTCATCGTTCAGGAAATCGCGCGGAGATATTTTCGCGAGACCTGCGTCCGATGACGGCTGAGTTCCCTGAACTTGTAGCCCAAGCGGCGGAGCTGGGAGACGACGTCATCCTCGATGGCGAGATCATTGCGTTCGCTGAAGGGAAGAAGCTGACATTTTTCGATCTCCAGAAACGGCTCGGCCGACGAAACGAATCGGACTTGTTTTTGGGGCCGTCGATTCCCGTGCGCTATGTCATTTTTGATCTCCTCTGGCGCAACGGCCAGTCACTGCTCAAGGTGCCACTCCGTGAGCGAAGGGAAGAACTGGAAAAACTCTCGCTCCCCGTGCAATTCGAACTCGCCAATGTTCACTCTGCCCATTCAGCGACCGAGGTGGACGATGCTTTCAAGGCGGCCCGTCAACGCGAGAACGAAGGGCTCATCGCCAAGGATCCGGGGAGTCTCTATCTTCCGGGGCGTCGAGGGAAATCCTGGTTGAAGCTGAAGAAGGCTTTCAGCACGCTCGACTGTGTGGTGGTGGCGGCCGAGCAGGGGCATGGCAAGCGGTCCCACGTCATTAGCGATTACACCTTCGCCGTGCGCGACGAACGCACGGAGGAATTGCTCGTCATCGGCAAGGCCTACAGCGGTCTGACCGACATGGAGATCGAGGAATTGACGGAACACTTCATCGAACACACGATCGAAAAGAAGCGACAAAAGCGCTTTGTCACGCCGAACGTCGTGCTCGAAATCGCCTTCGATTCCATTCAGCCCAGCAAACGCCACAACTCCGGCCTCTCCCTCCGTTTCCCCCGCATCGCCGCCATCCGGCGCGACAAAACGGTCAAAGAAATCGACACACTAGCGTATGCGCGGCAGTTGGCGGAGGTTTCCGCTTGAGTCTTGATGGGTAATCCCTTGCGCCTCCCCTCATCCTCCCGTTGTTCCCGCTTCGATGGATCTCTACTACGACATTCTCCGGCTTCTCGGCGGGCTCGCTGTTCTTTACTTCGGGGCGGAGTGGCTGGTGAAGGGGAGTTCGCGGCTGGCGTTGCGATTAGGGATTTCGGCATTGGTGGTTGGGTTGACGGTGGTGGCCTTCGGGACGAGTGCGCCGGAAATGGCGGTGGGGATTCAATTGAACCTCGGCGGTTCGCCGGACGCGTCGGTGGGGAATGTCGTGGGGTCGAACATCTGCAACATTCTGCTCATCCTCGGAGTGAGCGCATTGATCCGGCCTATTGACTTGCATCGCCAGGTCGTGACGCGGGAGCTGCCGATTCTCGTCGGTGTCTCTGTTCTCTTGATCTATTTCCTGAGCGATGGCGTGTTGAATCGATTGGAAGGAACGATTCTCTTTGTGGGGATTTTTGCCTACGTCTGGTTCAGCTTTCTGTTGGCTCGAAAGGAACCGCCTGCCGATCTCGATGAGATTCAGGAAGAAGCGCAGCGGAAAGATAGCTATGTGTTGCTCTCGGTTTTCGTGTTGGTAGGGCTAGTTGGCCTCGTCATTGGTTCGAAGTTGTTCGAAGACGGAGGAACCGGGTTGGCGAGGCGTTTTGGGATCAGCGAGGCGGTGATTGGACTCACGTTGCTCGCTTTTGGAACATCGTTGCCCGAACTGGCGACGTCGATTGTGGCCTCGGCCAAGAAAGAAGGGGACATGATCCTTGGTAACGCGGTGGGCTCATCGATTTTCAATATTCTCTGCGTGCTCGGCGTCACGATTCTGGTCAGGGAAATGACGATCTCGGGAATCGAGACCGTTGACCTTGCTTTCATGGTTGGCTCGGCCGCCTTGCTCATTCCCTTGATGCTGGTGCGAAAGCGACTGGCGCGCACGGAAGGGATCATTCTTCTGGTCATTTACGCCGTTTATATCGGACTCTTGTCCCAGCGGCCCGGGTTGGGATGAGGTCTTGCGCGGGCCAGACCCATGCGCGATGGAGGGTTCATGCAGAATCGTTGGAACCCCTCTGAAGCCCCTGCTGGCGAGGACCTTCTCGCGCAGCGCGTGTATTCTTCGAGACTCCTCGGCGCGGAACCGGATCTGGTTTTGCACGGCGGCGGAAACACGTCCGTGAAGATCACAGAGCCGGACTTTTTTGGAGAGTCGACCGAGGTGATTTACGTGAAGGGAAGCGGGTGGGATTTGGCAACGATTGAAAAGGAGGGCTTCGCGCCGGTGCGGATGGATGTTTTGTTGAAGCTCGGAGACCTCGAAACGCTCGGCGACGCCGAGATGGTAAAACAACAGCGCGCGGGCATGCTCGACCCTGCCGCGCCGAATCCATCCATCGAGGCCATCCTGCATGCGATCATTCCGTTCAAGTTCGTGGACCACACGCATGCCGATGCCGTCGTGGCATTGACGAACACGCCGGATGGTGAGAAGCGCGCCCGTGAACTCTACGGCGACCGGGTCCTCTACGTTCCTTATGTCATGCCGGGCTTCGTCCTGGCAAAAGCGGTGCAAGCGGCGGCAGAGGGATGCGACTGGTCGAAGCTTGAAGGGATGGTGTTGATGAATCACGGCATCTTTTCGTGGGCTGACGATGCGCAGACGAGTTATGACCGCATGGTATCGCTCGTGAGTGAAGCGGAAGAGGCTTTGGCGAAAGAGAATGCGCCTGCAGCGGTTGCGACCGGGAAGCTAGCGGAGTTGTCCGACGAAGATTACCTCAAGCTTGCCGAAATCCGGAAAGCGGTGTCCGAAAAGGCAGGAACAGCCATGGTCGTGCAATGGAATCAAAGTGAGGAAGCCGTCGGATTTGCGAGCCGCGAAGATGCGGCGTCGATCAGTCGGCGCGGGCCGCTGACGCCGGATCACGTGATTCGCACGAAGCGGGTGGCGGCGATTTTTGACGAGAGGCCGGCCACGGAAACAACTGAGGAATTTGAGCGCGATTACGACGGATATTTTTCGGAGAATCGGACCGAGGGACTGGAACAATTGGATGCGGCCCCGCGCTGGGCGGTTTGGAAAGACCGGGGAATTCTCACGTTTGGAAAATCGCTGAAGGATTCCCGAATTGTCGGTGACCTGTGCGAGCACACGGCTCGGGCGATTCAATGGGCGGAAGCGTTGGGAGGTTGGTCGCCGCTCCCGGCAAAGGAGATTTTTGACATCGAATATTGGGAACTGGAGCAGGCGAAATTGAAAAAGGGCGGATCGGCGAAGCCGCTGCAGGGCAAGGTCGCGGTCATCACCGGCGGTGCGGCGGGAATCGGATTGGCGTGTGCGGAATCGCTCTACCAGGCGGGAGCATGCGTGGCCGTCATGGACTTGAATCCCGAAAGTGAAGAAACCTTCGCGGCGGATGATCGGCTCGGAATCCAATTGGACCTCACGAACGATGAAGCGGTCAAAGCTGCCATTCAACGTGTCGTCGCGCAGTTCGGCGGGATCGATATTCTCGTGAGTAACGCGGGGATCTTTACTGCAGGTGCGTATCTCGAGGACATGGAGGCGAAGAATTGGGAGAAGAGCTTGGCGGTGAATCTGACGAGTCACCAACGGCTGTTGCAATTTATCATCCCGTTCTTGAAGCAAGGCGTAGATGCCTCGGCCATGCTCATCGGTTCGCGAAACGTCGCGGCCCCGGGTGCGGGCGCTGCGGCTTACTCGTGTCCGAAGGCGGCGCAAACGCAGTTGACGCGGGTGGCGGCGCTGGAATTGGCTCCGCATGGCGTGCGCGTGAATATCATTCACCCCGATGCGGTTTTTGACACGAAACTCTGG
>JBCCWV010000221.1:0-8034 GCA_039192745.1 Verrucomicrobiota bacterium | reverse complement strand
CGGCGATGGCAAATGCCTTCGATGCTCCGAGATCGAGAATCTCTCGCCCAAGTTCGTCCTTGATCGCGATCCATCCTTTCTCGCGAAAGACCCGGTTCAAGTGCACCGGTTGATCAACTTCTGTGATGCCGTATTCCGAGAGTAGCACGACCTTCACGTTTCGCTTCTCAAAGAAGTCGATTAAATCACCAACGACGGCATCGATGTCCGCCAGTTCCTGGTTCATCTCCTCCGCCTCGGGACCGAACTTCTGCAGCCCGTAATCGAGATGCGGCAGGTAAACGAGATTCAAGCTCGGCCAGTATTTGTCCTCCACCCACTTTGCCGACTCCGCGATCCACTTCGAACAAGCGATGCCCGCGGCGGGACCCCAGAAATTGATGAAGGGGAACGGTCCGAGTTCCTTTTTGATCTTCTCACGCAGACCCATCGGGTGCGCGTAGACATCGAAAACCTTCCGTCCGTCCGCCGGATACATGGGCCGAGGCGTGATCGAGTAGTCGGCGCTGGAATACATGTTGTACCACCAGAAGAGCTTCGCGCAGGTGAAGTCCGGGTCCGTTTTTCGCAGGGCTTCCCAGAGTTTTTCCCCGTGAACGAGGTGATTCGACTGCTTCCAGAATTGGTGCTCGGCTTGTTCCCGGTGATACCAGCCATTCCCCACAATTCCGTGCTCCCGGGGCGCTTTTCCGGTCAGGTAGGTGGCTTGCGCGGTGCACGTCACGCCGGGGAAGGCCGGCTCCACAACCGCATTCCGGTTCTTCGAGAAGAACGCCGCTATCCTCGGCGTCCGCTCACCGATAAGGCGGGAACTGAGACCGACGATATTGAGGACGGCAGTACGCTGCATACAAATAGACACTAACTGCACGCCAGACCAACGTCCAGAGAGGCAACTACACCTCAATCACTGCACTCGATCCGGAGTCTCTACGGCCGTCTTTGCGGTGTCTGCTTTCCCCTCTTTTTTCTTGTCCCAAACCTGTGCTAGAATTTCCTTATCGTCCGACTTGTATTCCCAGACAACTTTTCCGGAAGAGTCTTTGGCACGGAGCATTAACCCAGCCATTCGATCTTTGTGATGCTCGTCACCGTAAACATAGAAGTATTCGACGTCCTCCAGCTGAAAAGGTTTCGTCTTGAAGTCGAGTGAATCGTTGTAACGCATTTCGGTCGGCAACTTCTCGTCACCTTTGAAAACGAACAACCCGCGGTTCGAACCCGTGGCCTCGTATTCACCCTCTGCTTCGTTGAACATGAAGGCACGCCATTCAAAATCGAGATCCTTCACGATGTCGCGGCTTCGGTTGGTGATCTTCACGTCATAGGTCACGGTCGTGGTCTTGATCCGCTTGTAGGAGGGGCGCCGCACGTCGGTGTCGCTGCGGTCTTCTTTGAATTCGACGAGAAAATTGTAATCAATCGCAGGCGGCGTTTTCTCGATCCAGTCCTTGATCATCTGTTGGTCGAGTTTGCCAAATTTGTTGATGGGCAGCGTGTATTCTTTTCCACCCTTCATCTCGATCTTCACCGTTCCGTCACCCTTGTGGGAGAGCAGCTTGGCCTCGATTTTCCGTCCCTGCGTGTCGAAGAATTCCTGGTAATCACTGGCGCTGACGGTCGCCAAAAAGAACCCGTGTGCGGCAAGCGCCGCCCCGATCAAAAAGCTTCCCCGCTTGAACATAGTAATCAAAGTGTAACTCTATGACACCGATCGCCAAGCAATTCTTAGGGGTATTTCCCTCAAAATTCGATTTTCATGGCCAATGCTTGGTGCAATCGACGCAAATACTCCGCTTTGGGGATCTCCAAAGCGCCAAAAGTCTCGAGATGCGGCGTTGTCCATTGAGTGTCGAGTAGCTGAAAGCCGCGGTCCCGGAGACGTTCGACAAGCGCCACCAGCGTGACCTTCGAAGCATCGCTCACCCGATGGAACATGGATTCCCCGAAGAACGCCCCTCCCAAGGAAACACCGTAAAGCCCGCCCACCAACTGCTTGTCTTTCCACGCCTCGACGGAATGGGCGAAACCTCGTTCATGCAATTCGAGGTAACTCGCGCGAACAGTATCGTCGATCCACGTCGTTTCTCGCTCCGCACATCCGTCCATCACCTCCGCAAACGCGGTGTCGAATCGGATGTCGAACGGCTGTTTTCTCAGCGTCCGAAGCAGCCCGTGGGGAACATGAAAATCCTCCAGCGGAATAATCCCCCGCGGATCCGGCGAAAACCAACCAATTTCCCCACTCTCCTCCATGGCCATCGGAAAGATCCCGAGCCGGTAGGCTTGGAGAAGGAAGTCCGGGTCGATCTTTGCCATCGCGCTCATTGTTGCGAGGAGGTTGGCGGAATGCAATCGGAGTCCCGATATTTGACGCAAGCGCCGCACCACCGATGATGGATTCGTCCATGCGCCGCCTTTGGGTCCCCCTCATTCTCTTCCTCGCCGTTTCTCTCCCCCATCTCGACCAAGGCGACTTCCGGCGCGACACCGCCCTTTATGCGGGCGTGGGACACTGGATGTGGGAAAGCGGGAATCTATTCTCACCGCACGTCCACCCTGAGCGCCCCTATTTCAATAAACCTCCTCTGGCCATCCTCATTCATGGACTCGGCATGCAGATCGGTGGTCGAGACAACCTGATCGCAGCGCGCATTCCGTCGATACTCGCTGGCTGCGGGGTCGTCGTTTTCACCGTCCTCATCGCGTCGCGTCTTTCCTCGGCTGGGCTAGGACTCACGAGCGGTATCATTCTCACTTTGAGCTACGACTTCTTCCGCCGCATCCGCGAGATCTCACTCGACTTCTGGCAGCTCTTTTTTCTCATGGCGGCCACGTGGGTGACAATGCGCGGTGTCGAAAGCGAACGCAGCCGACGATGGTTCTTCGTTGCGGGTCTGCTCCTCGGGTTGGGACTTTTGTGCAAACCGATCGTCTCTCTCGTTTTGCTGCCGATCCTTGCCGTCTGGATGGCGATCAGTGGAAACAAGCGGCACGTTTTGCCTTTCCTGGTGTTTGGATTCTTTGGGGCTGTCGTCTCTGCCTTGCCTTGGCACCTGCATATGATCTCGACGTTCGGTGACTCTTTTCTCTCGGTGTACTTTGGCGATCAGATTGCCGATCGCATGCGAGGCGATCACGGTAGCGCGTCGTGGACCTACTACCTCACGATGCTCTTCAACTACAAGTGGCCATGGTTTCTTGCCGCTCTCTTTACCGTCTTCCTCGCCGTCAAAAAACGCCTTCCATCTCAAGACATCGGTCTGTTTGCGCTTGGCAGTGCCTGGATTCTCATCGCCCTTCCCGCACTGTCTGCCTTCACGGACAAACAGCCAAACTATGCACTTCCCCTCTTCCCTCCGCTTGCGTGGATCTGCGCCATTGGGCTTCACAGTATAACCGCTCCACGCTTCGCCAAGTGGCGTGATGGTGGTTACCGTTGGCTTGCCCCCGGAGCGGCTGTCGTGGCCACCATCGTCGCTCTACTGCCTATTCGCGCCCACCGGGAACCCGATTCGGATCTTCGAGAAATCACCCGGACATTGCAAGAGAACGGGATCGCCGCTGAACGTGCAGCGGGCGTGGCCATGCAGTCGAAGGAAATCGCCCTCTTCTACATCTTGACCGGTGATTTTCCGCTTCTGGGTTTAGACAACGGCTACGAGGCTGGCATCGTGAAAAAGCGGGTTTTCCGCGATGATCATCCGGTGCTTTTCGAGGGAGACAGGCTGATTCTTTTCCGCCCCGTTGATCCGGCGCCCGATCAAGGTTAAAGAGTCAGGCTATATTTCAAACATGCAACGCGCCGTCTATCCGGGGAGCTTCGACCCCATCACGAATGGTCACCTCGACGTGATCTTTCGCGCGACCCATCTCTTCGAGGAGGTCGTCGTCGCCGTCGCGCCCAATGAGCAAAAGAAACCTCTCTTCGACGTCGACGAACGCATCGCTCTCATTGAGGAAGCCACGAAGGAAAACAACCGCATCCGCGTGACACGGTTCGACGGATTACTGGTCGACTTTGCCAAGAAAGAAGATGCGGCCGCGGTCGTGCGGGGGCTTCGCGCCATCTCGGACTTTGAATTCGAATTTCAGATGGCCCTGATGAACCGCAAACTCGAGCCCAGCCTCGAAACCGTCTTCCTCACTCCGCGGGAGGAATATTCCTACGTCAGCTCCCGCATCATCAAGGAGGTCTCGCGGCTCGGTGGAGACATCTCGGATCTCGTCCCCTTGTGCGTTTCCGACGCTCTGGCGGACAAACACCTCGATCCCTCATGAAAATCGACCTCGCTGCGATCCATCCGGGCGAGATCCCCGAGGAGGGCGTCCGCGTTCAAGGCGAAATTCATGGGGATATCTTCGAAATTGACCCGAAGGATGCCCGCCCCGCCGGACCGGTTCGCTACGAGGGCCATCTCTCCCTCGTTTCCGATTCCGTGCTCTTCATGGGCTCCCTGAGCGCCGATTTTGAGGCGGACTGTGTCCGCTGCCTCGAGGGCTTCACCCACCGCGTTTCCCTCGATGGACACGCTCTCCAGGCCGACCTGGCGGAGGGCGCCACGATCAACTTGACGGAATCGATCCGGGAAGATATCCTTCTCGCCCTTCCGGCATACCCACGTTGCGAGGAAGGGCTGACCCCGATGGATTGTCCGGCGGAAGGAAAATTTCCCTCCACATCCAACTACCGGCCCATTGACGATGCCGAAAGAACCCGAAGCGGAGACGTTTGGGGCGAACTCGACAAACTCAAGGACATCGAAGACTGACTTGATAGACCGACAACTTTCCCAAGACCATGGCTGCACCAAAAAGACGCACCTCCAGCATGAAATCGAAGCTCCGCCGGCAAGCGAACCGTTGGCGCGCTCCGAAGCTTAACAAGTGCCCGGAATGCGGCAGCACCACGCCGTCGCACATCGCATGCCCATCCTGCGGCTACTACCGGGACCGTCAGGTCCTTTCCGTGGACAGCTACTAGACTTCTTTCACTTCAAGCGGCTCCCATAATCCGACCGCTTCACGGAACCGGACGTTTGGCTCCTCGTTGGAAACGATAAGGCGCTTTACACCGTCACGGAATTTCTCCACCCAGAAATTCACGATCATTCCCGTTTCGACACCGGCTGTGCGCAATTGACTTGCAAGCTCCTCTTTTTCCAGGCCGCTGATCTTCTTCGTCGCATAGACATTCAAGATCAAAAGATCTTCGATCAGAAAGTCGAGTTTCGCGGACGTCGAAATTTCGGCTCCCTTGTAAACTAATCTCAGCGTCTCATCTCGTTTAAAGACCACTTCGCGCATTCGCAATTCATGGGCGAGGGCTTCCCGATAACCATCAACGGCTATACCCGGTCCGAGTTCCTTATGGACTTCCATGCACGCGCCGATGACGACGTGCGGGAGCTCTTCCTTCGTCAGTTGCATCGCCGCAAAGGTCCGGTTCCAAGCGCCTCCGGTCAAGTTCGCCGAAACGGGAATTGACAATCAGGGCCGTCCGGCGCACGAAACCCCTATGGACAAAGTCAGACTCGGCATCGTCGGCCTCGGTAACATGGGGCTCGCCCATCGGCAAAACATCCTCGACGGCAAGGTCCCCGGCCTCGAGGTCACCGCCGTTTGTGAGATGAGCGGGCGCTTTCCCGATCCCGTCGACGGCGAAACGCAATTCACGGATACTGCGGAATTGATCGGTTCAGGCCGCATCGACGCCATCCACATCTGCACGCCCCACTTCTCCCACACCACCATCGGCCAACAGGCCCTCGAAGCCGGACTCCACGTCATGGTCGAGAAACCGCTCGGCGTCCATAAGGCCGACTGCGAGAAACTCATCGCGGCCTGGGAAGCCACCGGTCGCAAGCCCGTCTTTGCGGCCATGTTCAATCAGCGGACCAACCCCCTGTTCCGAAAGTTGAAGGACCTCATCGACGGCAACGAACTCGGCGAGATTCGCCGCATCATCTGGCAGGTCACCGACTGGTTCCGCACCGAGTTTTACTACGCAAGCGGCGGCTGGCGTGCGACATGGAAAGGAGAAGGCGGTGGCGTCCTCCTCAATCAATGCCCGCACAACCTCGACCTTTTCCAGTGGCTCTTCGGCATGCCTGACAGAGTCACTGGCTTCTGCAACTTCGGTCGTTATCACCAGATCGAAGTAGAGGACGACGTGACCGCCCACCTCCAGTGGAAGAACGGCAAACACGCTACCTTCATCACAAGCACCGGCGAAAGTCCGGGCGTGAACCGACTGGAAGTGACCGCGGAAAACGGACTCGTGATCCTCGAAAACGAAACCCTCTCCTTCAAACGGAACCGCACGCCTGTCAGCGAGTTCAGCGACAAGTCCGAGATGGCCTTCGCCACCCCGGAAGTCTGGTATGTGGAAGTTCCCGTGGAATCCGGAAGCGGCGGCCAGCACGTCGAGATCCTTCAGAACTTCACCAACGCCATCCTGCACGGTGAAACGCTCATTAGCCCAGCCGAACAGGGCATCCGCAGCGTCGAACTCGCCAACTCCATCCTCTTCTCTGCGTGGCAAAACAGCGCGACGATCGATATCCCCATCGACAGCGCCGCCTACGAAAAGGAACTGCTCCACCGCGGGGAAACCAGCACCTTCAAAAAGCGGGAGATCGATCCCAATAAGACAACTTCTGCGGCTGATTTTTCGAAATCCTTCAAATAGCGACAGCACTCTCCCGCCTCCGTCGCCTCAAAAGCAGAAACACGCCGAGGACATTTACCGAAGAAGGTTCCGGCACCACCACCGGGGGAGTCAGTAATTCCGCCACCTCGGGCTGGGTGAGAACGCCATCATAAATGCGCACTTCGTCGAGGAATCCAGCAAATGCCCCATTAGGCCGATCGGCTTTGCCCCCGATCCGAATAGGACCTGCACGATAAAGGATTGAACCGGGAGACGTGTAGGTTTCCACCACGATCCCGTTGAGATAGAGAATGCCTTCTTTGGTGGCATCATCAAACGTCACAGCCACATGCGTCCATTGGTTCAGCTCAAAGGCTGGAGTATCAGGTGCCCGAAAATCAAAAAATGAAGTGTTGGAACCGTCTCCCAGTTGCACGAGAACATCGTCGGGATTCTTGAAGGCATACACTTGCAAACCGATGTCACTACTCACCGCGCCAATAGAAATCATCGCATTGTCCGCGTTGTCCGCCGTCGGTTTCGCCCAGAAAGCGACCGAAATGCTCGCGTAGTTGTAGTAGTAGGCGTTGTCGTCCGTACCGACGTCCACGAATTCATTCACTCCTTCGAAAAACAGCGAATGACCGCCATAGGGAGTGTCAGTGGAATAATCCACCTCTCCAATGATCGCCCCGTCATTCACGCCCATCGCATCATAGGTGACCGCTCCCGCGCCTTCATCGAAGTTAAAGTGCGACACCAAGGTAGCGGCCCCCTGCACGGAGCCCGCTACGCCGATAATAAACATCAGAAGGGCAAAGCTGCGGCCCGGATGTATGCTGGGAGTCTCTATCTTTTTCAAAGCCTGCCTGGCAAGCCGACAAAGCCTTTCAACAGCGTCTGCCTACCGAATTTTCCTGCACATTAATGCACCAAACCGATTCCACGACAGGCCGCGTGGTTATCCCCAAATACCGGTTTTGCACCGACTCACTAGCTCTTTCTCGTTGCCTTGTAGATCACGCGTGAAAGCGATTCCAGATCGTAAGGCTTCGCAATCATGGCATTGAATCCTTCTCGAAGAATGGATTCGTCATCGTGGCTGTCAAAGTAGCCGCTTGAAGCGATCGTGACCGCGAAGGGATCGAGTTTCCGAATCTCGTGCGCGGTCTCCGATCCACTCATTCCTCCAGGCAAGGTCATGTCCATGAGGAGGCAACTCACCGGATTTCCTTCACTCATTCGCCGCTTATAGAGCTTAATCGCGTCCTCCCCTTCGGGAGCCTCAATCACCTCGTACCCCATCCGTTCAAGCATCGCCCGGGCGACGACCCGCACCTCGTCCTGATCGTCCAGAACCAGAACCGTTCCCTCACCCCGTT
>JBCCWV010000220.1:0-8042 GCA_039192745.1 Verrucomicrobiota bacterium | reverse complement strand
TGGAGAAATCCATTCGCTCTTTTTTCGTGTAAGAAGTGAAACCGCCGCTTTCTGCGGTTTGGAAAGGCCGGATTTCACGAGTCTTTTCTCTCCTGTAGTTTTCGAATCTCGTTTAGGAGGATTTTTTTGGGGGTGAAGGGGATACTGGCCCTCATCATTCGTTGTCCGAAGGTCATTCCTGAGATGACATCGAGTTTTCTGTTCAGCATGCCCTGGTATCCGTCTTCTGCGACGGATCGCGCCGAAAATGCTTTTTCGAAGAGGTCTGTTTCTTCTATGCCGGCTGCTTTGGCAAACTCGGTTTCCGTGGCGCCGGGCAGGAGAGCGGTCGCCGTGACATTGGTATCGTGGAGTTCGCCGGCGATGCCATTGCTGAAGGCGGTCACGTAATGTTTCGTGGCGAAGTAGACGGATTGGAGTGGGCCGCCGGGAGGGAGGCTGGCGATCGACGACACGTTCAGGATGCGGCCACTGTTGCGCGCCACGAAATCGGGAAGGAAGAGACGGCACAGGGCGGTGAGTGTGACGATGTTTAGTTGGATCATGGCGAGGTCTTCTTCCCATGCGCGTTCGTGGAACTTGCCGTGGCCCCCAAAGCCTGCGTTGTTGATGAGGTAGTCGATTTCGATGTCTGCGGCCTTTACGGCGTTGTAGATTTCCTGGGCGGCGTTTGGCTGGGTGAGGTCTTTGGGGATGACGGTCACGTGGACTTTGTGTTTGTTTTCGAGTTCGTTCTTGAGGGCAATCAGTTTGTCGTCCCTGCGGGCGACGATGACGAGGTGACCGCTTTGTTCGGCGTGGATGTGGGCGAGTTCTTTTCCGATACCGCTGGAGGCACCGGTGATGAGGGCTGTTTTTGGGTGTTGATTGGTCATAGCAATGGGCTTTCTAGGTGACAGATTTACAAAAAGATGAATATGTAAAGCAAATTGACGTATTTACAAATCTAGTCAAATGTAAAATTCGTGAAAAGCGATCGTCAGCGCCAGATCCTTGAAGTTTCCAAGGGATTATTTCTCCACTATGGGTTTCAAAAAGTGACCTTGAGTGATATTGCGAAGGAACTCGGGGTGTCTCGTCCGACGGTGTATCAAGCTTTTCCCAACAAGGAAGAGATCTTTATCGGGCTGCTGGAGTGTTTTTTTGCGGAGTCTCTCGCGAGGATTGGCGAGGTTCGCCAGTCTGGCGAGGTCTTGGGGAAGAAGCTTGAGGAGGCGATTGAGATCTGGGTGGTTGAGCCGTTTCAGCTTATTCACTCTTCGCCGGGCGTGGGGGAGTTGATGGATTGCGGATTTGATTTTGCGCAGGAGACGATGGCGGATGGTTATGCTGCCTTTGAGGCGGAATTAGCGGGGGTGCTTGATGACGCCGGATTCTCGGGGCGATTGGTGAATGCGGATTTGGCTCAACTGCTCGCGGTTTCGTTGCGTGGGTTCAAACCGCTTGCCAAGGATGTTGCGGAACTTCGGGGATGGATCAGCGACCTGTTGACCTTGATCCTGGCCACGTGAGGGCGTCCCTTGATGGCGCGGTGCGTGGGGAGACGAGAGCTGAGGTATTGCGCGTGCCGGGCGAGACGTTTCCGGCCTGTGTGGGGCACGGCGAGATAAAGGCTGGCGCCTGGAATTGAATTGGAAAGACTGTTGCTGGTCATGAATGATTCGGGCGATAGTGATTCCACGGCGAGGCGTTCATTTATCACATGCAAGCTCGCGATATTTGTGGTGGGAGGGTTGGTTCTTTTGGCCGCTCTGCTTCGTTTACCTCCGTTGTTCAATGATCTTTGGCTTGACGAGATTTGGTCCTGGAATGTCGGCACCAACGCCACCGGATGGTGGCAGATCGTTGCGGGGTATCCAGAGTCGAACAATCACATCCTGAACACCCTTATCCTACGGGCCTGGGGAGACGTCGAGGGCACGGCCTGGCTGCGAATGCACTCGTTTTTGTTCGGACTGGCTGGGGTTCCGCTCTCGGCATTCGCGACCTTTCGGCTCGCGAAGAGCTATGCAGCCGCGGTGACGGCGGCTTTGTTAGTAGCGGCCAGTCTTTTGCAAGTGGTGTATTCCACTGAAGCGCGGGGATACGAGGCGATGTTCGTTTGCAGCCTTGTTGCATTCTGTTTGTTCAGGCCCGGAGGCGACCGGCCAAGCCTGTTGGTCAGCCTTTTGTTCCAGTCGGCGTGTATTGCCGGTGTGCTTTTTCATGCCTCGTTTCTGCAATTCTGGCTGGCGCTCCTTGTGTATCAGGTTTTTGTCGTTGTGTCGGGGGGATCGTCCCGCGCGAAAGCTTTGTCACATCTTGCGGCCGTCATGAGTGGGGTTGCTCGATGGCACTTAATCTTCATTGCGTTTCTTGGGGGCTATCATTTTGTTTTCCTCCGGAAGCTCGTGTTGGGTGCTGCGGGCTATCAGAGTTACGTGGAAGCGGCGGGGGTGGCGGCGGGATGGACCTTGAACCTTCCCGCCGGACTTTTTGCTCCGACGGTTAGTCTCGTGCTTCTGGGGGGTGGAGCGGTGGCGGGGATCATGGTTCTCTGGCGGTCGGGACGGCGTGCCTCGGCGGTATTTCTTGTTGCGGTGATTTTTTTCGTCCCAGCCGTTTTTTTTGTCATCCGTCCCCCGTGGGCGAACACGACCGAACCGCTTTTGTCCCTGATGCCGCAGCACTTTTTTCTTTCGTGTGCTTTCGCCCTCCTCTCGACGGCCGTGGCGTTGGGCGCCTTGTTGGCTACGGGACAGCGTGGGTTGGCGGGTGCCTTGCTGGCCCTCTTCCTTGTGGGCGCATGGATGAGCCTTGAGCCCTTTTATCGTTTTGGTCGAGGCAATTCGCAGGCGGTGCTTGAGCACATTGTCGACGGTAGCCCGATTACTGGGACCATTTATCTTGGCGGGAATGAAGCGACGCGAACGGCGACGCACTTTGGTTTTTATATCGATCGATTTCCGGAATCCAGCCGGAGTCGCCTGAAGGTGACGCGGCCGGAATCCTGGGCGCTTCAGCCGCCGGACTGGCTGATTCCGATGCACGACGAGATTCGTCCCGAGCATTTTGAAGCGATAGGCATGACCGATCAGCGGGACGGTTCTGTTTTGGCGACCTATCGATTTGAGAAGGTGTTTCCTTGCGGCGGCGTGAACGGCTGGCACTCCTTCCTTTTTAAGCGGGACTCATAGGGATTGGGAGCAGGATGGAGTTTGGTATTGAACATGCTTCACTGACCGGTATAGGATTCGAGTTATAGTTGTCGGCAGGTGATCGCTGTATGAAGGAGTTTCCAATCAAGAGTCTGAAGCGTCGAAGTGCTCTCGTGGCCGTGTTCGTGACGATGACCCTCGCTGGGGCGGCGCCGGGCGTCGTGCAGATTTTTTCGGTTGGTGCCTTTTCCACTCTCGTGAACGAGTCGCTCGTGATCGATATTGACACGGGAGCGTTTCAGATTGTTCCGAACGGGGATTCCCCTCCATCCAATTTTGACATTCAATTTTCGTCGGGTGACTTCATCGACGATATCTCCGGAGGCGATATTCAATTCTTTGTCGATGACAGCTTTGAAGCCGTTCCATTGGGAAGTGGTGTCGATGTCAATAATGCGCTGACGTCCACCATTGCTGGCAGTTCCTTTTCGACGTTTGGGTATCTGACCGACAGCGATTGGCCGCCGACGACGACCGCGTTTATCGGCATGCGAATCAGTCGCGATCTGGATAGCAATGCGGTAACGACCGACGAGCACTTTGCCTATATTGAAGTGACGCGGTCATCGATTGCGATTCCGGGCTTTGCCGTGGAGGACACGGCTCAGACGACGATCACGACTGCTCCGATTCCTGAGCCGTCGGCGGTTACCCTGGGTGCTTCGGCGGTCCTTGCGTTTTTTGTTTTCAAACGGCGGCGGCGCGCGGTGAGCGATCGGTAGCAGCGCAGCGATGGAGATCGGGAGTCGGTTGTATTCCTCCGGGTCTTGATGGGGGACGGTATGCGCAGTGGAGAGTGATATACGTGTTGGGTGGCCGGTCAGCTGTTTATCGGAATCGATTTATGCGGTGTTCAGGATGCGGCGGGGCATGGAATGGTCTGGAAGTACCGGGGGTCGCGTGGTTTGATCGCTATTTCACGCTGATATGAGAACTTTCTCCTGTCTCTGCGGGCACAGCCTGTATTACGAAGATTCGCAGTGCGAGCAATGCGGTCGTTGCGTTGGGTGGTGTCCTGAGTGCACGGATCTATCACCGCTTGAAGCCGGGGCGGCGGAGGGCCAGTGGTATTGTGCGCGGCCCGAATGCGGTGCCTTGCTGGAATTGTGCTTCAACTACGCGGAGTATGCGGTATGTAACCGGTGCGTTCTGGCCGAGACCGATTCACATGACGACGTGGGGGGTAGCGGCGCTGGAAGCGTCCACGCGGATGAGCCGGGGGATGAGCGGCATTTTTGCGATATGTGCGGGTGGAACGACACCATTCCTGATCTTTCGATGCCCGGGAAGCTCGAGGCGTGGCGACGGTTGGAGGAAGCGAAGCGGCGAGCCTTGCGTCAGTTTCGGATTCTCAAGCTTCCGCCTTACGGCCGGACTGAGAAGGCGCCGCCGTTGAGTTTTGATTTTAAGGCGGACTCGGTCCCGACGAAGGAGGGGTGGCGACCGATGGGCCGGGAGACCGTTTACACGGGACATGCGAACGGCAAGATCACGATCAATGTGCGGGAGGCGGATCCGGTGGAGCGGGAGCGCATGCGAGTGAGTCTTGGTGAGTCTTTTCGGACACTGGTGGGGCATTTCCGACACGAGTTGGCTCACTATCTTTGGGATTCCCTTATCCTTGGCAGTGAGTATGAGGATGGGTTTAACGAGCTTTTTGGGGATCCGAATGATCCGCCTTATGGCGAAGCGTTAAAATCGTATTACGAAACGGGAGCTCCGGCCGACTGGTCAGATCATTACATCAGCGCCTATGCCACGATGCATCCTTTTGAGGATTGGGCGGAAACGACGGCCCATTTTTTTCATGCTTACTCGGTGTTAGAGACTGCTTACTATCATGGGTATCTTGAGATACCCATTTCTGCCGATGCGTCGAAAGATCTGGCAGAACGCTATATCTCGATGGGCGTTTTCCTGAATGAAGTGAATCGCGACCTCGGCTTGCTCGATGTCGTGCCGAGTGTCTTTAACCCGGAATCGCGAGAGAAGCTTCGTTTTGTTCGGCAGGTTTTGGTTGTCGGTGGAGAGAGGGAGGTCACTAAAACACCGTGAGTCCGGTGGCGTTGGTGAGTTCTTTCAGCGTCTCGATGCCGCGCACGGAATTGCCGTGAGCATTTAGTCTGGGGCTCCACACCGCAATGCTTGCCTCTCCCGGCGCCACGACGACGATGCCGCCCCCGACACCACTTTTGCCCGGCAGGCCGACCTGGTAGGCGAATTCGCCGGCTTGGTCGTAGAAACCGCTCGTCAGCATGATACTGTTGATTCGGCGCGCTTGTTCCTCGCTGAGAAGACGGCGTTCATTCCACGGGACGACGCCACCGTTGGCGAAGAGGAGAAAAACGCGCGCGAGCTGTTTGGTGCTCATGGCGAGCGCGCATTGGTGGCAGTAAAGATCGAGGACCGTTTCGACATCGTGGCGAAGGTTGCCTTGCGCCCTGAGGAGGTGGGCGAGTGCGCGATTGGTGTCGGCTGTTTCCAGTTCGCTTTCGGCTACTTCGATGTCGAAGTGGATATCATCGTCGCCCGCCATCTCTCGAACGGCGGCGAGGAGAGTGGCTTTAGGGTCGTCATAGAGCTTGATCAGTTCGTCTGCGACGACGATGGCACCCGCATTGATGAGCGGGTTACGCGGGATGCCGTTTTCGAACTCCAGTTGGACGAGAGAATCGAAGGCCCGCCCGCTGGGTTCCACGCCCACCCTCTCCCAGAGGAGGATATCCTCCCGAGAGATTACCATGGCGGCGGTGAGGACCTTGGTGATGCTTTGGATAGAGAAAGATACCTCAGCGTCGCCGGCGCTGACGGAATCGCCGTCGAGAGGTTCCACGCAGACTGCGAACTGATCGGGAGGGACGCGCTCCAGCGCAGGGATGTAGCTGGCGACCGCGCCCGATGGTTCTGAAGCGGCGATACGGGCGTAGAGTTCCGGCACCACTTCAGAGTAGTCCACTCCGCTTTCTCTCTTCATTTGCGGTGCGGGGCCGGTTTTGCCGGCGCCAGTGGAGTGGCGAACGGCAGAATTTGATCGGGGTAAGCGGCTACCGTTATTCCTTCAACTTTCGGATTCTTGGGCACCCTCCAATTACGGAGAAGAGACTAGATTTTCAAGCCGACTCTGGCGTTCTCTTACGGGAGGCAGGGATTGGCCTGTTCATTCCAGGGGTTGACTCGGACGCGAATGGAGCCGGCGGCCGGCCCACCCGGTGGGGCTGCGGTCAAGGTGTTAGAGGATGGCGGGATCGGTGCCGAGGGTTTCCTGGTGTTTTTCCTTCCAAGCATCGGAGCCTACTTCGGCCAGGTCGTTTTTGACCTTTTTCAGTCTCGTCGAAATATCCAAGTCCTGCGCGACGGTGGCATAGATGGGCGTGTTCAAGAAGGTCTCGAGGTTCTGTTGGTGGCGGCTGAGGAGAGCGTGGTCTACGGTCGCTTTGGCGTCGATGCGCTCGCGATACCAGTCGCTCTCCAGCATCGCTTCGCGGGTGAACATTGCGCGGATGTCCGGATGATCGGCATGGCGTTCCTCGTGGTGGCCGTGGGCCATGATATGGAGGAGGGCGTTAAGGGGCGGGCAGGCTTGGTCGATAGAGCCATCGTGAAAGTAGTTCATGGCGACTTTCTGCTGGGTCTCGGTGATATTATTGATGCCATCGAGAAATTGCTCGTAGTTCTGCAGCTCTGGGCGGAGCATGTCTTCGGGGAAGACGGCGTCGGGGCTGGTGAAGATTCGATTGAGGAAGAGCTTGGCGAAGCGCTCGGTGATGCGGAATCCGAGGCGACTGGCGAGGATCGTTTTTCCGTCGTGTTCGATATCATTCAGTTTCTCGAGGTAACCGTTTTCGATCAGCCACTTGGGATCGCGTTCATGGACGAACATGCGGCACCAGACTTCCGGAATGAGGAGGCTGATATCGTGATCCACCTTGTATTTGGGGCCGATGTATCCCGCGGCGGTGGAGAAAGCGTGGTGGTCGGTAAGGAGGAAAGAAACAAGGGCGTTGTTAAGGTCGGTGATGGGGAAGAGCATGTTGAAGGGGCCCTTTGTGAGGGCACCTTCGGAACCGGCACCCGTGGTGGAGGGGGATTTACCGGTGAGACTGGCGATGAAATCCATGAAGAGTTCCGGAAGTTCCTGGTGATGCACGGGATTGAATACCGCGAGGGGCCGGATACCGGCGGCGACATCAGGGGGATTGTTACGGCGTCCGGGGAGAACCGCCACGACAGGGGAAGGGAGCATTTCGTCAAGGGGAGCGCGACGGAAGAAGCGGGCGCCGATTTCGGCGAGATAGTCGGATCGTTGATCGGACAAGTCCGGGCGATTTTGCAAGTATCGGGGATTTTTTGAGCGTGCGCCGCCTTCGACGATGCGGGGATTGGATGTCGAGACGACGTAATCGGGTTTCTCGGTGTCAGCGTATGCACGGAACGTCTCACGAAGCGGTTGGGTAAACTGGGTGAACCGGATCGTGTCTTCGATCATGGTTGCCGCGTCATTGCGGGGAATGGGTTCGTAATTGCAGAAGAAGCCATCGTCGCGGGAGAAATCTTCTTCGGCGTGTTTGTCATAGCCGCGCCGGATGGCGTCATCGGGGCGCTGGAAGAAGCGGTATTCACAATTCTTGACGAACTTGAACGCGGGATTGGTGAGCTTGGGATGAAGGTTTTGGAGATGTCGCCTTGGAACGGTGATGCTCGCGGAGATATCGTCTTCGCGTTGGAGCTTTACGGCGGGATAGAAGTCTTTGCGCAGGCCGAAGGTTCGTCCGGAGCCGTCTTCTTCGAAACCGACGCGGAGGTATTGCGTGATCATGTTCTGGCCGAGGTATTTCAGCTCGAGTC
>JBCCWV010000219.1:0-8043 GCA_039192745.1 Verrucomicrobiota bacterium | reverse complement strand
TGGAAAGCCTACAATGAAATGATCGCCGTTGGCGGCTGGGGCGGACGTGATGAAAAGTCTGGTCCCTACCTTCGTCTGCGTGACGGGAAATGGATTCGAGATACCGAGACTCCCGGTCGGGGCGGCGCCCACGGTTCCAAACACGAGTTCATTGTCGGAACCCGCGAACACGAGCATCCCATCATGAAGGGCTTGCCCTCCAAGTGGATGCACACCACCGATGAACTTTATGACCGACTTCGAGGTCCCGCCAACAACGTCACTGTTCTCGCAAGCGCCTTCGCCGAACCCTCAACCAATGGCTCCGGTGAACACGAACCGATCCTCATGGTCATCGATTACGGAGAAGGCCGCGTCTTCCACACGACGCTCGGACACGACACGACGTCCATGAGCGGCCTAGGTTTTCAGGTAAGCCTATTGCGAGGCACGGAATGGGCCGCCACCGGTGAAGTCACTTTCGAACCGGTCGAAGGACTCTCAGAAACGGACGCTGTCGTTGGCCCCGTGACAGCACAACCGCTAGCGGCCGCGCCATGATCCGCACCACTCTTGCTGCCAGCTTTCTACTTCTCCTTCCTTTCCTCGCCACGGCTACGGACAAGGAAAAGAAGGTAGAAAAGTTGCGCGTCCCCGCCGAAACGCAAGAAATCGAGGGCTGGGCGATCGAAGTCGACAAGCGTTTGCTCGCCGGCGAACACAAGGCATTGGGTGACCGTGCCCTGAAAATGTTGCAACTTCAGCTGGGCGAAATCGCTCTGATGATGCCGGAACAGCAGTTGGAAGCATTGCGAAAAGTCGTCATTCGCCTCGATTACGATCACGGTTCATTGAAATCCGCGCAATACCATCCATCGCCGCAATGGCTGAGCCAAAACGGATTCGACTCCGCTCTCGCGCGCAAGGTCCACATCTCGTATGCGCCACGCTTCGCAAGCCGCGGTCACCATGCCACACAACCGAGAGTCGTTCTTCATGAACTCGCGCACGCCTACCACCACCAGGTCCTCCGATTCTCGCACCGTCCCTTGAAGGAAGCCTACACCGCAGCGGTGGAATCCGGCCAATACGAATCCGTCCTCCACGTGAATGGTCATCGCACGCGCCATTACGCCCTCACGAACGAAAAGGAATATTTCGCCGAAGGAACTGAAGCCTACTTTGGGACGAACGACTTCTATCCGTTCGTTCGCAGTGAACTCAAGGAACACGACCCACGACTCCACGAGTTGCTCGTAAAAATCTGGGGTCCTCTCAAATAGTTGCCGCTAGATGCGCACCCAGTCCTTCAACTGTGCGTGCTCGAAAATCATTTCGTGCTGAATCTTCAGGTCTTGCCCCATACCCGCTTCTTTTGCGCGCAGGAACATGGCGTAGGCAATGGCCACATCCGCATAGGCCAGACCGACGGCATTGAAATAAGTGCGCTCATCATCGCTTTCGCGCCCCGGCTTTTCGCCGGAAATCAAGTCGATGAGATTTCCATGAATCCCCGCGTCGTCGAGTTCGCCGTCTTTGTACATCCTCGACAACGTCTGCGTGCGGTGTTTGACCGTCTCCCAATCATCGCAAACGATCTTGTCACACTGCTTCGCAACAGCGTACTCGTCTTCCCATCCACCGACATGACTGTAAAAGGCACCCGGCTTCATCCATTCCGCCTTCAAGAGCGGAGCCTGCGCACTGGTGGCGGTGACGATGACGTCGGCATCGGAGGTCGCCGCCTCCAGATTCGTATTCGATCCCTGAATGTCCATCTCCGGGAGGATAGCTGACATTTCCTTGACGAATTGCTCTTCCTCCGCGGTTTCCTTCGCACCCACGCGGCAGGTTTTCAGAGATGGAAGTGCACTCTTCATCGCGATGAGATGCATTTTCGCCTGCTCGCCCGCACCGATGAACCCGATGGATTCCGCGTCTTGACGCGCAAGGTGTTTGGCCGCCAGCGCCCCCATCGCTCCCACCCGCATATTTGAGCAAAGGGTGCCTTCCATGAACGCGATGGGAAAACCGTGCTCAATTTCCGAGAGAATGATAACGGCCGACAGGTTTTGAATGCCATGCTTGACGGGATTGGGCGGAAAAACCGAAACCCATTTCACGCCACAAATCTTATCGCGAAGGAAAGTCGCCGGAAGGCAGTTGATCCGTTCCTGCGTGTCGTCGTTGAAAATCTGCACGATCTTCTCCGGGAAGAGAACATCGCCTTTTTGGAAACCAAGCATCGCTTGCTCCGCCGCATCCATAGCAAGACGCAAATCGAGGCAACCCGCGCCCAAAAGGTCTTCCTGTGAATAATACTGACAGTGAATATCGTGACGTGCCATACAAGGATGAGAACACGACTCTCGGCGGGATGCAACGTCACAAATTCATGTCCGTCCAGAGCCACGTGGAGCCCGAGTGGTCACTCCACGATGAGGGTTCCCTTGAACGGTGTCGCCGTCATTCGCTCCGCATCCAGCGACCACGCGCCGATCTCCCATTTCCCCTCGGGAAGCTCTCCTATCTCCACGCTCCCGCGCCATCCCGCGTGATCTTTGACATCGAAGAGCGACTTTGAACTCCCGAAATGTCCGTCCATAAATGCCGCGCGTGGTGCGTGAACCGCTCGCATCTCCATGACGCCCAGAATTTCCCAATCTTCCTCTCCGGGTCGGCGCCAGCCGATGAGAACACCATCCGCAATTCGCACCGGAGGCCCGTTGACCTTGGCGTAACCGGACAAGTGCAGAACTCCTCCGGCCTTATCGAGTATGTAGTGCTCAAAAAAGTTGGCGCGCTTTCGCATCATCGGCTTCTCCACAATCTCAAACGGCCCAAACCCCATTTCGTCAACGAGCGGAGGATCCAGCCACCCGCGCTCATCGAGGAAAAGGATCTGCTCTCTTGCCCCGTCGAAGTCACGGTTGATACGATTCGGCGTGGTTGGCTCGCGCACCTTCACATAGAGGACAGCCACCCGCTCCTGCAGCCGGGAATACTTCCACGCTTCCATCTTATGCACACCGTAAACCCATTGCGACATGAGGAGGGTTCCAACAACACCCATAATGGCAATTGCCCAACCTCGACGCAACTCCGACGTGAACCGGGACTTGTTGGATTGCATCCACCGATGCATAGCAACCGCTCCAATACCGATGACGGCGATCGTGACAAACATCATCGGGCTGATAAAACGTGTCATCATCGCCCGCTCTGGTGAAAGCCCGCTTCGCCCGATGGCCATCATCACCGCGCTTGCGAGGGAATACCCGCCGAGCGCGAGCCAAGGAAGAAGAGCCGCACGCAGAGATTCATCGCGCCATCGCCACAACATCCAGATCGCACCCAGCACGTAGGCGATCACCAAGACCCGCGCACATTCCTCAATCACCGCCTGTGGATCCGTGTGAAAGATTCGGGCCACGGCATTGCCGATCGTCATCGCCATGTGATCGAGCACGTCGTCGATGTCGTGACCACCCTCCAGGAGAAAGGCCATTCCCGGCGGAGTCTCTCCTTCCGCCTGACCATAGGAATAGAAATTTCCTTCCGCGACCTTGAAGTCGATACGGAAATACGCGGTCATTATCGCCGCCCCTATCAAAATCATTAAAACTGTGAGGGGCCAGCGTCCGCGGCCAAAGTTCGGCACAAGCGCTGTAAGACAAACAATCACCGGCCAGAGCGCGAAACCATGCCCAAAACTATGCGTCGCGACGATCGCCATCGAAACACCAATCAAAAACTTCAGCCAGGGCGGCTGACGCGGGGAAGTCATCGACCAAACCGCGACCCCCAAACACCCGAGGGGCAGCAACATCGCAAGTTGAATCGCCCAGAGAAAATTCTGATACTGCACCGGCGAAAAATAGACCGCGTTCACCAGAAACATGACGCCAGCCGCACCCCAGTCTGAGTTGAAGATGCGCAGGCAAATCCGCCAAAGGCACACCGCCCCGATGAGCATGAATCCGAAACTCGCAAAAATCTCCCACCGGATGTCCCCGCCGGAGATCCCGTTCATACCCAAAATGATCAAGCGCGGAAAGAGAATCCGGTGATCTATATGCGGCGAGTAGAGATAGGAAAAATCCAAGGTCCCGTTCTCCGCTTTTTCGATCAAGTTCGCTCGCTGCCAATCGTCCCAGACCGGAATGTTGACGGCGTTGTCCGCGAGGTGATAGACCAGGATCCAAGCCGGAAGGAACGCGAGCACGAAGCAAAGCGTCTTGCGCAAAGGCAGCGCAAGACTTCGGGCGCTGGTGTCCCTCATCTCAGCCATGGGTGAGAATTTGGCCACATTGCCGCGGATCTCAACCCCGCGATCAGACGGAACTGGTCAAGCCAACCCCTTCAATTCACCATTCGACGAGCTGAATCCTTCGAAATCCTCGACACCGAGCTTCTTCATCATGGAGACAAAAAGGTTGGCCGTCGGCGTGTTGTTTCCTCGATCAAACGCGAGGTGCTGGCCGTGTTCGAAGCCACCTCCCGCGAGCACGATCGGCATGTTGCGGGTGTCGTGATGGTTCGCGTTCCCGAAAATCGATCCCATCATGACCATGGTCCCATCGAGGAGCGACTCGTCGCCACTTCCGACAGAACTGGTCGCCTTGAGCTTGTCGAGCAGTCGCGCGAAATGACCCATCTGGATTTCCTCCACCTGCGCGAGCTGTCGCTGCTTCTCAGCGTCACCGTTGTGGTGCGACAACGAATGGTAGCCCTGCGTGATGCCGTCCTCGGGAAGAACGTCATTTAGATTCGGCTGATTAAAGGTGATGATCCGCGTCGAATCGCTCTCCAGCGCAAGATGCATCATGTCGTACATGAGAGCGATCTTGCCAATGAAGTCGGCGTTGTCCTGCACGTTCTTCGGCGGCTTCAGCTTTGTCTTTGGTTTGGGAATGTCCTGCCAGCGCCGGTTTTTTGCGAGCCGCTGTTCCGCTTCACGGATGTTCGTGAAATACTCGTCCAGCTTATCGCGATCCTGCTGATCAAGTCGGGTCTCAAGCGATCGTGCGGACTCTCCCACGAAGTCGAGGATGCTTCGACCATCTTCCAATTGCTGGTTGATGATTTCTTTTTCGCGTTTGGTCCCCTCGATGAAGAGTTTTCGAAATACCTGATCAGGCTTATAGATCGCAGGAATGTTCGCGCCGCTGTGGCCAAAGGAACTGGAGCGGACATTGAGCCCGAGCGGGAGATAGGCATATCGCGTCTCACCGCCGATGTGCTCGGCTGCAATCTGGTCGATGGAAACTGAATTCTTGAAGCTCGCACTCGCTGCGTCCGGGGCTCCGGTGAGAAAGGAAACGTCGGCCGAATGCGCCCCGTTCACGCCGGGGTGTGACGTCCCCGTAATGACGGTGAAATCCTCGCGATGCTTGTCGAGGATGCGCAAATAGCGCGTGGATTTGTAGCTCTTTCCGGCGGCCTTCGGCACAAAGTGCTCGGCCATGAAGCCAAGATGGAGATTGATGAAAACCGCGCGTTTCGCCATGTGGGGAGAAGCCGACTTGGCGAACGCGGAAGGCATCATCGCCTGAAGAAATGGCACCGAAATGGCCGCGCCGGTTCCACGCAGGAGGAAACGACGGCTAACCGGTCGGCGGGAATCGAGAAAAGGCACGCTGGGCTTCATTTTTTATTGTTTTGTCAGGGATGGCGGAAAATCTTGGATTGGACGACCTCGTGAATGAGATCGCGGAACGGGTAGTTACGCTTGGAAACTTCTTCGACCATGTGATGAATCTCCTCGCGGTCGGAGAATCCCATGGCCCGACCCGTGCCGTATGTGAGGAGCTTCTCCGCGAGGCCATGGGTGACTTGGTCGATATCGCTTTGGAGGATCTTCTTGAATTGTTGGATGTTTTGAAATGGCTGACCGTCATTCGTCACTCCCGTGGCATCCACAGGCAGACGTTTTCTCGCGCCTTGGAAAAGATAGTGTTCTCGCGAAGCCCCGACGGGATCAAAACTCTCGAGAGCAAATCCCGGAGGATCGATCGCTTGGTGACAGCTCGCACAGCTCTCCTCGTCGCGATGGGCATCGAGCAGTTGGCGAAGCGTTTTCGCGCCCGAAACGTCAGGAACCACCGCGGGAATCCCCGGTGGAGGTGGCGGCGGGTGAATACCGAGCAAGTTCTCAAGCGTCCACACTCCACGATTTACCGGCGAAGTGTTCGCGCCGTTGGCCGTGACCTTGAGAACGCTTGCCTGCGTCAGGATTCCGCCGCGTTCGTGCCCGGCCGGCAGAGAAACCCGCTGAAACTCTTCTCCCGGACCATTGAACTCAGCTTCAATCCCGTAGTGAGCCGCGAGACGCGGATTGAGCATGAGCCAGTCCGAATCAATGAAGTCGCGGATGGAATGGTTCTTTTCTAACATTTCCTCAAAGAACGCCTCGCTTTCGCGCACCATGCTGAACTTCAGGAAATCTTCAAACTCGGGAAAGAGTTTCGTATCCGGACTCGTCGCATCAATCTCACGAAGATCGAGCCACTGGTGGGCAAAGCCTTGGGTGAATGCGTCCGCTTTTTCGTCTTGCAGGAGCCGCTCGGCTTGCACCTGAAGAACTTCCGGTTTCCGGATTTCCCCGTTCGCAGCAAGCCCACGAAGTTCCTCGTCAGGAAGCGAACTCCAGAGGAAATAGGAAAGTCGGCTCGCCAGCGCGTAGGCATCGATCTCGCCCTCGTCGTTCGCACGCGATTCGTCGAGAAAAAGGAAATCCGCCGAGCTCAACATCGCCACCAATCCCCAGCGCATGGCTTCCTCAAACGTCCGCCCCTCACCCAGCAATGTCTCGACTTGGTTCGTGTAACGAAAGACTTCTTCCTCCGTCACCGGTCGCCGGAAAGCGCGTGGCAATAGTCGTTCGAAGATCTTTCGCGCGTCGTCAACCGTTGCCGTCGCGGGGTCAATGCCCTCAAACAGCTGTTGCCGGGCAAGCGTCGGCGTTGGGTCGAGCGGCCCTTCAATTTCGATACGCTTGATCGCCAAACCCGCGCCCTCGTAGTCATGAATCGTGAGTTTTCCCTTACTCGGCGCGGTGAAGGATGAAATATTTTTCATCGTGCCGAAGGGTCGCGGATAAATCGACTCGCCGGGCACCATCCAGTCCGTGACCTCGATGATGCGACCACCGGGCGGAATTTCGTAGTAACCGAGAAACCGTTTATCGCCACTCCGCGTCAATGTTCCCGTCTGCACCTGGAACATAACCGGGCCATCCGTCTGCCACGGCTCAAGATGGAACCGAAATCGATACGTGCCTTCGGCGCGAATCTTGAGATTTGAAAGCTGCGTGCCCGCCCCCTGATTGCTGCTGTAAACCACCGTGGAGTCGTCGACCTCCATGAGTTTTCCCCAACGCACATACATATTCTCAGACATGAGTGGTCTCGCCGGACCGTCATAGCTGATTCGATCAGGCATTTCTTCGCGACCGTAGATGCGGTCAACGACCTTGTTCGCCGCTTTCAGATAGAGCTCGATCAACTCCGTCGAAAGCGTTAGCCCACTGCCGTTGTTATCGAAACCATGTTTCTGCGCATCCTCGGGAAACAACTCGGCGAGGCGCACATCGAGACCGAAAAGATCGTTGACCGTGTTTTCATACTCGAGGCGGTTCAATCGCCGCAAGACCACTTCATCATGCAATTCATGCCCTGCGACGAGCACCGGGTGCAACGCGTCGAGGAACTCAGTCTTATCGCCTTCATCAGGACGCGGCTTTTTCTCCGGCGGCATCTCACCGGCTTTCACGCGATCAAAAACCCTCACCCAAATGCGCAATGTCTCCGGGTCGGAGAGGTCGGTGCCCAGCGAATACATATCAAGTTCGCCTTTCATGACAGCGTCGTCGTGACAGTCGAAGCAATGCTGGGAAAGAAAGTCGTCGAGCGGCCCGAGCCAGTCCTTCTTCAAAATCGGATCCAAATTCTCCACAACCGACACCGGTTCCGTCTTTTTGGAAGCCACCGTGGAAGCGGGAACGGAAGTAGGAATCCTCTTCTCAATTTCATTTTCCCGAACCGCCGCATTGTCCTTTTTCGC
>JBCCWV010000218.1:0-8043 GCA_039192745.1 Verrucomicrobiota bacterium | reverse complement strand
TGTCTTCGATTCCGGAGCCTTCTATCGTGCTGCTGAGCATGTGGGCCGGATTTTCGACCGTGCTCTTCCGGCGTCGTCGTCAATAGTGGGATGTCTCGTCGTGGTGACCTCCTTTTTGTGTCTGGGTTTGGGAACTTTTTTTAAGAGACGCAAAGAGTGGATGCCTTCGAATGCCAAGGCGATTGGGCGCGACGGGGCGCTCTGCGCCTTTTCCGTTGGATGGGCCAAGCGTTTCGGTTTGTTGGGGCTCAAGCTGCAGCGGTAATGAGAGGGTTTGCTTTTCTCGTCGTGTAGCCGTGGCTCAAAGCGCCCACGGATCGCGGTAGCTGAGGGATTTGAGCATTTGGTCGGCGGTTTCGTCGTTGATGACGGTTTCGGTATCGGGATCCCAGTGGAGCTTTCGTCCGATTGTTTGGGAGACGATGGCGAGGTGGCCGGGGGTGATGGAGCGGTGGCCGGTCTGGGCGGGGGCGATGCAGGGTTTTCGGGATCGAATGCCGTCGAGAAAGTTCCGGCGATGATCGAGTGAGATTTCCAGCTTCATTGGTCCGCGGTTGGATTTTTCGGCAATCCATTCCCGATTTGAGGCTTCGATGGCATTTCGATCGACATAGATCCAGCCGTCGTCCCCGATCCACTTGGTGCCTCTAGCATGCCGGTTTGAGATAGTAGATTCGATTCCACCGGGGTAGGTGCAGCGCACTTCGTAATCGACGGGCGTGTTGTAAACGGTCGTCTCCGGCCAGGTCCAGCCGACGGCTTGCACGGTTTCGGGTCCGCTTTGGTCCATTCCGAGGCCCCAGTGGGCAATGTCATTGTGATGACCAATCCAATCCATGAGCTGACCGCCGCCGAAGGCGGAGTGCCAGCGCCAATTCCGATGGTGGCGCGCGAAGACGTAGGGGAGTTTTTCGCTTGGCCCGCACCACCGATCGTAGTCGAGGTTTTCCGGAATGGCGGTTGGCGTTGACGGTTCCACGAGCGGGTTTTTGTAGCCTGGCGGCAGGCCGATCTCAACCCGGCGGACTTTCCCAATGAGGCCATTGCGCACGGCTTCGGCGGCGACGCGAAAGCGGATTTGAGAACGTTGTTGCGATCCGGTTTGGAAGATGGCGTTTCGCTTAGTGGCTTCCCGGCAAACGGCTTGGCCTTCGGCGAAGAGATGCGTGATCGGTTTCTCGCAGTATACATCTTTTCCGGAGCGCAACGCCTCCAGCGTGCATAGGGCGTGCCAGTGGTCGGGAGTGGAAACGGCGACGGCATCGATGTCTTCCCGCGCACACAGTTCGCGGAAGTCGATGTATGCATCGCAGCCTTTGAATTTTCCGGAGGGTTTCTTCTCGGCGTAAAAGCTCTCGACGAGCCGGAGCGCGGGTTCGCGACCGAAGGTGAATTTGTTGCTGCGGGATTTGTCTCGCGAGTGCGCTCGATCCACATCGCAGACGGCGACGACCTGCACGTCCTCGTGCGCGAGGAAATTTTTCAGACTGCTCATGCCGTTGCCTCCCAGGCCGACGATTCCGAGATTGATTCGCTGAGATGGCGGGATAGGTGTCCGCCCCAGAACGGAGGCGGGGATAATCAATGGGGCAGCGAGAGCGGCTCCGGTGCCGAGGAAACAGCGGCGGGAGATCGGGCGGGTTTTCATTGGATTGTGCAGAAACGTTCGGCCACTATGTAATCTTGCAAGGGAGCGCAGGGCGTCCATTCAAAGCCTTTACCGTTGGGCGCGCGACGATTTTGGAAGGCAAAGGCGGTCTGTCCAGAGAATTCGGGCCAGGCTTATTTGAAGTAACGAGGGTGGTGACGGCACGGTCAGCCTTCGATGAGGCGAGGGTGTAAGCGATTATTCGCTGGGCTGTGGATCAAAGGTTAATTCCGATCACTTTGCCGTCGATAAAGAGAAAAGCGCGCCCGAAACTCGCCGGAGGCTGTCCGGCTAGTACTTTATATTGGAATGTGGCGGTTTGGCCGGAAAGCCGTCCCGACATCAACTCCATGATGCAGGGGTTTCCGTCATCGCCGGCGAGCGAGAGGCTTGCGTTTGGCGGATCATCAGCAAAGCTATCAGTCCGTTCGGTCCAGCTTTTAAAGAACTCTTTGGCACTCATTTTTCCACCAACGCGCTCTGGTCTATCTGAGAAGTAGATGATTTCGGGGTGAAGAAGATTCAATTTGAGAACACCATTTTCAGTATCCCCTCGAGATGCGGTGAGGACGAACAGCGATTTCGTGGGGGCAGTCTCGGCTGTGGCTGAAAAAAGGCCTATGAGACAGGCGCCTAGCAGAGCGCCCGTAAAGAGTCTTGTCATATTGTCAGGTTCCGGTGTCGCGGTGACACGCGGTGGCAGGATCACTGCGCTGGGGCGGCGACCATGGCCAGGTTGATGACAACTTCATCGCGAATGAGGTCATCTGGCATTCCTGGAAACACGATGCCGAAGTCTTTTCGGTTGATCGAGAACTCGGCGTCGAGGGTTACGTTCCCGTCGGGGCCTTCTTTGATTGTGGCGGGGAAAGATATCTGTTTCGTTACACCATGGAGAGTGACGTCCCCGCTCAGGTTGTATTTGTCGGGAGCGTCCGCGGGTGTTGCCTGGGTGAGATTGAAACTGGAAGTGGGAAACTTCTCGACTTCAAAGAAGTCTTCACTGAGGAGGTGTTTGGTTAGTTTGTCGCTGTCGGACCAGGTTGAAGTCATATCGATTTCGATGGTGTGGGGGCCGGCGCCGGGTTTTCCTTCTGCGACGTTGAAGGTGCCGGAAAACTTCTCGAAACCGCCTTCATGGCTCCCGGTCACTTTGGATCCGACAAAGCCGATTTTGGAATCGTCAGTGAAGGTGTAACTAACCGCCTCAGCGTCGGGTGCGGCGGCGGGAGTCTCAGTGACGGTCGTGGTCTCCTCGGTCACCTCGGCGCTGGGAACATTATCGGCCGGATTTTCGGCGCAGTTCGTGAGTAGGACGGAGCAGGCGATAAGGCTGACGGCAGGAACGAGCAGGGTTGTTTTCATGGTGAGTCAACTTACCCCTCGAAGCGGAATTGGGAAGTGGATAATTGCAGGTTATGCTGGAAATCGTTCGACGTGAGGCGGCCCTAGAACGAATCGATTTTTTCTAGGGAGCGGGAACCGCCGGAGGTGATGTTTCTGGCGATTCGGGAGGCGCGTTTGACGCTGGAGACTGGTGGGATGTGCGAGGGGTGGTGATCGAGGCAATTTTTGACTGGTAGACTGGATTCTTCAGAATGGCATCGGCATAGGCATTGCCGAGTTTTTGGCCGGCGATAACGTCGGCGGGATAGTGGAGCCCAGCGATCACTCGTCCGTAGCCGATTTGGTAGGCGAGTTGCATGAGAGCTTCGCGTTTGTCCGGGAAGACATCGGACAAGAGGCGTGCCCAGACGATCGAGCGAATGGCATGGCCACTGGGGTAGCTTGGCACCTTCCGCGCTTTCATTATGGGTTTAACTTTTTTGTTGCGTACGAAGGGACGGGGCACATCGAATTTTGCTTTGAGGACGTCGTAATCGAGGCGCACCTCTTCGACCACGATGTTGAGGATGGTCATTAATTCTCTTGCATTGGTGGCAAAGAGATCGGAGCCGATCGTGGGGGTGAAGCGTTCGACATCGAGGGTTGTTTGCGCGAAGGCGATTTGCTCGGGCGTGCGTGTTCGCTGGAGCCAGAGGACCGTCTTCATTTCGGCTTGGAATTCGTTCGAGTCGAGCGCGGGGGGTGGGCCGATGATGGCAGCCCCGTCGACAGCACCTTGAGGGAGATATTTTGGATTCTCCTTGGCGATGAGGTTTGGATGCGTCAGGAGGAAAGAGGCTCCGAGGCTTGTGATGAGTATGGAGTTGCGGAGAGCGTTCATACCAAACAGAAGGCCTCATGCAGGAGAGTTGCCAAGTTGAAAGTCTTTTTTGGTGCTCGGGGTGGGGGGATGCGATTGTCTTCTGAGAGCGAGAGGCAACTCAAAACAGTGCCCGACCGAAACGTAAACCGGCGCCGTGCGGGCCGCATTTGGCCCGGGGCACAGGCTAGCGAAAGGCGTGGCGGCGGCGAGCGAGGGCGGTGCAACCGGCAGTGGCCAGGGCCAGGATGAATCCTAGCCATGTCAGCATCACATTGACGGAAACACCGGGATCGTTGCCAGTGCTGAACGCAAGAATGGCGATGATAATCGCCGCGGAGAAAAGGAACATGAGGAGGCTGCAGATGGTGTATTCCGCGGCGTAGGCGAGGCTGATGGGCCAGATCTTGAACGCCCGAGTGAGATTAGAGCGTAAAGCAGTGTGATTTTTGCGACAATCGGCGACGGCGACCAAAGTGGCGTCCAATAGGGAGACGAAGAGAACGAAGAGGAGAATAATCCCGATGGTCGGTGGCACATTGCCGAAGTTTAGCAACTTCAACTCCGAAGGCAGGATTGGATTGTGAAGGAACTGTAACATACGTTACAGAACTGTCACCTATGTTACCGGCAGTTGCAAGGATCGAGTCGGTAAAATCGATGGAAAATTCTGAATCGACGTGGAATAACCTATTCGTTTCCAATGAGGTAAGAATCTGGAGCGAACGGAGTGGGGTGCTACTTTGCCCCGAAGGAATCGCTTCGCCCGTAGGTGGCTCCGTGGGTGATGATGAGGTCATGGACATCATTGGCCTGTTGCCGAATCTTTGGGACCCATTGTTCCATTTATTCGTGGTCTCCGAACGAGGGATTGCGGACGGTGGCGTTGATATGCCGTTTCTCGTTGGGCCTTGATGTTCTAGAAGGGGTATCTCTTGAAGGCGGTGAAATCAGGCACGAGCGCGCTCTTTTCAAGCAGGGGACGATTTGGAAGAGATGGGCTATTTGCCCGTTTACAGGGCGGGTCATGAAAAGAAGCCACAGACTAGTTTTTGGCGTGATTGTTGTCGCGGTCGCCTTGGCGGAGCTTTCCGTGCTGCATGCTGAGCGGCCCAACGTGCTGATGATCGCCGTGGACGACATGAATGACTGGATCGGTTGTCATGGGACCACGCCGAGTGCGATTACACCGAACATTGATGCCCTTGCGGCGCGAGGGGTGAATTTCACAAACGCCCATACGGCCGGCGTGTTTTGTGCGCCCTCGCGGGCGGCGATTTTCACGGGACAATTTGCGTCGACGACCGGGTGTTACACGACGGCGACGTATTTCTACGATCATCCGGAGATCGTGCCCTTGCAGGTGAGTTTTGCGGAGGGCGGGTATGAGACTTTTGGAGGCGGGAAATTGTTTCATCATCCGGCGGGGGCGATTGATGTGCGAGGATGGACGGAATTTTATTTGCGGACGCAGCGTCAGCGGGTGAGTGGGTGGCCATTGGATTCGTGGAGTGAAGAGACTCCGTTTCCCGTCCCGTTTCCGAACAGTGTCTATAATGAAGGCCGGAAGATTACGGGGGGGTTATTTTTGGAGTGGGGGGCGATACCGGAGGGGACAGAGGAAGAGATGGCGGACACCATGCGGGCAAACTGGGCGGTATCGAAGCTGAAAGAGGATCGGAAAGAGCCTTTCTTTTTGGCAGTGGGTTTTTATGCGCCGCACTTTCCGAACTATTGTCCGCAGGAGTATTTTGATTTGTATGATCCGGAGGCGATTGAGTTACCTCCTTACAAGGAAGGCGACTTGGATGATTTGCCGGAGAACATTCGCCGGATCAAAACCAATCGTGCGAAGGCGCATCACGCGCGGCTGGTGGAACTGGACGCGGTGGACGATGCGATTCACGGGTATTTGGCGTGCATGAGTTATGCGGACGCGATGGTGGGGCGGGTATTGGATGCGTTGGCGGCGAGTCCGCATGCGGACAACACCATTGTCGTGTTTTGGAGTGATCACGGGTATCACCATGGGGAGAAGGGGGACTGGGGGAAGCACACCCTTTGGGAGCGGACTTCGAACGTGCCGTTTATTTGGGCGGGGCCGGGGATTGCGGAGGGAGTGGATTCGGACACGACGGTTAGTTTGATCAGTATGTATCCGACCTTGGTGGAGATGTGTGGATTGCCGAAGCCACCGCAGAAACTTGAGGACCGTTCCCTGGCATCGATACTGGCGGATCCGGCGACGGCCAAGCATCGGAAAGTTTTTCTTCCGCACATGGAGCCGGGGGCGTATGCGGTGATCGACCGGCAGTGGCGTTACATTCATTACGCGGACGAGACCGAGGAGTTGTATGATGTGCGGAAGGATCCGAACGAGTGGACAAATCTTGCCGGGACTCCGGAGTATGAGGAAGTGAAAGCAGCGTTCAAGGCGAGGGCACCGAAAACGTTTGCGCCGCCTGCCACGAAGTTGAACGCACGCAAGAACATGGTATTGGATGGGGAAACCTTTCGTTGGGAAGTGAAGTGAGTTGATTTTTTGAAGTGATGAAGCGGATACTTTCTCTTTTTGCGGGTGTGGGATTTGGCTTGGCCTGGCTGGCGCAGGCGCACGGCGACATGCCCAATATTGTTGTGATTATTTCGGATGATCAGGGGTATGCGGATGTGAGTTACAATCCGGAGTCGCCACCGGAGGTGAGCACGCCGCACATTGATGCGTTGGCGGCGGAGAGCGTGATCTGCACGAATGGGTATGCGAGCGGGCATGTGTGTTCGCCGACGCGGGCAGGCTTGATGACGGGGCGATACCAACAGCGGTTTGGGGTGTATACGGCGGGCCAGGGCGGGAGCGGAATGCCTTTGGATGAGGTTTGGATCCCGACTTACTTGAAGGATCTGGGGTATGTAAGCGGGGCCTTGGGCAAGTGGCATCTCGGGTTGACGATGGATTACCATGCGATGAACCGGGGGTTTGATGAGTTCTATGGGTTTATGGGGCGGGGCGCGCATCCGTATTTTGATCACTCGGACATGGAGCATCCGGTGTATCGGGGATTGGAGCCGATTGAGGACGAGGAGGGGTATATGACGACCTTGATCACCGAGGAGGCGGTGGACTTTATCGAGCGCCACAAGGACGAGCCGTTCTTTTTGTATGTGGCCTACAACGCGGTGCATACGCCGGCGGAGGCTCCCGCGGAGGACATCAAGCCGGTTACCGACGACGAGACGCGGAATATCTTGATGGGGATGTTGAAGCACTTGGACATGGGCGTGGGTGAGATCGTCGGGAAACTCAAGGAAGAGGGTTTGTTTGAGAACACCTTGGTTTTTTATTTGTCGGACAACGGGGGAGCGAGTGCGATGAGCGCGAACAATGCGCCGTTGCGAGGGTTCAAGCAGCACGATTATGAGGGAGGGATCCGGGTGCCGTTTATTGTGTCGTGGCCAGCGCAGTTGGAGGGAGGGACGGCTTGTGATGTGCCGCTATGGTCGACTGACATTTTGCCGACGATTTTAGCGGCGACGGGCGGTGAGGCGTTGGAGGAGAAGCCTTTGGATGGTCGGGACATGCTTCCAGCGTTGAAGGGGGAAGTGGACGAATTGCACGAGAACCTGTTTTGGAGTTCTGGTGGAGAAGACGGGCAGTGGGGGATGCGTTCCGGGAAGTGGAAGTTGGTGGGGGTGAAGGATCAGCTGGAATTGTTTGACCTGGACGCGGACATCGGGGAGACCGCGAACCTGGCGGATGCGCATCCGGAAGTGGTGAGTGAGATGAGGAAGGATTTTGACGCGTGGATTGACGAGATGGCACCACCGATCGGCGGTGGCCCCAAGGTGTGGTCGCCGGGGGCAGAATCCGCGAAGAAGCGGAAGGCGGAGGAGAAGGCTGAGAAAAAGGCGCGGCGCAAGGCGGGCAATGATGCGGAGCGTGAGAAGCGGCGGACGCAGGAGAGAGCGAGAGCGGAGGCGGAAGGAGCGTGAGGAACACAGTGCGATATTGGTTGGGCGCTGCGATTGCTCTGGTTTCGACCTCCTTTGGAGCGATCGCGGCCGAGGAAGGGCTTGTCGACGCATCGACCTTGCGGGGCAAAGTCATGAGTGGATACCAGGGGTGGTTTAATTGTCCTGAGGATGGAATGGGTTTGGGGTGGAAACATTGGCGGAAGAAATCGAAACCGGC
>JBCCWV010000217.1:0-8097 GCA_039192745.1 Verrucomicrobiota bacterium | reverse complement strand
GAGAGCGGGACCGATGATGGATTTTAGGTTTTCGATTTTAGACTGCTGGTTGGAGGTTTGTGGCGAAAAGCGAATGGAGTGAGGCAGGGAGTTCGAGAGAGCGTTGGATGAGGTTGGGATTTAACACGAATGGAAGAGAAAGGGGCACGAATTCACACGAATTTCGGTTGGAGAGCCCGAAAACGATCATTCGTGCTAATTCGTGAAAATCTGTGTCCATTCGTGTTCGAAAAATCCAGGGATATTCTGGCTCAAACTGCTCACAACGTGCGCCGATCAGAACCAAATCCTAAATCTTAAATCCAAAATCAATACAACGGAACGCTGTCATCAATTTCTGCCGACCAAGCATTGATGCCGCCGTCGACGTTGGTTGCGTCATAGCCAAGCGCGATCAAGGCCTCGACGGCGCGTGCGCTGCGGCCTCCTACTTTGCAGTGGACGATGACCGGTTTGGATTTTTCGATTTCGTCGAGCCGTTCCAGTAATTCGCCGAGGGGGATGAGCTTAGCGCCGTCAATCTTGCAAAAGTCGTTCTCGTCCTGTTCACGCACGTCGATGAATTGAAAATCCTCGTTGCGATCAAGTTTAGCTTTCAGTTCGTGGACGTCGATAGCGGGGACGTTGGGGAGTGGATTGGGAATCGCTGGCATACCGCAGAATTGCTCGTAATCGATGGGTTCAGTGATACTTGGGTTGTCGCCGCAGACGGGGCACTGCGAATCTCGCCGAAGTTTGAATTCGCGAAACTTCAGGGCGAGGGCGTCGTAGTGCAAGAGGCGACCGGTCGCGGATTCGCCGATTCCCGTGAGAAGCTTGATCGCTTCCATGGCTTGGAGACTTCCGATCACTCCCGGGAGAACCCCGAGGACACCACCTTCCGCGCAGTTCGGCACGGATCCCGGCTCCGGTGGATTTGGAAAGAGGCAGCGGTAGCACGGCCCGCCGAGTTTGGGCGCGAAGACCGCGACCTGGCCTTCGAAGCGGAAGATGGAACCGTAAACATTCGGGATGCCAAGAAACACGGCAACGTCGTTGCTCAGGTAGCGGGTCGGAAAGTTGTCCGTGCCGTCGATAAGAAGATCGTATCCGCGGGCGAGGTCCATCGCGTTGTCCGAACGAAAAACCTCGTCGTGGACCGTGACCTTGATTGTGGGGTTCAAGTCACGGAGCCGGTCTGCGGCGGCATCAATTTTCTTTTTCCCAACGTCTGCCGTGCCGAAAAGCAACTGGCGCTGGAGGTTGGAGGCATCAACGGTGTCTGCGTCGACGATTCCAATGTGGCCGACGCCTGCGGCTGCGAGATACATGGTGATGGGTGAGCCCAGACCACCCGCGCCAATGCAAAGAACGCTCGACCCTTTCAATCTTCGTTGTCCCTCCACGCCGAACTCCGGCAGCGAGAAATGCCGTGCGTAGCGTTCGCGTTCTTCGGGCGAAAAATTCATGAAAACAAGCGGGCCGCTACCGTGCCGATCGTTCTGCGACTGCGCAAACGATTGATTGGCGGAATGAAGGACCGAGCGAGACATTTTCGCAGTTCGTGCTAAGGGAAGAGGAATGGCTTCATTTGAAGAAAAACTCTCCAACCGAATTGCCGATACCGGCGCCCGGCTTTGCGTGGGTATCGATCCTCGTCCGGAGAAGATGTCCGGCGATCTCGAGGCGGAGTTGGAGCGACTTGTCGAGGAGACGGCCCCTTTCGCCGCCGCGTTTAAGCCGAATATCGCGTATTTCGAAGCGATGGGTTCAAGCGGCTTTGCCATGCTGGAGCGATTGATGGCAAAGATTCCGGAAGAGATTCCAAGAATCCTCGACGCGAAGCGCGGTGACATCGGCACGACGGCGGAGCGGTATGCCGACGCTTGCTTTGACGTTTTCGGAGCGGACGCCGTCACGGTGAATGCCTATCTTGGCTTCGACACGGTGGAGCCGTATCTCCGCCATGACGGAAAGGCGGTTTATCTTCTGGCGGTGACGTCGAATCCGGGTGCTGCGGATCTGGAGACTCAGACGCTCGCGGACGGGCGGAAGGTTTTTGAACTGGTGACGTCGATGGCGGAGCGGGCGAGTGACTTGCCGGGTGATCTTGGTTTTGTGGTTGGCCTCACGAACGCGGAGGAGGTGCTTCCGAAAATTCCCGATGCCCCGCTCCTCATTCCCGGACTCGGCGCGCAGGGTGGAGATTTGTCGGTTGTCGACTTTTCTACCCGGAAGAAACCCATCGTCGTGAATGTCTCTCGCGGTATTCTTTTTGGCGAAGAAGGGGAGAGTTACGCGGATCGTGCAAGACGCTTCGCTGCGGAGCTTTCGACCGCTGCGGAAGTTTAAAAAGAAAAAATCCGCTCTCCCTCTTGCAACGTGCGGCCTCCTTGCAAGGATAGCCCATGGGAGACCCTGTTCTTGTTGCCCTTAGTTTTGACGACGTTTTGCTCCAGCCCGGGAAGAGCGATATCATCCCTGCGGACGCGGATCTGCGCACGAAGATCACATCGTCAATCGATCTGAATATCCCCATCGTTTCCTCGGCGATGGACACGGTCACAGAATCGGGACTGGCCATTGCCCTCGCGAGGGAAGGAGGAATCGGCGTCGTGCACCGGGCTTGTCCAATTGACGAGCAGGTGAACAACGTGGCCAAAGTGAAGCGGTCGGAGAATACCGTCATTCGCAAACCATTCACGGTGACGGCAGACCTCACGCTCAGGCAGCTTCACCGCGTCATGGATGAACAGGGAGTTTCCGGATTTCCAGTGGTGGACGCGGACAACAAGCTCGTCGGCATGATCACTTCGCGGGACATTTGGTATGTCGAGGACGAGACGGTGACCATCGCCGAGATGATGACGCCGCGTGATCGATTAATCACCGGGAAGAAAAACACGTCGCAGGCGGAAGCCCGTCGCATCCTTTATGAAAATCGTCTCGAGAAGATTCCGCTCGTTGACGAGAACGACAGGTTGGCGGGACTAATCACCGGGAAGGACATTGAGATTCGTAAAAAATACACGAACGCGGCCAAGGACCCGAACGGGCAATTGCGCGTGGGTGCTGCCGTGGGCGTCGGCGAAGGAACGAAGGAGCGAGCCCGCGAATTGCTCGCGGCAGGAGCGGATGCCCTCTTCATCGACGCGGCGACCGGGCATACTTCGAAAGTTCTCGACCTCATTGGAAAGCTCCGCGAAATGGCGGGCGAAAGGCCGGTCGTGGCGGGAAATGTCGTGACTGAGGAAGGCGCAAAAGACCTTGTCTCGGCCGGCGCGAGCGCCATCAAGGTTGGCGTCGGGCCGGGATCGATTTGCACGACGCGCGTCATCTCCGGTGTCGGCATGGCGCAATTCACGGCGATCCAAAACGTGGCGCCCCATTGTCGGGAGAACGGGGTTCCGGTCATCGCCGACGGAGGCATTCGTTATTCGGGCGATATCGTGAAAGCGCTCGGCGCAGGGGCAGATTGTGTGATGTTAGGGTCGCTGCTCGCAGGAACACGCGAGGCACCGGGCGCGATGGTGAATTTCCAGGGCCGGACTTTTAAGGAATACCGTGGAATGGGATCACTCAAGGCGATGCGCAAGGGTGCGGGCGACCGTTATGGCCAGAATTCTGCCGGAAAGCTGGTCGCGGAAGGCGTGGAAGCGCGGGTTCCTTACCGCGGGCGGTTGGCGGAGACGGTCTTTCAGCTTCTTGGAGGGCTTCGAAGTGGAATGGGATATGTAGGCGCGCACAACTTGAAGGAGCTGCGGGAAAAGGCGCAGTTTGTGCAGATAACGTCGGGCGGATTGAAGGAGAGTCATCCGCATGATGTGATGGTGACGGAGGAACCGGTGAATTATCAGAGTTTGGATTGATGAGGGGAGACCACGAAAAACGCGAAAATCCGCGAAAGGAATCTTGTTCACTCTCGGCTGGAAGCCGGGACGACTCGCTGCAGCAGGATGCTGCAACCACTGTTTAAAATGGACCTCGACCCGCAAATTGCCGTTCTCGATTACGGCTCACAATACAGTCAACTCATCGTGCGCCGCCTTCGCGAGTTAGGCTGGTTTGCGAAGCTGTATCCGCCGAATGATTTGTCGGAAGCGGCGCATCATGCGAAGGCTATTGTCCTTTCAGGTGGGCCGCGGTCGGTGACCGAGCCGGATGCGCCGGATGTGGATTTGGAGAAGTTGTTGGGATTGGACCTGCCGATTCTCGGTGTGTGTTATGGGATGCAGCTTTTGAATAAAAAGCTGGGTGGTCAGGTCGCGCCGGGGAACCTAAAAGAGTATGGGCAAGCGAAGTTGATGCCGGTGAATGGGTCGGTGCTTTTCGAAGGTGTGACAGAGGGTTCGCAAGTTTGGATGAGTCACTCGGACACGGTGCAGGAGCTTCCGGACGGTGCTTCGGTGATTGCCCGGAACCAGCACGAGACGCCGGTGGCCTTGCAATTTGCGGAACGGATTTTCGGGATTCAGTTTCACCCGGAGGTCACCCATTCGCATGAAGGGCGGACGGTTTTGAAGAATTTTGTGTCGCTCATTGAGGACGAGCCGCGGTTTTCGATGGAGCAATTCAAGGACACGCTCGTTGCACAGATCCGCGAAGAGGTGGGCGAACGGGAAGTCGTTTGCGGAGTTTCCGGAGGGATTGACTCGACGGTTCTGGCCGTGCTGCTGCATGAAGCGGGGGTGAAGTTGCGAGCGATCTATGTCGATAACGGCTTCATGCGGAAAAATGAGTCGGAGGAAGTGGAAGAACAGTTCAAGCAACTGGGAGTCGAACTGGAGAGGGTGGATGCGGGGGAGCGATTTATTTCCGCTGTTCAAGGAGTCGATGACCCGGAAGAGAAGCGCCGACGAATCGGCGATCTTTTTGTGGACGTCTTTTTTGAGGCGGCGGACAACGTGGAGTTGCTCGCTCAGGGGACGCTCTACCCGGATGTGATCGAAAGTGCGACCAGCGGGTCCATCGCTTCAACCATCAAAACGCATCATAACCGGGTGCAGCGAATTCTCGATCTGCAGAAAGAAGGAAAGGTGATTGAACCTCTTTCGGAACTCTTCAAGGACGAGGTGCGTGAGTTGGGACGGACGTTGGGAATTCCGGAACATATTCTGGGGCGGCATCCTTTTCCCGGGCCGGGTCTGGCTGTTCGCGTGCCCGGGGAGATAACCGAGGAGAAGCTGCGCATCACACGGGACGGGGACGAGATCTTTATTCGCCATCTCCGTGAAAGCGGCTGGTACGACAAGGTTTGGCAGGCGTATTGCGGTCTTCTTCCGGTCAAAACTGTGGGGGTGAAAGGGGACGAGCGATCCTATGAATATGCGGTTTCGCTCCGTGCCGTAGTGAGTGAGGACGCGATGACGGCGGACTGGGTGGAGTTTCCGTGGGAGGTTCTTCGTGATATCTCCAACGAGATCCTGAACACCGTAAGCGGAATCAACCGCGTGTTCTACGACATCTCGACCAAGCCACCGGCAAGCATCGAGCTGGAGTGATTTTGATTTTTGATTGAAGGAAGTATGCGCTTCGCGCCTGAGCCAGTACACCGATCACCGATCACCGATTACCGATCACTGACTACTGACTTCTGATTACTGACCACCGTCCACCGGCAATCCTTCCCCCCAAAGAAGCCAATCATCCATCAGAAACAAAAAGGACCCCGAGCCTTTCGGCCCGGGGTCCCACCACACTAGGAGACCGTTTCCGGTCTGTTTGTTCGCTTGCAGGAGGGCTGAGATTCTTTCTTAGAACGGCTCGGCGTTGTTCTCGATGGCGGAGAACAACTTGTAGTTCCGCCGACGCATCTCCCAGCGTGTTTCGCGATACTTGGACTCCACGTCGCGAAGCGTCGTGAGGTAAACCTCGATCTCTTCCAACTGGTCGGGATGTTCGGCCTTCATCTGCGCGACTTGTTGCTGAAGCACTTCGGTCGTGTGGATGAGATTGTTCAAGTGCTCGCGGGTTTCAGGCTTGGCGCGCTTTTCTTCGACAAGTGTGTCGACGTATTCATACTCTTGCTGGAGCCAAGCGATGGCCTGGTTGACGCCGTCGAGCCCGCCGATGAGTGAGCCGTCGGTGTGGACGCGCGGGAGATTGACGAGAGAGTCGGGTCCCTTGAGCGGAACGGTGGAAACAGGCTCTTTGGACAAGCCGCCGCTGCGGGTATCAAGAACCGTGGGCGTGATGAAGATCATGAGATTCTTGCTGGAAAAGCTCTGTGTGCGCGTTCCGAAGAGGCGTTTGAGAACAGGAGCTTTGCTCACGAGAGGGAGACCGGCTCCTTCGGTGCTGTCGGAGGCTTCGTCGAGGCCGCCGATGGCGAGGGTGTATCCGGTTTCCACTTCCATGGGAGCGGTGAAGACGCGTGAGCTTGTCACAGGGTAAGGATTCCCGTCGATGATTTCAGATCCGATGATGCTGGAGATCTCGATGACGACGGTGAGCATGATGCGTCCTTCGTCCATGATCTTCGGTTTCACGGCGATTTGTGTTCCGATAGGAATATACTCGACGGAAGCGGTCGATGTCGCGCCGACACCGGGTGTCGTGGAAGACGATGCGGCGAGAACGGGCTGTTCGACGACGCTTTGGATCTGGACGGGACGGTTGTTCCGGGCAAGAACACGCGGGTAGGAGACGGTTTCCGTCTCACGGTCTTTCACGAGAGCGTCCACGCTCAACTGGAGGGCATCCGCGCTCAAGACGGCTGTTTGCGGCGAAACGAAGTCCTGGAACTGGTTTATGTCCAGCAGATCGCGGAAAGTCTCGTATTCCACCCCTCTCGTTAGAGGTGATCCGATGCCTCCGGGACCGGAGAGACCGACGTTCACGCCACCGTCCATGAGGCCACTCCAGTCGATGCCAAGCTGTCGGCTCGGATCCTTGGTGGTTTCAAAGAACTTGATTTCGATGGCGATAAGCGGCTGCGGCTTGTCAACGGCCTCAAGGTAGGCTTCGACCCACTGGTGCTGCTGGCGTGTCGCGACGACGAAGAGAGTGTTCGTGTCAGAATTCCAGATGACGGTTCCACCGCCGCTGGTGCCCGAGCTGTCGAGTCCGATTGCCGCTGAGGCGGCATCGTTGTTTGCGACCACGGTTCCGTCGGTGTTGACGGTGAGTGGCGCGAAGTTTCCGACACTGGCATCGCCGGCGATGTTCGCGTCGAATCCTGTTGTGGCAATGCCGATGAGGCTCCGGATGTCCTCAACGAGACGGTCGCCGTTGGTGGTCAGTGTATTTCCTGACCCGCCGATGGTGCCTCCGCTGGAGAGACCGCTTCCTCCGGTGTTCGAGCCACCGCTGGCCGCGCCGCTGCTAGCGCCTGCCGTTCCGAGTCCGCCGCCTCCGACGCTGGATCCGAAACCGAGCGTTCCGTCTTCCGAAGCAGTTTCTCCGGTATTGAAACGGATGCTGTAGGTCCGGCCGATGAGCTGGTTGTCGTCGATAGGACGCATGTGGAAGATCCCGTCTTCATAGACCAAGGCAACGCCGTTGGTGCGGGCAATCGTTTCAAGCGCCACAAAGGGACTCGCGTTAATATTAAAGGTGATCAGCGCCGAGGAAGTCGCCTCTGTCTCCGGAAGGGAGATGTAGGAGATTCCTGCGTCGTCCGCGAGGAAGCGGAGAACGTCGTTAAGCAGCGCACGGCTGAACTCGTAGGGCTTGCGGGTTTGGCTTCGCAAGTCCAGAGCGGCTTCTTCATATTCCGGAGATGTTTCCAGAACCTGAAAATCGGTCACGGCATTGGAATTCAATGCGGCGGCCGAGATGGTGACAGCCCCAAGCAATCCGATGATCCGGCCGATAGGACCGGAGCAGAGAGTGGAAGGGCCTCCTGTAGTGGTGATTGCATTCATCGCAATTTTGTTTTGTATGGATTTTGTCTCTATTTAATGGGTGTTTGGTGCTTTCAGCAGAGACAGCTATAAAGCATTCCCATATTTACCATAAATACAAGAATTAAGCAAACCTTAATTTTAAAATTTTAAGAAATTCTAGGGGATCTCGAAAGTTTTGATCCCTTGGAATCAGGGAAAACCAGTCCGTTTTTGTTCTTTTTGGGGCTGAACGGGGGAATGGATTCAAAGGGATTTTAGAGAATTCTTGTAT
>JBCCWV010000216.1:0-8129 GCA_039192745.1 Verrucomicrobiota bacterium | reverse complement strand
CAGCTCGACAAATTCATGACATTTCGTCCCCGCAGACAGCACCGGAGCAGAAATCATCAATGGCACATGAATAGCGTCTTCCCAGAGTTTAGTCTTTTTCCACATCTCGTGCTCGCCAAGTAGGTACCCGTGATCGGAGACAAAAACGACAATGGTTTTCTTGCGTAGATCGAGCCGATCCAATTCCGCGATAAGACGGCCGAACTGCTCATCCATGAATGTCACTGCCCCAAAGTAACCACGTCGCATCTGCCGAACGGGATCCTTTTCAAAGTCCATACGTCCGTTGATCGCCTGCACGGGAATATCATCGTAATTATCCTCCGGCATCTCCGGGTAAGCCAACTTATCCGCATCATACGGAGCCAGGCTGCTATCCGTCGCTACAAACGGAAAGTGTGGACGAACAAAGCCAACGGCGAGAAAAAAGGGTGTTTCGTCGGTTGATCGATTCTGCAAAATCTCAATCGCCTTATCTGCCGCCATCGTGTCGGGCAACTGCGCCACATCCTTGTCAGCAACTTCCACGACCACGTATTGCCCTCGGACATTGGCCGGCATGGTATAGGGTTTTCCGGCGTCATGCGCAGCCTTCCATTCCTTCCGTTGGCGCGGATAAGCTTCCAAAGCTTCAGGGTCTGTGTATTCCACCGCCTTACCGGGAGTCATTGTCTCCAAAGCCGTCATATTGTGCACCCGATTCCAAGAAGGTGGATGGTCTCGGCCGTCGGTTCCCTGGACGATATCGACGGGAATTCCCATGTGGTAAATCTTGCTCACGCGCTCCGCCCAGTAGCCGTGGTTTTGAAAGTGCTTCGGCAAGGTAACTCGATCCTCGCTGACCTCTCCTCCATTCCCAGTCACTCCGTTCTTCCAGGGATACTGTCCTGTCATCATCGAAGCCCGCGACGGACCGCAAAGCGGATATTGGCAGTAGGCCTTCGTAAAGGAAACCGCCGACTTCGCAAATTCATCAAGGTTGGGCGTTTTACATTCAGGATGACCTAGACCACTTAACGCATAGTTGAGATCATCAGAGACAACAAAAAGGACATTTGGCCTCTCGACCGCATACAGTTGGACTATCGACGCGAAGATTAGAGTCAGAGCGAGCAGGGATTTCATGACGAGCGGGGAATTCTTCTGAACTAAGAAACCTATTACTCACTGGCGAGAATATCTTCGATCTTCTTTTTCAACTTATCGACCTTTTCGGGCATTTCCTCAGCGAGATTATCTTGCTCCGAGAGATCCTTACGGAGGTTATAGAGTTCGATACCGAATTTGACGCCCTTCTCCGCGTTGAATCCGCGGCTTCCCTTTGTCGCAATCAACTTCCAGTTCCCATCACGAATCGTCTTTCCACCATGCAAAACCGGAGGACGCTTTTTGTCGCTCTCAATCCCTTTAAGAGAGGGTAAGAAACTCACACTATCCTCCGCAACGCCCTCTCCCTGCGCTTCGCTGCCAGCGATTTCGCCGAGGGTCGCAAACACATCGGCGAACGCCACCAGATCGTCACTTCTGGATCCGGCCTTCACCTTGCCCGGCCATTTCACGACGAAGGGAACCCGGTGACCACCCTCCCACACACTCGCTTTGATTCCGCGCAAAGGCCCTACCGATTTATGATCGAATAGTTCGACGTCCTTTTCATACCAGACGGGGCCATTATCGCTCGAGAAGAAGACCATCGTATTCTCACTCATGCCTGCCTTTTCGAGGCTCGCGGTGATCTGCCCGACCACGGCATCGACCAGCATCGTGAAGTCGCCATACATGCCCGCGCCGCTTTTGCCCACAAACTCTTCCGTCGGCAACCAGGGAGTGTGCGGCGAAGGCAACGGGAGGTAGAGAAACAGTGGTTTCCCCTGATCGTGCTCCTCGATCACTTTGCTGGCTTCATCGGCGAAGCGGGGCGTGACCTCGATGAACTTGAAGTCTGGACCGATGTCCCCTTCCCGCCAGAAGGCACCCTGAATACGATTCCAGTTCTCGTCCGTACCCATACTGTCATTCGCCTCGGCCTTTTCCGTCGGCGCCATCGTCGGCGTCCGATCGCGCATGTAAAAATAAGGCTGAATGTCGAGCGACGCATGCATCCCGAAAAAACTATCAAACCCACGGTCAACCGGCCCGCCTGTGATGGGTTGATTGTAATCGAACTCGGGTCCTTTCTCTCTTTCCACTAATCGATTAAAACCAAGATGCCACTTACCGACCATGACGGTTCGATATCCACTCTCGCGCAACATGCCCGCCACCGTTGTGCGTCCGTCTTCAATCACCGGCTGTTTGTCACTGAACTTATCCTTTCGCGCTGCGAACCTGCCCGTCAGCAATGAGTAACGCGAAGGAATGCACGTCGATCCACCTGAATGCGCGTCAGTAAATGTCATTCCCGCCGCGGAAAGCGCATCGAGATGCGGTGTCGGTATCTTGCTCTCCGGATTGTAGGCTTTGAGGTCCCCGTAACCCATATCGTCGGCGAGGATAAAGACGACATTAGGTTTCATCGTTTCGGCAGTTGCAATCGCAGGGAAACCAAAGATCGAGCAGATTGGGACGAGATACTTTGCGAGGATTTTCATGGATGGATTTGATCAAAAATTGAGTGGATATTTATTCAAACACAAATGAACACAATTCGACACGAAGAAACACAAATGACCCCACAAACGGATTCAACATTCGTGAAAATTCGTGTCATTCGCGCCCATTCGTGTTAAAAAATTAAATTTATCATCGTCGAAGGTCTGGCACCCGCTACCGGCGGGACGCTTTCGGCTGCGGGTTGAGAAATGCATCTGTGGAAGTCATTCTGAATCGGAGCGGGAACCCCGTTGTCCAGCATCACCCTGTTCTCTGTTTGTTTGGTGTTCGGGCGGACGCGGATAGAGCGTCAATCTGACGTCTGCACTTAGTTCTGCCACACGAGCCAATACGTCATTCTTCAACTCCGAGTGGAATGAACCATCTTTGTCGTCAGTCTCATAACCAATGTCGAAAGTCCGCCGGCTGGCTCGATCCCAGATCCTCCTGGCCCGTTCATCGAATCCTGCGACTATGTCGCAGAAGGTGTTGATAATCGAGTTAGGATCGGTGTTCAACAATCCGTCTTTGACCTCGAACGTCGCGAGAAAGCCACCCTTCGTCTCGCCGTCGTAAAGCTTAAACGCTTCGGCCTCAAGCAACCCGCCACAGGCGCGATCCAGAGGTTCAGGCGTCTCGATCTCAAGATCGACGTTGAGGAATGTGGCTGCCATTTCTTTCAGCGAACCCTCTAGTCAGCGACCTGATACTTCTCCCTCAACCGCTTTAACTCCCCCTTTAGCTTTCCAATTTTTTTCTCAAACTCCGAATCCCCATACAAACTCTGCATTTCCATCGGGTCTTTCTTCAAGTCGAAGAACTCCCAAGCATCCAAATCCTTATCCAAAAATCGAATTAGCTTGTATCGCCCATCCGTCACTCCAAAATGAATCGGCACCCCGTGACCGCCGGATTCATAATAGTGGTAGTAATGCGACTTCCGCCAATCAGAGGGAGATTTTCCGCGAAAGAGCGGCGTCAGTGAGCGTCCCTGCATCTCCTTAGGATCCGCGACGCCCGCGATATCCAAAAAAGTCTGAGCAAAGTCGATATTGGAAACGAGGTTAGCGTTCTTTGCCCCCGGCGAAGTCACACCCGGCCAACGCACTAACAGCGGCGTGTGCAGGCTGTTTTCATACATCCAGCGCTTATCAAACCAGCCGTGTTCCCCCAACCAAAAACCCTGGTCAGAACTGTAAATTACCACGGTATTCTCCGCGATTCCTTCTTCATCGAGATACGCCAGCAAGCGCCCGACGTTCTCATCCACCGCCTTCACGCAGCGGAGGTAATTCTTGATATAACGTTGATAGTTCCAGCGGGTTCGCTCCTTACCTGTGAGATTCATTTTTGCCATTGCCTCATTGCGGGGGCGAAAATGCCCATCAAACGCCTCAAACTGCTCGTCAGTAAAACTGCTCGAATAGCGAAGCATTAACCGGCTCGGCCCCATGTGATCCGCTATTCCCATTTCATGCCCTGCAGAAGCAGGACTTCGTCCCGAGTAATCCAGGAACAGAGTCGGAGGCTCGGGAATCTCTATATCCTCAAATTCATTCAAATGACGCAACGCCGGCTCCCAGCGACCGTGAGGCGCTTTGTGCTGACTCATCAGGAAAAAGGGCTTATCCGGATCGCGCTGCTCCAACCACTTCAGGGATTGATCCGTGATGATGTCGGTGGTGTAACCCACATGGTTCACATTTTTACCGTTAGTGATCAGCATCGGGTTGTAATACTGACCCTGACCTTTCAAGACTTCGAAGTGATCAAACCCTGTTGGCTCTGACTTCAGATGCCATTTGCCCACAATTGCCGTTTGGTAGCCCGCATCCTGCAGAAGCTTAGGAGCAGTCTGCTGGGATCCGTCGAAGCGCTGTTTATTGGTCAATTGACCATTCAGATGTGAATATTTCCCTGTCAGCACCACGGCTCGCGAAGGCGCACATATCGAATTCGTAACGAGGCAGTGTTCGAAAAGCATCCCCTCCTTGGCGATCCGGTCGAGATGGGGAGTAGGAGCTAATTCCGCGAGCGGTCCTCCGTAAGCAGACAGCGCTTTCAATGCGTGATCATCGGTAAAGATAAAAAGGATGTTGAGTCGCTCTTTCGCGGAGACCGTTGAAATAAGAGTCGCAAAAAGAAGGAAAGCCGTAAGTCTTTGCGATAAGTGCATAAATACCAATTTCTTCAGAGTTAACTCTTCTTATCCGAAGGCGATGAAGTCGCCCAGCCATGTCCCTCTGGCACGGTCACTCCGCCCTTGATATTCGGAATCTCGCCCAATGGCGAAAGTGACTCCACCCATGTCGCATGTTTGGTCGCCATCTTCTTCGCAATGTCTGGATTTTCTGAAGCCACATTATTCTCCTCTCGCGGGTCGGACTTGAGATTAAAGAGCTGCCACTGATCTTTCTCATACTTCTTGTAGAGCCGCCAGTCCTTCCACCTGGCCGCAATCAGATGACGGCGCTCTGCATCCCCGGGCTCATTGTTCAACCAGAACAAGTATTTGTGGGCATCCCCGGAATTCTCGCCCTTGAGCCAAGGAAATAAATCCACCCCATCACAGTGCTTAGGGACCTCCGCACCGATGTAAGTCGCGATCGTGGAGTAGAAGTCGAAGTTTGCGATCATTCCATGATAGGGCTGACCCTCCGGAAGCGTTCCTGGCAGCGAGAAAATCGTCGGCACGCGAACCCATCCTTCCTTCTGTGTCCCGCTCCCTTTGCCTCCGGTGTAGGGAGTCGATGTCCCGCCTTCACTGCCGTTGGCGCCGTTGTCGCTGGAGAAAATCACCAAGGTTCTTTCGCGAAGTTCCAGCTTCTCTAGAGTATCGATCAACTTACCCACCTGATCGTCGACCGAAACGATCGCGCCCGCCAGCTTTATCCGGGAGGGTTTGGCCGTCGTGCGACTCGTCAGGCTCTTAGGCGCCTCCAAATTAAAGGAATGAACCGCTTCGGGAGACCAATACAGAAAGAACGGTTCTTCCTGATGCTCCTCAATAAACTCCACCATCCGGTCACCGTCATAATCGGTTAACCACTGCTCTTCACCCTTTTCATTGATACAAAAGAACTTCGATTTCCCGCCCTTCTTCTCGATTTGCTTGCGAAGATTATTCGGCATCGCCGCAATTTCCTCGGCAGAGTATTCTTTCACCGGAGGCTTCCGGGCGACCTTGGTAAATCCCACACTAAGCGGCCCCTGCGCACGGGTTCCAATGTCCCATTTTCCGATCTGCCCCGTCACATACCCCTGATCGGTCATGAATCTCGCCAAGTTAGGACGATCCTCCGGTATCGGTAGTCCACGCGACATCCCATATTTTCCAAACCGCTGTCCATACTGCCCCATGATCAAAGCACATCGACTCGGACAGCACGGCGGATTCGTGATGTAGGATGTTGTGCATTGCACCCCTTCGGCCGCCAGACGATCTAGGTTCGGCGTGGGTATATCCTTGCAGCCGTAAACGCCGATATCTCCGTAGCCGAGGTCATCAATGTAGATCAAGACCACGTTCGGCTTCGAATTCTCAGCCCAACCGATTTTGACGCAGAGGAGAAGGGCCAGAAGAGGCAAAACGGTCCGTTTCATTTTCTGGAACCTCTCGTTTTGTTGTTTTGTGACTTACGCGGCTAGAGACACTAACCCTTCACATCGTAGCAGAAGATATACTCCTGATCCCGAAGGTAGAGCTTTCCGCCAATAACAACAGGATGAGACCAGATTTTGCCTTTGTCGGCGCGGATCTTGGACTCCTTGGGGAGCTTGAATTGACCCTTCTTTGAAAAGCTTCGCGGATTCACTTCGACAAGCGTCACCGTGCCGTCGTCTTCGTTAAGACAATAGAGCATGCCATCAGCCATGTGCACGGCGCCCTTCTTGAGATTACCTCCGTCCTGCTCCATCCAAGCGACTTCACCGGTCATGAGTTCCTGGCACATGAGATTGCCGCGTTTCTTGTCAGTAAATCCGTAGACGTGATCCCCCACGAGGACGACGCCGCCGTGATGGTTAACCATTTCTGTGTTTTCCCAAACGTCCTCCGCATCACCGCCGGAAATCTTCACTAACTTCGCACCGGCCCCATAACCGGACGTCATGTAAACATAGCCGTCATGGTATATCGGCGTCGGAATGACCGCGACCTTTCCGGGATCCCAGTTCGATGTCCAAATGACGTCGCCCGATTCCGCGTCTACTCCCGCGAGCGTTTTTTCGAAAAGTTGAATGTATTGCTTTTTGCCGTCGACTTCCGCCACGACGACTGAAGAGTATTCCGCGCGGTCGGTAAGATCTTCCGACTGCCAAATCGTCCGTCCGGAATTCTTGTCCAACGTGACGATGGCGCCGTCTTTGCCACCGGGCGTTACAAGCACCTTGTCACCGTCCACGGTCGGAGATTCCGAATAACCCCACTTGGAAAGCTGCCCGCCGAAGTCGTCGACCAGATTCTTCCTCCATTTTTCCTTTCCGGTTTCCGCATCAAAACAGACAACATCACCCGCAACACCCAACACATAGATCATGCCGTCACTGACAGTCGGCGTCGACCGGGGACCTCCGCCCCAACCGGTGTTGTATCCCGACTGAGGATCAACTCCGACATCAGCAGTCCAAAGTTCGTCACCGGAAGCGGCGTCGAGGCAAATCAAAATCTCCTGCGTCTCCCGCGCGCCAAGCGTGTAGAGCTTGCCGCCAACAACGGAGTAACTTGAATATCCGTTACCGGCGTTCTCGTACGTCCAGAGCAATTCCGGGCCACCGCTCGGCCACGACTTGAGAAGTCCGGTGTCAGGAGAGATTCCCGATTGATCCGCACCGCGCCAGCCCGGCCAGTCGTTACCGCTACTTTCACCGGGCGTTGCCGAGCCCGTCGAAGCCGCTTGCTCTTGGATGAACGCTTGATCCTCCGCACTCAGAGAAGCGACAGGTATCTCAAAAGTCCGCCCGTCCGATTGACGCCTCAGTTGAACATTGTCGCCATTCACTCCGATGAGTTCGGCCACAAGTTCTTTCCCTTCGGAATTTGTCCACGTGCGGGCCTGGGCAGCGGTGATAAAAAGGGCGAAGACGGCAGCGGCAAAAAGTCGGGGGTAACAATTCATGGTCAAAAGTCGGTTTATTTTGCAGAATACGTCACCCGCTTCGCAAAACCAACCCCCAAACCTTGCCTTTCCCGAGCGTTTCCCCGCGATAGAAGGTCTCGAAAGCCTGATCAAAATGAAACTCCCAGCCTGCCTCTCCCTCCTTGCCGTGCTTCTGCTCGCCGCCAACGGAGCATTTGCGGCACAAAAACCGGACGTTCTCATGATCGCCACCGACGATCTGCGGCCCATGCTTGGTTGCTATGGGGATCCACGAATCAAATCCCCGAATATCGACCAGCTCGCCGCCCGGAGCGTGGTCTTCGAGCGCGCCTATTGCCAACTGGCCAAATGCGGCCCCTCCCGGCTTTCCCTCATGACCGGCTTGAGACCCGCAGCGATCGACGTCTTTGGCCACTCCGGTAAAGAACTCAAAGCATT
>JBCCWV010000215.1:0-8202 GCA_039192745.1 Verrucomicrobiota bacterium | reverse complement strand
GCGGTCGCTTCGCGACGCGAAAGGATTTGCGAGCTACCGGACGTTAAAATGCACGGCTATAGTTCACCCGTCGCTTCGCGACGGACGGATACCAGCTACAGATTTATTTTAACCGATCAAGTGTCTTTGGACGATTGGGAAACTGGATTCTTTGGAAACTATCTTGGATTTTTTGGTGAAGAAATGGAGGGCAATGGCCTTTAATGGAATGCCACTTTGGATGAAAACTCGAATCGCGATCATCACACTTCCGGCCCTCTTGGTCATCACCTCCGCAAGCTATGGTCAATTCTTTCGAATTGGAGAAGCGAGCGATGGTGGATTGCAGCTCGTCGATCCAGTCGGAAAGCCGTTTTTCCTTCGAGGGCTCAATCACTACGGCGACGGAACGCACATGCCATGGAATCTCGCTGAGCGTTATGGGGACAAGGAGGGCTGGCGGAAGTCATTGCCGGAGAGGCTTCGAGATTGGGGATTCAATTATCTCCCGCCGTCGATCGGGCCTTCGGCTGTCGATCCCTCGACGCTGCCGCCTGCTCAAAGGCTCGTGCGTTCGAAACGGGTCACACGCACGCCGGAGTGGCCACCGGAGCACTTTGCGGAACTCAAGTTTCCCTTCACGATCTTCCTCGAATACCCGCGGCAATACATGGCAGGGCCGAATCTTCCGGTTGTTTTTTCCGCGGAGTTTCGTCGCGCCGTCGATGCCCGCTGCCGGGAAGTTTGTCTGCCTCTGAAAGACAATCGCCAGCTGATCGGCTATCACCTTTGCCACAATCCTCCATGGCATCCCCAATCGAAGAGTTTCAATCTATGGATTGACGATATCGTGAAGCCGGGTTCGGCAGCGATGGAGGAATGGATCGGCTTGATGCACCGGGTGTATGGAACGATCGACCGTTGGCGTGAAACCTATGGCGTGCCGATCAAGAAGTGGGAAGATATCGGGAATCTGGAGCAGCCGATGCGCGGTTATGTGGCGCACGCACGGATGCTGGAAGATCGCGAAACCTTCATGCGCTTGATTTGCCGCGAATGGTACCGCGTGTATCACGAAGCTATCCGCAGATACGACAAGAACCATCTTATCCTCGGCGACCGCAATACGCTCCACTTGCAGCCGCTCCCGGATTTTGCCGTGCAAGAGATGAAACCTTATGTTGATGTTCTTTCGGTCAATGTCATGGGCCCGCCGGAGAAGATTTATCCGGTGCTCGAGCAGGTGACGAGGCATTGGGACGGCCCCATCCATCTCGCCGATACGGGAGCCGGTGTTTACACGGGCGAACCGGCGAAGGCCGGATATGCGGCGGCGGACCTGGGGGAGTTCGAAGCCGTTTACCGGGGGCTGGCGGAGATCGCCCTCGAGCATCCGCAGGTCATCGGGTTCGGCTGGTGCGGCTTCTACGAAACGCCGCATCCTGGCGGCCGCAGCGGGCTGGTTGATTGCCGGACAGGTGAACCGATCCCCGAGCGGCTCGAGATTATGCGTCGATGGAATGCGAAGCTCCAGGCCGCCGAAACGAAGGAAGGGAATCCGTTCTCCTGGACCACAGGTGACCCCATTTTGCGCACCGACGCTTTTGGTGAAGAAGAATGGATCGCAATCAAGGATCCGTCGATCGTTCGGTTCGAAGATCGCTGGCATCTCTTCTGTACTTTGCGCGGTCATGAGCGGTCACACGCGATTGTTTATTCTTCTTTCGGGGACTTCCAGGAAGCTGCCACTACCAAGCCGGTCTTGCTTTCCAATCACGATGGCTACTACTGCGCGCCTCATGTTTTCTACTTCCGCCCGCATCAGAAGTGGTATCTCGTTTGCCAGGCGAAAAACGCCGGGTGGGATCCTGAGTATCAAGCCGCTTTCTGCACGACAGATGATATCGGCGATCCGGATTCCTGGACACCGCTCCAACCCATGGGTGCAACCAAACCGGGAAACGATCCGTGGCTCGATTTCTGGGTGATATGCGATGACGCCAAGGCGCACCTTTTCTACACGTCGGACAACGGTCGCATGTGGCGGGCGGAAACGACGCTTGATGACTTTCCCCGCGGCTGGAGCGAGCCTGAACTGGCGATGGAAGAGGATATTTTTGAGGCAAGTCACATCTACCGCGTCGATGATGCCGCCGGTCGCTATCTCAATCTCATCGAGGCGCAGGGACGGGAAGACCGGCGATATTTTCAGGCATGGGTGGCGGATAAACTCGATGGCCAATGGCGCCCGCTCGCCGGATCGCTTGCGCTTCCTTACGCCGCCGCGTGGGGTTCCGGAGAGAATGTGAAACAACTTGGCGCCGCCCGGTGGACGCATTCGATCAGTCACGGTGAGTTACTGAGAAGCGGCCACGACGAGCGCATGGAAGCCGACCTCCATGCGCCGTTCCTCTTCCAAGGAGTTCTTCATCCCGACCGCAAAGGAAAGGCCTATGGAGAGATTCCGTGGAACCTTGGTGTGCTCAAGAAGCAGCGTTGAGACGCCAAGACAATGCAAATCGGAAACTTCTCGGTTCTCAGGGCGAAAACACGGTCTCTTTCAAAATCCGAAAGCCGTAAAACTGATCCAAGGTGGTGGGGTCGTCCGCGCTAAGTGTGGCGAAGTCCGGCAGACGAGGGTGGTTGGGGTCGATAAACCGTTCAATGAGTGTGGAGCCTCGTGCGGAAGAAGTGATCTGGTCGAGTTCGGGGTCGAACGTGTCTGCATCGGCACTTCGCGCCTTCTTGATGGTTTCGACTTTGTAATGCACCCGGAAGGAATTGGAGCGGACAGTGAGCCTCGGGTAGATCGTGGTGTAAATCCGCTCCTTGCTATTGTCGCCGGTGAGGAGATGGCGCCCCCAGTAGCCGCCGAAAATCGATCGCGCCGTCATCATCGCGAGGGAGGTATTGATGTTAGGATCGTCAGGAACCATGTGGATCTCGCAAATCTCAGAAGCGGACTGGAAAAAATCCATGCTATTGAACTTGTCCTCAAACTGCAAAAGTGTTTCCTCGACTTTGATGGGGTGTCTATAATCCTTATCGGAAGTGATCGTCTTATAAGTCGCGCCGTCAAAAGTGGGAATAGCGAATACTTTTTCATTCTTCAGGACTGCATGCATCCCGGTTGCCCGCCGGATATGGGAGAAGGGCAGTATCTGGTAGTTCATGTTGATCTTGCCGGCGGTCGAGAAAGGCTCGCTGATCGCGTAAGGTTCGACGACGGGCATCCAGAACAGATCAAGAAAGAGATGATCCGGCGGCGAGACGACGCCGTAATGCTGTCCACTGGCGAGAGTAGGCTCGGGTCGGAATAGGAGAGTTTCCCATGGGATGTTGTCACGAATGCCGGTGGGAATGGAGCCAAGCATACCTGGCGAAGGCACCGCTTTGTTCGGCGAATAAAAGGTGGGAGAAACCCGGCGATTTGCGCGCGGATCCGCGGTGGAATCCAGATCGTCGAAATAGGGAGTTCCGGATCCAGAGCCCATACCAAGGGAATCACCATCGTCGGGCCGGTTAATATAAGCTCCGGGCGGGGCTGATGCATAGCCATTGTCCCACTCCCCGTTGAAACGCGGATCGCCGGTGCCCCGCCGCTCGTCGGCCGTGCTGCGGCGGTCATTTTGATAGCTGGTGGTCCCAGCTGGTCTTGGTTTTACAGAGAAGTCTGGATACACTTGACCAGAAAATCGTGCCCAAGAGAGGGAATTTTCCAGTGTCGCACCGTGAATAGAACTGTCGGCGGATTCGGTTAGCGCGTGGGCCATTCTTTCCACGGTGTCGCCAGGCACTCTGGGGAAATCCGAGTAATCGGGATGTGGGACGAAGAGGTTGGGGGGAATGACCCTCTTCGCGGCAACCAGGCGATAGTCGTTGTGATTGGGGACAATGGACCGGACGACGTCGTTGCTTTCGTCGATGAGCAGTTCGGGGGTCGTAATAGATCCCCGAAGTCGCGATTCAAGGTCAAACAATTCTGGATTGTCCTCGCCAACGAAATCTGGAACTGGGAAACCGACGGTCGGAGAATTTGGAAAAACCAATTGGAAGGATTGAACGATATCGGAGACAGCTGGCGCCGCGCCTTCAAGGACAGGGCGTGTGTTGTAAAGGACGATTCTGAATGGATTGGCGGCATCATTGCCTTCAAACATAAGCCCCGCTGTTTCTGGCGGCACGAGGAAGTCTTTCCAAACCACCGGGTTGTTCATGAAAATCCTCGGCCCGGCGTTGGCTCCCCAGGTGATCCAATCCTGTTTCGGATTCGAGTTGGGTAGAACCACAGAACGGTTTTCAATCGTGAGTATTTCGGAAAAACCGGGAATCTCGACGCCGGAGCTATCTAATGGAGTGACAGAGAAAGAAGGAGGTGGAATCGCGCCAGGATCGAAATCGTCGTTGCCTCCGCCATCAATGAGAAGCGAGCCCTCCGGGATGAGTCCCGTCCAACCGTGGGACGGCGAAAATGCTTCCAGTAAAAGCCCTACTTGGATGCGCTTCGTGCCAGGCACGGGAGCCACGCCGGCTTCTCCGGGCCAGTTGTCGGACTTACCTCTAATAGAGCCATCGTTCGCCACTTCCGCGTTGCAATGGAAGAGCAAAGCCGCTTCGCTGATCGTCATAATGCGACCGATGCCTTTTGGGACGGGTCTCCGTGCGTCTTGCCAAACGAAGGTATAACTTGCCCGAGGCATTAGTGTGAGACCTGTGACTTGGCCGTGTCCGACACTGCCTTGTTTCCCCGTGTACTGCCGATTCGGGTCTTCAAGGTGAGGATCAAAGAGATTCGTGCACCGAATATAGTCCAGGATCTGTGCTAAAATCTGGTCGCGGTCACTATCTTCGTCTTCGCCATATTTGTCACTGAATGCTGCGTCGTAGCCGGGGTGCTGTCTTGATGTTAGGTTTTTGAGCCAGTTGAAAATCTCGGCGTTCCGGCCTTCTGCTGATTGATAGAATTCGCGGATGGGGTCGTCGGCGAATTCCCGCTGATAAAAGTAAGGGAAGCCGCCGGCAGAAGCGCAAAATGCGATTAGTTCATCACTTGGCGTCCCGAAGTCGGACTGGTTATCGGAGGCAAAGACGTCCGCATGCACCGGCCACATTGCAAGTCGAGGGTGGCCGAATAGATTGACCTCGGGAGAACGGCTCGAAGTAGTAAGGAAGAAGCGGAGTTGGCGCGGATCAAATCCTGTTGTCTCGCGATCAGGGTCGAAGGTCAATTCATCGACCGAAGCATAGAGTGCTTCAGCGGCGCGTGGCATTTCGTAGCCGTCTTCACGGGATATCGTCCCCGCTTCGGAGCCGCCGAACTCAACTCGAGGGTTCAGGGCGTGCAGTTGGGAAATGATTTCCAACTCTGAGGAGTTTTTCGGATCCAGTCTTTTGCCGGGAGCGAGAACAGGACTGAGCGAAGTCGATGCCGGATGCCCCGGATAACGTGAATATTCGCCGAAGACAGGTTGAAATTTTGCGAGCTCCCGTTCCTGCATCGTGTCCGCGCGAGGCGTATCCCATTGGCTTCCCTCGGCTGCAGTGTTGAGGTTGATTTTGCAACTCTCGTCGTCCGTCCAAAAAGCGATGCGTCCGATGATCGGGTTTTCCTGCGTGGGAGTGGAAGCGCCTTCGAACGTTCCTCCTTCGTTGATAGTTCCCAGTGTGCCGTCTTCCAAAAGATAGAGCCATGCGACCGGCATTGGAAGCCGCTGCGAGTCCTCCCCGGCTCCCGGGCCTACTGTGCCTCTAAGGGCGTTTTCCGAATAGGAGAAGCCTTCCACGGTTGTTTCCTTGTCTTCTGAGAACGCGCGTGGATCGAGTATGGGAAAATGGAGGACAAGTTGACCGTCCTCCCGACGGGTAACAGGGGCGTTTAAGTCGGTAAATCTCTCTGGGAATTCCTCCCAAGCTTCCGGAAGGTCGTCCAGCAGAGGTTCGCGTGTGTCTTCGACGACCATTTCCCGTGCGGAGTAGAGTTTGAAGATCTCCAGCGGGAATCCGTCGAGCTTCGACGTGCGAATAGCGCCAGGTTGACTTGCCCACAGCGTCTCGGGATTCTCGGTGGCTGTCCGAATCTGGCTGATAACCAGCGAGGCAGGTGATTCAGTGAGAATACGGGAACGAGCACTGGCGACGACTCGGCCAGCTGCTTTTTGCTCCTGAGTGGAGATCGCGAAGATGGCCGTGAGGAGCACAACCATGAGGCTCATGAGAATAAGCACGGTCATGATGGCGACGCCCCGGTCACCGCGCCTTTTCCCAACGGAAAGGCCCTTGTCTCTGGATGCCTTCAATTGGAAATCGGTGTTACGGAAGGCCTCGGTGCGTAGGTCGCTTGCATGCGGTAGTATCTTTTCGCGGGCAGAGATGTGTCCGGGTCCGTCCATGTTAGTGTCTCGATGCCACCAGGGGTCCCTCTGCCGTAAATCGAGAATCCTGTGAGGTTTACGGTCAGTCCTTTGTCGTCCGTTTGGTCATCGACTACCCAGGCGCTTTCCGGCCAAGGGAAGCCGTCGAGATTGTCACTGGATTGAACAACGTAGATGAACATCGGCGGAACTCCGCTTGGTTCGGTCCAACTCAGGTTCACGTTTCCGCCGGACGTCTCAATCGCGATCGGGAATTCCGGGAAAGGAGTCTCTTCGAGGTTGGTGAATGTTCCCGTAAAATCCCAAGTAAAGCGAAAAGTAAGAGTGTTGCCCAAATTTGGTCCTGCAAAGGAAACGAGGCTCGGGTTCGTGGCGACCGTGAAGCCATCGACGAAAAAGTCGAAACGATTGGAGAAAATGGAAAAAGTCCCATCAAAAAAGACGTCTGGCTCACCATCGAAAGTTTCTCCGTCGAGCACTCCATCTGAGTTCTGGTAAAGGATACGCACGGATGCTGCGAGAAAGATTTTCTTCAGCACACCATCGACGATGACAACTTCACTCGCGGGATCAATACCCAGCACAATGGTTTGCGAGTTTTCTGCATTGTTTAAGCCAGCATTTATGATCTGACTGCCATCCGTCACGTTTGCCTGAATATCGAGATCCAAGCCAACGATGGGAGCCGTTTCTGTTCCAATATTCGTGATCGTGGAATCGTCGTATTGGAGATATCCGAGTTCAAAATTCTCATTGTTGGGGAAGACGTCTTCTGCGCCCCACTGACAGAGGAGGGGAAGTCGCACAATGGAGAAGGAACCTTCGATATCCGGGTTAAAACTACCTGGATCCTGTAGTCCGACTTCGAAGAAGGCGTCGGACGTGAAATCATAATACCTTCCGCCCTGATCGGCGACCGCATCAAGCTGAACGGTGACCTGCCCGTGGAGCAACAGAGGAAACATGAAGAAAATCAGCCCGAAGAGGCAGAATTTTGATGGAGGGATCATGATCTTTGGAGGCGATGCCGAGAGGGTAAGTAAACTCAGGAGCGAAGAAACCCAACCCGTTACACCTAAGCTTATTGAGACTGAGTCGCAACATGATTCGGAGGGTTTCGGTTGGCTGAATGAGAGGGGGAAATTCTAAAATCGATTGATAATTCGCCGGCTGATCAGTCGACCGGATAATCGTCGCGAGTGAGTTGGCGAGTCCTTGTGGGGACTACTGATGAATTCCCAGCGCTGCCTTTGCTTCCTTGAGGCGTTTTGGGAGACATTCAGGCATTGGCAGCTTTTCGTTCTTGGTCTCTTCAAGTTGTGCCGTGAGCTGTTTCACCTCTTCACGTTTTGCCTTCAGCTGATTGCCAATGTTAGTCTTCGCCGTGGCGAGAGCGGTGGCGGTTTTTGTTTTGGTTTCGACGTGGGCGGAAGGCTCGATTATCGAAGTCCGCGAACCTTGTCGGCGACTCTATGGGATTGCTCGGCCTTAGTACTCACGCCTCGCGGCGTTTGATTTGACCCTTGAGTGCTTTTCGAGATGCGCTGCCGGGTCGTTTCATACCGCTAAAAATTTACAGAAAAATGGAAACTTTTAGTTGTAATTGGTTGCTTTTAGTTGCTATTCCAGATATTTTAGCGCATGCCTAGTGTTGCCGTCAAAGTCTCTGGAGATCTTGCTTCCGCCGCGAAAGAGGCTGCGGGTTGGGCGGATCGGTCTCAGGCGGGGCAAATTGAGCATTGGGCCCGGCTGGGGGCGGGGATCGAATCCCATCTTTCTGCGAAACAAGTGAAAGCACTGAAAACAGGACCTGAGTCGGAAGTCGAGAAGGCGGCGGTCGCGGAGGCGCTCG
>JBCCWV010000214.1:0-8214 GCA_039192745.1 Verrucomicrobiota bacterium | reverse complement strand
CCTTCGATCCCTTGAGCAACGCCGCATCGAAGTCGCCGGCATTGACCATTGAGAGTCCGTTGGGATCAATCCTTTCCGGCTGAGCTTCTCTGCCAAAGGCCAATGCGATCAGTCCAACTTCCCCCTTTGCATCTAAGACCTGCAACGGCGAAACGCTGACCTCCGTGGGCAACGCGTCCAAAGCACGTTGCGTCGTCACCAGAATATCAAACACCTTCGACTGCACCGGTTCGATGACCAGTTTCAACAATCCCGCTTCAGCATCGAATTGCCATGAACCCACCGGCCCATCCACTTCGCTGGCGGTAAGCCCTGCGGGCACTTTGATTGCGAGTTCCGATACCTCACCCTGCGCGACCCGGATGCGAACGCGGTGACGCCCATCGACAACGCCCGGTCCAGGCGTGTAAAGATTCGCGCCTTCGACAAAGAACTCCGTTTCCTCGACGGCAACATCGCGGGATTTTGGCTTCAGCTCGATCACGGCCCCTGCCCATGGGGCCAACATCAGAGCCGCCCGACTCACCTCTTCGCCCGCACCCGGATCAATCCGCATTGCCGCCGAAGAATGAAACTCCCAGCCCGGCTTTTCGTACTCCGCGAGCACAATATTGGAAGCCGCAATTCCCGTCGCGACCGGCCACGACTTCGCTTCATTTTCCAGGTTCAAGGAATAGGAAAAGTCAGATTCCAATGTCACGCGACCTTCATTTTCTTCTAACACATGCACGACATAACAGAGTCCGAATCCCTCCACTTGTGTCCTCTCAACGCGAAGCTTTCCGGCACCCTCAAAATGATTCAGAACAGCGGGCGACTTCAACAGGATCGCCTTGTCGCCGGCTTCTCCCGTGATGACAAATCGACCGGTGCCTTCCACACGCTCATCAGTCACGACCATCGACTGTTCAATGACATCCGCAGCAATGAATCCCTGAGGGACTAGCGGCGGGGGCACCTTGGAGCGGGCCTCCAAATTCCCGGGCGAACCGAGCATCAATCCCAAAAAGACGATGCATCCCGCTGCGCCAGCCGCGCCGGCACCATCAGCAATGTCGTCGCCTTGACTACCGCCACTCGAATTACTCCCTCCACCCGAGGATGACTTCACGACTTCAACAGCATTTGGCACCACGAAGTTCAGGAGGATAACCGTGCCGATGAGAAGATAGAAGAAGACGGCACCATCAACCTGCAGCAAGACCCCGACCGACATCAGCACCACACACACCGCTTGTCTGCCAGTCCGTCGCCCACTGTCAGCGCCGAAGGAAATTAAAAAGCCGACCAAGCCCAGCCCGGCCAATATCAGCCCTGGTATCGACAACCCGGAAACGGTGTCAGAGACACTCTTCAAAACGATCCTCGCATCTTCGCCCGGCGTGATCACGGGCAGGCTCATCTTCAGTCCGGAGGCGACCGGCGCAGGAGAGGTTAGCGCCACGTAAACACCAAGCACGGATATCGCCACCGCCCCCAACATGCAGAGCACCGACAGCCCCTTCAGAATCCCGCGTCCGCGACCTAACAGACTCCCCAAAAAGAATACTCCTGCCAATCCGGCAGCGAGGAGAAATTTCCGCTGGGAAGAAGCTATCCAGTGAAATCCATTCGGCGGCACGATTCGCCTCGCCGGTCCGACGGTGCCGTCGACCGGAACCAGTGTCTGGTCCTCTCCGCCGGAGATTTCCCACTCCGTTTTCAAAATCAGCGAATCCATTTTCGGCAGTGCCAAGGTTGTCTTTTCCCCGACCGATCCTGGCTTCGCCAAGGTGACGACGATCTCCAAGGGCGAATTCGGATCCGCGGTTCCTGGCAACGGAATCAAGTGCACATCGCCATCCTGCCGCGCCGTCACCGATTGACCGGCGGCCCTTACCGACCAGAGTTCGACTCCATTGGGAAGACGCAATCGGAGCGGCTGGCGACCCCGCGATTTCACATCATAAGTCACCGTTGTGACGACTTGCCCGTCGGCAGAAACCCGGCTTTTCACGTCACAGAATTCAATAACCTGGGCCGTCGTTGTCCCGGCATCAAACCATTGAATATCAAAACTCAAATCGAAGGGGCGATCCGTGTATTGGTAAACACCGAGGGACGGAAAAGAGGTCAGCAATCGAAACTCAGCAGGCAACTCGAGCGGATCGAGCTTGAGCAATCCTTCCGAGGCGGCCTTCACTTCGGACTTAACGAGTACCGGGCTTACCACTTGGACAAATCCCCGCTCCCCCTGCACTCCCATTGGCTCGACGCTCCCCACCGCGAGACTTCCGCCCGTCGCTCCGATCTTTTCTTCAAAGGAAAGGAGCAAAGTATACGGTCCGATCACCGGCTGGTGCAGGGTCACGATGATCGCATCTTCCTCCTGCCGCCAAGTGCGCACGTCGAGACCATCCAAGATGATGTTTTGGGCCGACTCCGGCACTTTTACCGTCCATTCGGAGACGGGAGCGCCGGTGACAAAGTAGTTCAGAACGACACTCGCGAACGCCGTTCCTTCGTTCAGCGAATAGAGGTGAAAGACGTCCGCCTGCACGCTTTTCTCCAATGACTCGACCGTCATCGTCGCCGACCAATCCTTTTCCCGTATGCGGAATGCCTGCTGGAGATTGGGAACAGGGTTCGGAAAATATGACAACGGTTTCTCCGCGAGATTCTCAGTGTTCCCCACTCCGATGCGATACCCTGCAGCCCCAGCCACTCCAATGTCGCCGCGCACACTTTTCGCCTCCGCAAAGGTGATTTGCGGCAAAGTCCAGTCACCGGCATTTGCGGCCACGCTTTTCTCCAGATGGAGGCTCACCAACTGCCGACCGCTTACATCCTGACCAAACAACACTTTCAACGAACGCCGCCCATTGGCTGGCTCGCTCCCGACTACATAATCCGCCACACTCGCGCCGGACAATGCAACGACAGAGTAGTCCGCAGGGATCTCCAGATCCCATTCCCGCACCGGCGCCTCGCGAACGTCCAATTCGACATTGGCGTTGATCACCCGGTCTGTTTCTCCAAAGCGGTAGATGACGACTTGCGAGACGTTGACCTCCGGCTGAATGCGCTCCGCGTTGACTTCCAACTCGTAATCGCCCGTCGGGAAGCGGTAAACAAAGACCTGTCGCGCCTTCCTCGCTTCACCCGGAAACTGGTCGGGCGACAACTGAGTGAGCCCTGACCTCGCCGCCGGAGTCAATCGCACCGACCCTTCGTTCACCAATCGAATATGCCCGGAGTGCCTGACAACGCCCTGCGGTTGAATACGCATCGGCGACACACTGACCGGGAAATCTCCCAGCGCAGACTGCGTTTGGATGAGGAAGTCTGCGGACTTTTCAATGGGCTGGCTGAGTTTCACTGCAAGCGTCCGCGCCTCTGCATCCTCGGAAACTTCCCATGCCAACACACCGTTACCCGACACATCCAGCACCTCGCCGGATCCCGAGAGTTCCAATTGAAGACTCTCCAATTCCCCCTGAAGAACCCGCAGGCTCAAATGATGATCTTGGCGCAGCAAGCCGGCTCCAATCCGCGATTCCACTTTCCCGGTGCTCGTGAAAAACAGTTTCCCTTCTCCCGTCTTCCGCGCCGCTTTCCAAACAAATCGCGCACGGCCATCAGCAGGAAGGAACCCCTGCCAAAAGCCGCCATCTTCCGTGTAAAGCATGGCCACTCCATCCTTTCCGGAAAACTCGGAATCCACTTCGACCCCAACCAACGAAATCGGCACAATGGTTCCGGCACCGATTCCAAATTCGACTGCCTTCCACTCCTTCACCGCACCGACCGCCGTACTGAAGCTCAGTTCAACGGGATAAGTTCCCGCTTCATCAAACTCCAGCTGATAAACCGGCCCTCCGCTCGCTTGCGAAAGCCTCAAAGTGTAGGGCCCGGCTTCTGCGATTCCAAAAAGCGCAATCTGACCACGAAAGAGATCCACCGAAGTCTCGGGCTGTGACACCACCGCCTTCGCCTTGAAGGAAAAAGTCACCGACTTTCCATCCTCGCTCACGATCCCATCGAGCGAGGCATTGAGAAATTCGACGTCCGGTGGCAAAGCACCACTCTTCGCCAGCTTTACCCGCAACGTTCCACCTGTCGCCGTTTGAAACTTGGAAGGATCGCGTTCATCCCCAACGGGAAGAAACCCGTCGAAGGCAACTGCCCTCCGGTCCACTTCCTCAGAATTCGCCAGTTCCACTACGGACTGGAACCCCACCGCCTTGCCCGGGGAGACATGCGTGAGTTCGCGCGTGAATGGCAGTTCCAGCTCCTCCGATTTCAGTTCAACCTTCGCCTTCAGTTCTTTGATTTCCTTTTCCACACGAAGATCGAGAAACCTCTTTCCTCCCTCGCTTCGCACACTCCACGCCGTCAGCCCTTCCCCTGACACGCCGACAACATCTCCACTTCCGTTCAGTCCCAGCGTCAGCGTCTCCGGCTTACCCTGAATAACCTTCAGCAACAGTGAAACGTCATGAACGAGAAACTCGCCGTCAAAGCGAACTACGGTTTTTGCAGAAGCGTTGAAAAATACCGGCACCTTGGGCCGTACGCCTTTGGCTTCGACGATGATCTTTCCACTGCCATCTTCACCGATCTCCGCGCCAACCGAGGCCGATGATTTCGCTTCCTTCACCTCTGGCGGCGAGTCCTGACCCTTCACAAGCGCAACGGCCGAAAAACAGACAATAACAAGGGCAACAACGCGCCCGTTCCAATGATTCCAATTTCTTCTCATAGATAGCGATCTCTCTTTTTTCTTGGTTTACTTTCTGGCGATGCCGCGGGCCTGTGAAATCAACGTGATGAGTTCCGAAACTCTTTCCTGCTGCTGGAAAATTCTGCTCAACGACCGGGATGAATTCGCGAGCCACTCCCAATCGACGAAGTCCCCGAGCACATCGCCTTTCAACTTCGCGGCCGTCAGCGCCGCAATCGAGGCGAGCCGCATGGAATCCGTCGCTTGATCGAGCGAAGGAACACTCGTCGAAAACGGAATCGGCCAGCGACGCTCGACCATGCGACCCGATGACATGTCGCGGAAACGCACGGACACAGATCCCACGTCGCCTTCCCCATCTGGAATCAACTCATAGTGATACAAAGCCACCCCCGCTTCCGCGGCCGCCATCTCCGCCGCATCCACCTTGTCATTGCGGAAGTCCTCTTTCTCTAAACGGTGTTTCTCAAAGCCAAGGAGATTGTAACTCTTCACGCGCTCCGGATTGAACTCGACCTGCACCTTCACGTTTTTCGCCGCAGGACGTAGCGCCCCGGCAATCTGTTTCGCGAACCGCTCGTCCGCGTCTTCCGGTCGATCGAGCAAGTAATAACGACCGTCTCCCTTCCGAGTCAGCGCCTCCAGAATCTCATCATTCAAGCCATCCGCCACAATACCCGTCGCATCGAAAGCAATCCCCTTGTTCCGCATCTCCTCGATCAAAACGGCCAGACTCGCGGGATCCGCATCGCCAAGATTAGCCGCACCATCGGTGATAAGAATGATGCGATTCTGCGCCGCCTCGTCCTTGTGTTCGAGCGCCTTTTCAATGGCCAATCGCAACGCCGCTTCGAGATTTGTCCCCCCCTCGCTCGGAAGATTCCTCACACGGTCCACCAACTCATGAACCTCACTCGCAGGAACTCCTTCCGCCACAAGACGCGGCGTGCGCGCAAACGTGATTAAGGAAACGAGATCCCCTTCGCGAAGCTGCGCCGCGAGTTGCCCCATCGCCATATTCACCGACTGGCGCCGGTCTTCCCGCTCCATCGAGCCCGATGCATCGAGCAAGAGCGTCAATCGCAATGGCGTCCCGCCCGAACGCCCCTCCGCCGCCGTCCGCATCGACACGAGCAACAAATTCCGCTGCTGCAAAAACGGATGCGCCGCCTGCTCCTGCGCACACGCCACCTTCTCCCGCGCACCCGGCATCGGGTCCGCGTAGTCGAATGCATTCACGAATTCCTCGATCCGTATGCGATCCGCTTCAGGCCACTTCCCTTCGGCCAAGGCCGACTTTGCAAGCTTGAAGGAAACATCGCCAACGTGAAGCGAAAACGTGGAGAAGGGTTCGGTAACGGTAGAGACCTCTCCCAGAACTGATCGCACCTCGATTAGATCAGATAACTGGGCGCTCACCAGCCCTCGCAGCTCATCCAGCCTCGCTCGTTTCAAATCAAGTTCCGACTCCAAGTCAGAGCGAACTTTCTCGGTCAAACCAATCAATTTCCTTTGTAACTCGACGAACTCCTCATTTACGGACTTCGCATATTCACGACTCACACTGTCGTTTTTTGTGATCTCATAGAGGAGATCCTGTGCGACCAAATAAGAGGCAATATATCCAGAAATTTCATCACTCTCAGCAAGCCCAAGCTTGCTAATTGCAAGGATCAATTCATCCCCCTTCAAACCTTTCAAAACACCCAGATAACTTTCGGCATTACGAGCTTCACTCTCGACCTGAAGTTTTTCCGAAACCAAACTCAAATACTCCTGCTGTCCACCGAGATCCAACTTCTGATTAAGTAACTTCGATTCTCCTCGTTTCAACTTGGCTTTCTGTCTAACAACATCGGCGCGCGCCTCGTTAATCCGACTCTTACTTTCTTTAGACTTTTCCACGAGCCGATCAGCACCTTTTCTCTCCATTCTTCTGCTCGCGGATGAGAAATCTGGTGAACCGTATAAATGCGGGGTAGTGGCATTCACTCTGAGTCTAGCTAATTCTTCCTCGACGGCTTCACTCTCCTGCTTCGCCATATGGTATTTCAGGACAGATTCTCGAAGCCTAAGCGCCTCTAGGCTATCTCCGAGGTGACCACTGAAATCTGGATCCCAGTCCTCAAGAGACACCTCCTCTGATACGCTACCTCGACTAATAGTGACGGGTGCCATCGCTGTTTTCTGCGACGAATCGACCTGCCTCACCATCGTTGCACGCGTGCTATCAAAAGCCGCAGAATAGTAAGGTCTGCGGATGTTCTCCGTTTCCTCAATGCCCCGCTGTGCCGCCTTGTTGTATGGATCAATTCGCAAAGCTTGGTCGTACGCCGCTTCTGCCTCGTCGAATCTTCCCAACTGCCTCGCCCCCCACGCTTTTTCAAGAAGACCCTGCACCTTGTCAACCTCCCGGACCGACTCCTCCGACTGAGCGGGATTGTAAAACTCAGAATCCCCCAAGCGAGCCTTCATTCTGGTGGCCGCTTCACGCACTTCGCCATCCTTATCGCGTAAACTCTCGTCCACGATTTCTTGGGCATCCTCAAAATTTCCTTGTCTGACCATTTGATCCGCCTCCCGCAATCGCACCAACCCTCGTTGCGTGTCCTCCGCCCTGGAGAGTCTGGAGTACAACATCGTGTTCCCCTCGCCACCGCCGGCAGAGGGGGCCAACGATTCATCAGCCTCCTCAGGCTCTACTATTTTCTGCTGTGCAGGCGTAGGAGCCGATTTCGACTCTAAACGTCCCACCTCTTTTCCTGCCATGCCCGCGGAAAGCCTTGCCTCGACGTCTTCCAACCCGTATTCACGAACGTTCGCCTCTCCTCTCGTGGTGATAATTTGGTCTTCAAGATCCGCGACTTCATTCTCTGCGCGCCCAAAAGCCTGCCCGATCTGGACACCCGCATAGGCATCTGCCCCCGCTTGACTTGCGACCCGGGATTCCGGCTGTTTCTCATTCGCTGGGACAACACTCTCAACGACGGCTCCTCCACCGAAAGGATCGTCGGAAGACAATCCCAACGAATGCGTCGAATCAGTATCGCTTCGTTCCTGCTGTCTAACTTGACTTGGAAGGATCAGCGCAAGTTCCTCGACCCTTGTCCCTCCACGTCCTGCTGTGCCACCTGAACCGTAAACCCGCGAAGCTCCTCCGTCGGCAATGTCGGGCGAAATTCCGTCCACCTCGATCACTTCCGCTGGCAGCCCCAATTTCAGCGTCTCATCGCTTCCCCCATCCACTCCCCGGTATGCGTAGTTAGAGTCGTATCCCAGTCCGATCTCGCGCCCCAGCGGCTCACTTTCCTGAATGACTGGCGGCGACTCTGGCGTTGAAAAGCGACTGCTTTCCACTGAGCGCCCCGCCACCACACCGCCACCCGACTGTCCTGCCTCCCCTTGCGTGGCCTCCGCTCTCTCGGACCCGGAAGAATACGGTGCGAAACCATCGAATTCGACGACTTGCGGTTTCGAATCGAGATCAATTT
>JBCCWV010000213.1:0-8340 GCA_039192745.1 Verrucomicrobiota bacterium | reverse complement strand
TAAATACGCCATAAATCACTATTAACCAATTTTTTAGCTCATTGCTAGGGCTAAATGACATGCAATCACTCCATCTGCGACTTTACCCGGCTAGCGGTCCACCAACCTTGACCAGCCGCCGAAAACCCGTAAATTCCCCGCCCTTGAGTTCGCGGGCCATTGAAGGCGCCCCGGAAACCGCGCCCGCTGCTCTATCTACACCTGCTGATCCCACCCGGCCGGGGCAATGTCGGATCCGATTAACGTCACAACCTAACCACTACAAACCCTATCCATATGAGCACCGAAGCGCTTTCCGCTTTGATCGACCAGTCATTCCGCGAGTTCCGCGAAGGGTCGATCGTCCACGGCACCATCCTCGAAATCCAACCGCAGTTCGTCCTCGTCGACATCGGTTACAAGTCCGAAGGTGCCATCCCGATCTCTGAGTTTGAAGACGAGGAATTCGACGTGGGTCAAGAAGTCGAAGTTCTCCTCGAGAAACTCGAAAACGACGAGGGCATGATCGTCCTTTCGAAAGAAAAAGCCGCCCACAAACAAAACTGGGACAAGATCGCGCAAGTCTTCAAGGACGGCGGCCTCGTCAAGGGCAAGGTCAAGTCCGTCGTCAAAGGCGGCCTCACCGTCAACGTCGGTGTCGAAGCCTTCCTTCCCGGCTCACAAATCGACATCATTCCGCCGAAGGACCTCAACGTTTACGTCGGCAACATCTACGAGTTTAAAATCGTCAAACTCAACGACGAGCGCAAGAACGTCGTCCTCAGTCGCCGCGAAGTCATCGAAGCCGAGCGCGCCGAGCAGCGCCAAAAGTTCCTCGAAACCGTCAACCCCGACGACAAGGTCCAAGGCACGGTCAAGAACATCACCGACTTCGGGGCTTTTGTCGATCTTCAGGGCATGGACGGACTCCTGCACATCACCGACATGAGTTGGGGCCGCATCAATCACCCCAGCGAGATGCTGACCATCGGTCAAAACCTCGAGGTCATCATCCTCGAGGTGAACAAGGAGAAAGAGCGCGTCAGCCTCGGCCTCAAGCAGCTTAGCGAAAACCCTTGGGAAAACATCGAAAGCCGCTTCCCTGTCGGCCAGACCGTCGGCGGCAAGATCACGAAGCTCGTCCCTTACGGCGCGTTCGTGGAAATCGAGGAGGGCGTCGAAGGCCTCATCCACGTTTCCGAACTCTCCTGGACGAAACGCATCACCCGCCCGTCCGACGTCCTCTCCCTCGACCAGGAAGTGCAGGCCGTCGTCCTCGGCATCAACAAGGACGAACAGAAGATTTCCCTCGGCGTCCGCCAGCTCGAGCCGAACCCATGGGACGAAATCGAAACTCGTTTCCCCATTGGCTCGAAGATCAAGGGCCAGATCCGCAACCTCACCGCTTACGGTGCTTTCGTGGAGCTGGAAGACGGCATCGACGGCATGATCCACGTCTCCGACCTCAGTTGGACGCGCAAGATCAACCACCCGTCCGAGATGCTCAAGAAGGGCGACGAGTTGGAAGCCGAAGTCATCGACATCGACAAGACCAACCAGCGCATCAGCCTCGGCATCAAGCAGCTTGAAAACGACCCGTGGAGCGAAATCGACACCCGCTTCAAAGTCGGCGACCTCGTCAAAGGCAAAGTCGCGAAGATCGCCACCTTCGGCGCCTTCGTGCAGCTCGAAGACGACATCGACGGACTCGTCCACATTTCACAACTCAGCGAAGAACACGTCGGCAAAGTTAAAGACGTGGTCAAAGTCGGCGACGACGTGGAAGCCCGCGTCATCAAGGTCGACAAGATCGAGCGCCGCATCGGCCTCTCGATCAAGGCCGCGACTTACTCCGAAGAGCAACTCAAACAGGAAACCGCCGCCTTCGAAGCCCTGCGACCCAGCGCCGACCTCGTCGGCCTCGACCAGGCCTTCCGCGCCGCCGAGGAATACCGACCCGGCGAAGAGTAAGAAGCCAGTTTTTGCCCCTAACTTGCAATCACCAAAAGAGCCCGCGAGTCCCCCCTCGCGGGCTTTTTTGTGGCCAGCCGACAGGCACATGAGAGCCATCATCACTGAGAGAGATCCGCCCGTTGGCGACGGAAATCGAGAAACGCCGTCCTTGTTTCTGATGATTTCATATGAATAACTATAGGTAACATGAACCGGAAAATCCTACCCTTAACCTTCCTCCTCATCTTCTCGTTGGCGACCAGCGGCCTTTTTGCTGAAGAGAAGATCAAGGTTCTCATCGCTGATGGCCCCCAAAAGGCGCACAAGTATCTTGATACCACTCCCGTCCTCAAACAGATCCTCGCCAAGCTTCCCAGGTTTGAAGTCGATCACTCCCGCTCCTCAAAAGAAAGTTGCGAGGACGGCAGCTACAAACCGGACTTCAGCAAGTATGATGTGGTGGTGATGAACGAAGGTTTTGGTGCTGCGGATTGGCCCGAAGCCACTCAGAAAGCATTCGAAGATTTCATGGCCAATGGAGGGGGAATGGTTTCCATTCACGCGGCAAACAACTGTTGGCCGAACTGGAAAGAGTACAACAAAATGACGGGAATTGGCGGATGGAGCGGTCGCAACGAAGAGAGCGGCCCGTATCTCTACCTCGATTCCGAAGGCAACGTCGTTCGGGACAATTCAAAAGGGAAAGGAGGGGCCCACGGACCTCAACACGAGTTTGAGATTGTGGTCAGGGATCAGGAGCATCCGATCATGAAGGGGCTTCCTCCCAAATATCTGCATGGACCGGACGAACTCTACGACAGATTGCGTGGTCCGGCCGAGAACGTGACCATCCTCGCGAGTGCCTTCTCATCGGAGGAATACCGGGGCACGGGAAGGCACGAGCCTGCCCTGATGGCAATCTCCTACGGCGAGGGGAGGGTGTTCCACACGATCTTGGGGCACCATGTGAAGCAGATGCAGGAAGGGAGTTTTGTGACCACATTTCTACGCGGCACAGAATGGGCAGCGACCGGCGAAGTGACCATTCCGGTTCCCGAGGACTTTCCAAATCAGAGTTTTGATAAGTAGTCCTTTACGCTAGAGCTCAGAGTTTGAATTCGGTAGGTCAGGAAGCGATCCACGTCGCAGACGGGGCGCATTCCCAACAACTCTTCTCCTCCTTCGGGGTTCCAAGATGAACGACCGATGAAACCTTTCTGCCTTCCTCTGTTCGTCCTCCTTTTTTCGGGCGCATCTCCCGCGCTGGCACAAAACGCGGCCCAGCGGTTTCCGCAATTCGACAAGAACGCCGATGGCAAACTCACTCCGGAGGAACTCCCCTACCCAAACCTCTTCAAGCGTCTCGACGCCGACGGTGACAATCTGGTCACCGCCGAGGAAGCGAAAGCCCTTGCCGCCCAAACCCGGAGGCGAAACGGCGACGGCACTCCACCCACCAAACCGCAAGCACCAGCAGCGCAGATCGACGCCAAACCGCGCGAGCACGGGGCAGACACCACGAAGGCAGGGCTGGACCGCAAGGTGCTCGCGAAAATTGATCTCGCCATGGAGTCGGCAGTAGCCAACAAAGAGGTGTCTGGCGTGATTGGTCTCGTCCATCGGAATGGGCATCGTGGGTATTTCGAGGCATTCGGTTGGCAGGATATCCAAGCGCAAAAGGAGATGCCACTCGACGGCATTTTCCGTCTGCAAAGCATGAGCAAACCCGTGGTCACCGTCGCGGCCCTCGCTTTATTCGATGCCGGAAAGTTCCAACTCGACGACTCCATCGCCAAACACTTACCGGAATGGGCCGAGCCGGAGGTCTTAGAAAAAGGAAAACTCGTTCCCGCTCGCACAAAGATCACGCCGCGCATGCTCATGAGCCACAGCAGTGGGCTTTACTATGGATCCCTTCCTGGTTATCCCATGCCAAGAAAGCGCCAAGCCGATCTCGAAGCTCATTCGAAATTGCTCGCGACGATGCCATTGAAATTCCATCCGGGCGAAGGGAACAGCTACGGAACAAGTATCGACATCCTTGGTCGGTATTGCGAAGTCATCGCAGGAAAACCGCTCGATGTGGTGGTCCGGGAACTTGTCCTCGATCCGTTGAAGATGATCGACACCGATTTCTGGGTGCCTCCGGCAAAGGCCGACCGCATCGTGCAAATCTACCGCCAACCCGAGCCCGGCACTCTGCAACGCGGCCGTCCGGCGTCACAACTAACGATCAAGCCGACGATGTTTCTCGGCGGTCAGGGGCTTTGCAGCACGACGGCTGACTATGAACGTTTCTGTCTCATGATACTCAACGGCGGCGAACTTGACGGTGTGCGCATTCTGAAACCGGAGACTGTGGATATGATCTTCGTGAACCAACTCGAAAGCATCGGGGAAGACTATGGGCTCGGCGGTGCCGTTAATGGCGAGGGCGGCTATGCCTGGGGCGGCGCGAACGGTACGCAATTCTGGATCGACAGAAAGGAAACGATGTTCGGCATCTTCATGGTGCAGACGCAGCACTACCGCGCACCCACTTTCAAGACGTTCCGAGCATTGGTTCCAGAGGCGTACATACCCGCCGAAAGTGAAAAGAGCGTGAATTCCAGTGGTCAGTAAAGGTCACCCTCGTCAGCAGCAAAACGGCACATACTGGAGGGATCTGAAGTAATGCTCACACTCCCAGCAGAGGTGACTGATGATCTCATCGCCGAGGAATACCGCCCCGGCGAAGAGTAAAAAGCCAGTTTTGGCCCTAACTTGCAATCACCCAAAAAGCCCGCGAGTCCCCCTCGCGGTTTTTTTGTGTCTTCAGTTTTCTTATCCGTCTTCGTCCTGCTCGTATTCCAAGATATCCCCTGGCTGACAATCCAGCGTTTTGCAGATGGCTTCGAGTGTCGAAAAACGAATCGCCTTGGCTTTCCCGGTCTTGAGGACTGAGAGATTCTGGGCAGTGATTTCCACCGCCGCGGCGAGATCATTCAAACGCATTTTGCGCTTCGCCAGCATGACATCGAGATTGATTCGGATGGCCATATACTGCTAGACCGTTAAGTCCATTTCTGATCTGAGAAGTCCACCAATTTCCAGTAGCCACATCAAACAGAAAAAGAATGCCGGTAGAACGGCCATGCCAGCAACAAGGAACACCAATCCGAATGCACTGACTCCTTCGAAAAACAGACCGATTACTCCGGCACCAACAGCCAACAGCGAAAGCCAACTCATGACTTTCAGAAGTCGCACGAAGCGAGATCCAAAGAGGGTCGTCCGCGCAAATTCGTTGAACACCAAATAAACCAAGACTGATATCGGCGCGAAGAAGATGAAGAGAGTCACCCGCGTCGCGAGAAGACCGTCGAGTATTTGTTGCGACGCCCCATTCGCCCGACTCGTGTCGTAGTCAAATTTCGTCCCGATGACAAAACCAATGAGGAAGACAACGACGGCGATTCTTCCGACAACAGAGGCTACCCGGATTCGATCGTGCTTGTTCTGTAGGAGTTGATTCATGCTGAGAAAGAAACCGGAAAATAGACGCTTTGCAAGATTTTTTTATTGTTTTTCAGTAATTTTTTATTGTTCTGAATTAATCCCCCTGAAAACAGTCTAATACTCGTCACCACAGCAAATTGCCCACCTTCGAGATTCTTCCCTTCGATAGGTCGTAACAACCTGCTCACCAACAGGCAAGCCACTTTGCTCCTACGAAATTCAATCCAATCGGTCGATCTGAACCCGAAGAAATTGCGAGCCATAACTTCTACATTTACCGAATTTCCCAGACCAACATCAGAATATCCCGGACGCCCAAGTCAGAATATCCCGCGACTACTCAGACCCCCATGTCAGAATATCCCGCGTCCGCTGCGCGTAAACTGACGGTTTCAGAAACAAAACTATCAACGAACCTTAACAACTCGATAAAGAACCTAATTGCCTTATGATCAATTCTATACCTCATCCTAAAACGTCCCCTCCGCCCAACGCATTGTCATTTTAGGTCAGCTATTTATACTGTTATCCCAAAAAATGTTTGCTCAATTCCGCGCCAAATATGGGGACGGCGAAGCTGCATGCGATGAGCTAAACCTCTCCAGTCTGTCTCCGCTCGAAGAGCATGCCACAGGTATCACAGAGCTTCTGAGCTCCTCTGGAGGCGCGACCTTTTCGAACGGTCTCTATCGTCTTCATGGCTCTGAAGACATGGCGAGGTGGACGAAGACCGTTGAGGCAGCGTTTCCCGAGTATCAAGGGGCGATAGTTTGCTTCGGTTACGACTGGCTCGGCCGACACTTCGCTCTTGATACTCGATCAGACGAGGCACAGTGGCCGATTTTGCTCATCGAACCGGGTGCTGGGGAAGCGATGCAGATTCCCGTTTCGTTTGCGAATTTCCACAATATCGAGTTGGTCGAGTATGCGCCGAATGCGCTCGCTGAGCCGTTTTTTGCGGAGTGGCTTTCCTCGGGAGGAGCACAACCAAGACCGAACGAGTGCATCGGTTATAAGACTCCGCTCTTTCTGGGTGGATCAGATACTATCGAGAATTTGGAAGTGTCGGATTTGGATGTGTATTGGCACCTTTGCGGTCAACTGCGCCAATCGACCACAACGGGATAACAAACCGGCGATCGTAAGCCCAATCCCGCCGCGAGTTGATTGACTACCCTGATTCGAATCTTTAACCTCCAGTCGAGGCCGCGCTCCCGGATTGGGCTACGATGCCTCAAACGTTAGCCTCATGAAGATGACCAGTCATGCGTTGAAGTTCTTTCTCTTTGTTTTTGGCTGCGCATTGACTTCGGTGGAGGCACAAATGTTGGAAGTCGTGTATTTGAAGGGGAATGTCGTGCGGAACGGCGCCGAGGTTCCCTTCGATCTAAGAGTCACCTACGGAAAATTCGGTGAAGATCTCGATGTAGCTAAAGAGTATTGGGGATCGGATGAGCTTCCAAGCTGGAGGCCGAGGTGGGTCATCACAGGCTTAGAGTTCAAGTTCGACGGAAAAGTTATTCCTATTTCTGAGCGGGCCTATTCGGATCTTGGCAACCCCCTCGTACCATCCCTTCCGAGATTTCGGCCACGTAGTTGGGATGTAGCCGAAATCCACTTTGGAGGTAGCGACGGAGCGGGAAGCTACCAATCAATCCTTCGATTCCGCGACGGTCATCTCATTGAGAGAGAAACTGCATCGTATGGCGCCATCAGTGGTCGCTACGATTACGGCACCGAAACCAAGAGATTCGAACCGGGGGGCTAACACGTCAGCGCTGACAACCTGAAAACCGTCGTGTGCCGATTGACTCTCGTGATTCGAACCTTTAATCTGGGCTCGCAGCCTCGCCCTCTTTTTCGGGTACCAGGCTTTAAACGGTAAACTATGAAGCCTGTCATTTCTTATCGCTTCAACACCGCCACTCTGAATCCGGCCTTGTTTGCTTTCCTGTTCTCTTTCCACTCAAGTCTGCTCGTGGCTGACGACGCCCAAACCGCCGAAGTGGACAGCTTCTGGGCAAAGATTTCTAAATCGGTATCAAAGGGAGATTTCGAGGCATACCGTTCAGCTCATCATCCGGACGCCGTCCTTGTGGTGAATGGGAAAAGCCAATCCATGGAGGGTGCCCATAAGGCGTTTCAACGAGGCTTCAATGACACAGCCGCAGGAACTGTAAAAGCGGGAATCGAATTTCGGTGGACGCAGCGCAGCGTCGGTGTCGATACGGCTTTTCAGAAGGGCGTCTTTCGTTATTGGTCCGAGGCTTCTGGAAACTCCTACACCGAGTACACTCAGTTCGAGGCGATCCTCGTCAAAGGCGACAAGGGTTGGAAGCTTCTGGTTCAAAAGCAATACAAGGCGCTCACCGAAGAGGATTGGGACGCTATAACTGACGGGGAGATAGAAGAGTAAGAGGTTTCGATAATCATAGAACGCCGGAACCGGAGGAGTTATTGTGCCTGATCGAGATTAAGGTGGGATAACTCAACGAAATGACGCGCGACTTATTGGAGCAGCGCGCGGTTGACGGTCATTCCACCTTCGCCTGCTCGAACAACCACTCATGGGTTTCCTCATCCGAGAATACTTTCCCCGAGATGAGATGCCCCTCGCCTTTGAACTCGGTGTATTTCACCTTACTCCCGCCGGCGTCCTCGATGGCTTTCACGAGATTCCGGCTTTGGTCGACCTTTACGGAGTCGTCATTCTCCCCGTGGAAAGCCCAGATCGGGATGTCCTTGATCTTTGGCCCGTTGTTCGGGCTGCCGCCGCCCGCTACGGGAATACCGGCGGCGAAGAGTTCAGGCTCGCGAGCGAGTAATCCCCAGGTGCCGTATCCACCCATCGAAAATCCGCAAAGGTAAATTCTGTTCCGATCTACAGGCGCCCTTTCGATCAAGTCCTTG
>JBCCWV010000212.1:0-8368 GCA_039192745.1 Verrucomicrobiota bacterium | reverse complement strand
GTTCTTCGCTCCCGAAGAACAACTCGCCGGGATTGCGAACGCATCTTGTTAAGCACCGCCGACATCACGATCCACGGAACAAAGATCGAAGCAATTCGTCCCGCCCTCAGCATCCATCGGTCCGTCATGCCCGCGTAGTCCGGCATCCCGAATTGATGAAGAAGATGACGGAATTGCGACGCCTTCTTCCGTGCGCTGCCACTTCGAAAAATGCGATCCGCCATCGACACCGCGAACAATTTGCCGATGGGATCCCGCACCAACTTCCGCAAGCGGCCCGCCTCCCGGCGCTCCCCAATGGTCATTCCCTGCCTCGCGGCGCGAACCAGTTCTTTCGCAAGCTCGATCGATTCTTCGACGATTTCCTCGTCAGACAACTTCCGGTTCCGCAATCGCGTCAACCGATCCTGGATCAATTCCACGCTCATCCGATGAGTGGAAAGGCAGAGCCACGCCACCGCAGAATTGCGATGGGTATCAGGTTAGGAAGGCACATGGACAAAGTGGATTTTCACCAACTTTGCCCGTCTTGCCATCCCCTTTTCGGAAAAGTTTTCCATCCCCACAGGAGAACCATGAATTGCAGCATATAAAGGGCCCGAAAATGCTTCTTCGCCATACAAACAGATCACCCCAAAATGCAAAAATCAGCGAGGCGGCCAAGGTTTATTCACGCCATATCTCTTCCTTTGGACTTCCTCCGACAAAATCCCGGAACGAGACAACGTAATGAAGCCCAAGTTGGTCGAATCGGGAAACTCAAACTGAAGTTCAAGCGTTCCACCGGAGTATTCGTAGAACAGGATCAACTCACCGTCTGATCGGTCCGTCCAGTATGGCTCTCCGAACACTTTCTTAACATCATCCTCAGACGACTCCGCACCAAGATTCAGACTCCCACCATTGAACAAAATACGTCCGCGGAAGTGCTCCATGTTTAGGAACGCATAGTCAAGAACTCCATCCCTAGTGCCAAGTTCTACGCCCGTTTTTTCGTCTTCGAAAATGGCCGACTCTTTCAATTCATCACTGAAGTGGTCGTGTTCTGACGGATGATGCCCAATGGAAGTTTGGCCTACGCGAAACCTTCCGAGATCAAAATCAAAGGTGGTCCCGCCGGTGTCCAAACCGCGTCGAGATGACGATAGGAACGAGAATAGACCCATGACAGTGAAAGACGTCTCGATTAACGATCTTCGAGACGTTAGTTCACCAAAGCGTCAACCTTCCGCAAACTGCGCGTCAAAAACGATGTCGCTCGGCGGGAAGTCGACTTTTTTGACGAATTCGCAGCTTTCGGTCGCGCCGAACTCGCGGTCCATTGCGCCGTCTTCCCACTCCACGCTGAGCGGGCCGACATACTTGATGTCGTTCAAGGCGCGGATGATCAGCTCGAAGTCGATCTTGCCGCGACCCACGGATTTAAAATCCCAGTAGCGCTCAGGGTTGTGGAAATCGACGTGGCCGCCGAAGACGCCCGCTGCTTTGCGCGTGTCACTCCACGAGACGTCTTTCATGTGCACGTGGTTGATACGGTCGGCAAACTTGTAAATGAACTCAACGTAGTCGACGCCTTGATAACCAAAGTGGCTCGGATCGTAATTAAAGCCGAAGGCCGGGTGACCATCGACAGCTTCAATCGCCTTTTCTGCCGAAGAGATATCGAAGGCAATTTCCGTCGGATGCACTTCGAGGCCGAACTTCACTCCATTCTCCGTGAAGGAGTCGAGGATGGGCTTGAAGCGCTTTCCGAAGTCCTTGTAGCCGTCCTCGATTTGATTCGGCAAAACCGGAGGGAACGAGTAACAAAGGTGCCAGATGGAGGAGCCCGTGAAACCGTTAACGACATTCACCCCGAGTTCCTTGGCCGCGATTCCGGTTTTGATCATTTCCTCCGCCGCACGCTGACGCACGCCCTCGGGATCGCCGTCTCCCCAGACGTAATCGGGCAGGATGGCCTTGTGCCGCTCGTCAATGAGATCGCAGACAGCCTGTCCGACGAGGTGCGTGGAAATTGCGAAACACTTCAATCCCTTGGCCTGTAGCTTTTCGCGATGGGATTTGCAGTAAGCGGCATCCGCTTTGTCGACCTCGAAGTGGTCGCCCCAGCAGGCCAATTCGACGCCGTCGTAGCCGAAGGATTTTGCTTTGTCGAGCATGGTGTCGATCGTGAGATCGGCCCACTGCCCGGTGAAAAGGGTAACTGGTCTTGCCATGGATATGAAGAGTTTCGGGTAGGATGTTTTTCGCCCGCCAGTGTGGCGAATGCCCCCTCTATTTCAAGAAAAATACCTCGATCTGCGAGTTCCTCGCCTAACCGCGGAATTCGCCCCGAACCTTTTCCTTTTGCTCGATCAGCTCGTTCCGGTGCACCCAGACACTTTGAGCAATGCCCAGCATCCCAACGATAACCACCGCGAAGGTTCCCCCATAGCTGAAGAGCGGAAGAGGCACTCCCGTGATCGGGACGAGAACGGCACTCCCGCCAATGTTCATGAAAACATGGAAAAATATCTGCGCGGCAAGGCCGGTGACGATCAATCGCCCAAAATTATCCCGACTGTGGAAAGCAATCGTCAACAACGTCAACAAAAGGAGTGCATAGCCGCCCACCAAAACCAAAACGCCGCGATACCCCTGCTCTTCCGCAAAGACGACGAAGATGAAGTCGTTGATCGAAACGTTGGCGGGAATGATGCCCATTTCCTTGATCGTCCGTTCACCGATCGTCCGGTTTCCCTTGTAGCCTTTCCCCATCCAACCGGCTGAACCCAGGGCAATCAGATTGTGTTCCGGAACCCAACCTTCGTCTTGGCGGTCGTATTCTCCGCCAGTGGCCATGGCGATGAACGTGTCAATCCGCTCTCGCTGGTAGTCCTTCAAGACAAAGAAATAGAGCACCGGCGCCGCGATCAGTCCCAGTTGCGAGCCGACGATCAAATAGCGAAACGGAATTCCTCCAACCAGAAACATCGCCCCAGTGACCGCAAACCACGCCGCCGCCGAACCCTGATCCGGCTCCTGAAGAATCAAGTAAAGCGGACCAATAGCAACCGCTCCGCAAAGCGCCAGTTTGACCACGGTCCAGTCGAAATACTTTTTCCACTTTGGAAGCACCCCAAGAATGAATGCCATGAGCAAAATGCCTCCCGCGAGCGCAACCTGCGATGGCTGAATCGTCACTACACCGCCGATATTCAGCCAGCTCGTCGCACCGGAGGCAGTGACGCCGAAACTTGTTAGCGGGACCATCGCAAGCAGGACCATGGCCGCGGCGAACAACGGCAAGACGAGGAACTTGAGCCAGCGGTAGTCGATGAAGATCCCCATGATGTAGAAAAAGCAGCCCACCCCCAGCCACATCATTTGCGCACTCGGCTTGGTAAGAAGTTCGGCATCCTCGTCGCCGCGAAAATACGTCGCGCTGTCAATCGACAAAACCCCTGTCACGGCCAAGCCGATCACGACGAAGGTCAGAATCCAATTGTGACCGAGAAACTTTCGAAAGAGAGGCGTCATTCGGGACGGCCCCAGTTTAGCAGGAGCCCGAATACCCGCAACTAAGGTCGCCGCTTACGGACTCAGCCGCATTTTCTCCCAACTCACCCCGTCAGGCTGGCGTTGGAAGAGTATCCGGTCATGCAACCGCGAGGGGCGCCCTTGCCAAAATTCGATTTCCACGGGCCGAATCACGTAACCTCCCCAGAAATCAGGCAGCGGAACTTCGCCCTCCGGATACTTTTCTCGAAGTTCCACGTCCCGCGCCTCCATCCAGTCCCGGTCGGGAATGACTTCGCTTTGGCGCGAGGCCCACGCCCCGATCTGGTGCCCGTAGGGACGGCTCTGAAAATAGTTATCGGAGTCTTCTCGCGAAATTTTCTCCACCGATCCTCGCACGAGTACCTGTCGCTCCAGCGGCTTCCAAAGGAAAACGGCCGCAACCCGGGAATTCTTCGCCATCTCACGGCCCTTGCGGCTTTCGTAGTTGGTAAAAAACCGAAAACCCTGCTCATCGATCCCCTTGAGCAAAACGGTTCGTGAGGAAGGCTGTCCGCCTTCGCCGACGGTCGAGAGCATCATCGCGTTTGGTTCGACAATTTCCGCCGCGGCGGCCTCATCAAACCACGCTTGAAACTGCTCCAGTGGGCAATCCGCCACATCGCCCACGTCCAAACTGGCCCGTTGATAGCTCACCCGTAAATCGGCGACGTTCTCGGAGGGGCGATTGGATTCGGCTTCGGGCATGACAGGAGGTAAAGATCGTGATTAGGTCGCCACAATGAACACCGTAGCCCCCCCGAACGCCAGTCTGCGGATGGATCTTGACCGGGTTCTATTTACTGAAGAGGAGATTGCGGCGCGGCTGGACAAAATGGCAGAGTCGATTACGCGGGATTTCGAGGGCGGGACGCTCACCGTGGTCGCTCTGATGCATGGTGGCCTGTTTTTCGTCGCCGATCTTCTGCGCAGAATTGACCTTCCGCTACGCGTCGAATGCCTCTCCGTCGCAAGTTATCACGGCGGCACAGAAAGCAGTGGCCGCGTTACCTTACTTCAAAATCATCTTCCTGAGTTGGCCGGAGAAAACATCCTCGTCATCGACGACATTCTCGATACCGGTCGCACTCTTCACGCGATCACCAATCGCTTTCGCGAAAGCGGAGCCCCCAACCGAATGAAGGTCGGAGTCCTTCTCGATAAGAAAGTTGAACGCGCTCATGAAGTCGATCTCGACTACACGGGCTTCGAAATCGGAAATGAGTTCGTCGTTGGCTACGGACTCGACTATCGCGGCCTCTACCGGAACCTTCCTTGCATCGGCGTTTTGAAACCTGATCGCATCGACACTCCATTGTCATGAGCCAGTTGCGCGTCCTCTTTTTTTCCCACCTGCGGGACGCTGTCGGCGAATCTGAGCTGGAAATCGAGACTCCCACCACGGTCGAAGACGTTACTCAACTCCTCGACAAGTTGTGTGCGGACTACCCCAAGCTCAACGACGCCCGCCCTTCGATTCGCGTCGCGATCAATCAAGAGTATGTCGAGCTAGATGCGCCCGTCTCCGACGGCGACGAAGTCGCGATCATGCCGCCCGTGCAGGGAGGTTGATCTCACGCCGCAAAAGCCGGCTGTAGCTCAGGCGCAATTCGGTCGCCTTCGTCTTCTTTCGGCACGGCTTCGATGAGTTTGGCAATGACGTCATCGGTCGAGATCCCATTCGATTCCGCATGGAAAGTGGTGATGATCCGGTGCCGAAGGACTGGAGCGGCGACCTTGCGGATATCTTCGATCGTTGCCGAACTCCGACCATCCATGACCGCCGCTGCTTTCGCCCCCAGGATGAGAAACTGCACCGCCCGCGGACCGGCGCCCCAACTGAGAAGATCCGGCACGAAATCAGGAATCCCCTCTTCCTCGCCAACCCGGGTCGCCCGCACGAGCCGGAGGGCGTAGTGAATCACATGCGGCGGGGCGGGAACTCGACGCACCAAGTCCTGAGTCCGCTGAATTTCCTCTGCGGTCAGCACCGGCTCAACGGCCTCGGCGTCGGCACTTGTCGTCAAATCCGCCACCCGGTATTCCTCGGCGTAGTTTGGGTATCGGACGAAGACCTTGAACATAAACCGGTCCTGCTGCGCCTCCGGCAATGTGTAGGTGCCTTCCTGCTCGATAGGGTTCTGCGTCGCGAGGACGAAGAAGGGATTGGGCAGCGAATGAACCGTTCCACCCACCGTCACCTGCCGTTCCTGCATCGCCTCCAAAAGTGCCGCCTGTGTTTTCGGCGGCGTCCGATTGATCTCGTCGGCAAGGACGATGTTGGCAAAGATCGGGCCATTGATGAAGCGGAACTCGCGGGTTCCCGAGACGCGGTCTTCCTGCAGAACTTCCGTGCCCGTGATGTCCGAAGGCATTAGGTCGGGCGTAAACTGCACACGACTGAAATCCAGACGCATTGATTCTGCCAGCGTGCTGACCATCAACGTCTTTGCCAACCCCGGCACCCCTTCCAAAAGACAGTGGGATCGCGAGTAGATGGCCATCAAAAGCTGCTCGATGACGTCGTGCTGACCGATGATCACCTTGCCCAACTCCTTGCGAACTCTCTCCGTGTCCTCCTTCACCGCGGTGAGAAGGGTCAAATCGTCATCAGAAAATTGTGGTTTGTCACTCATGCTTGGTAGAAATTTATAAATCGACGATACGCCATCGCCGCCCCCTCGCAACCGCCGTCCTCGGCGCAAGGAATTCGCAAGATTCTGGTTTCAGGCTACGTTTAAAGGGTCATGGCTTCCCGCGACCGCCTTTTCATTTCCCTGATCGTTCTCTTTGCCTGTCTCGCCGTCGGCGGCTTCGGATGGGCCTTCAAGCTTTCCGGCGAAAACCAGAAGCTTCGAGACAAAGTCACCCGCGCTGAAGCCAGTGCCAATGCCACGCGCGAGGAAATGGAAGAGACCGTTTCCACCCTCGAATCGGAACAACTCGCGGCCATGGCCTCCGCCGAGGAACGGTTCGCTGGCGAGCAAGCCGAGCTACGAGCGGAATACACGGAGCGCATGACCTCGGCGTACAACGAGTTCGCCAACGTCGTCGAAAACGGCCAACAAGCCCTTCGCTACATCGACACCCTCGAAGGGAAAATCCAATCCGGCCAACAACTCAGCCAAAGCGAAATCGATCGCCTCACCGCCATGGCCAGCGGCCTCGATCTCCTTCGCAAAAAATACGAAGCCCCCATGCAGGACTTCGAGGAACTCGGCAACTTCTTCGCCAAGCAAGCATCCGTGAACGTCGAAAAGCCGAACCCGCGCCTGAAACGCATGCGCCGCCTTTTCAATCCGGACTACCGCGAACAGGAAATCGCCTACCAACAAGCCGTTGGCCAACAAGCCGCCTTCACCGAAGCCAATAAACGCTACCAAACCGCCTACGCTTCCGCACGCCAGAAGATGTCAGCGGCCACAAAGTCCATGGACGCCCACGCCCAACGCCTCGCCGCCCTCACCGCGGAGAAAGCACAAAACCAAGCAGAGTTGGAGCAATTCTTCCGCGATTCACGGCAAGCGATTCAAATCCATCTCGATGTCATTGACTTGGACTTCGAGCCCCCGGCTGTCGGGGCGGAAGGCTCATGAGTAACTAACGCGTTTGAATCAAATCTGTAGCGCTACACCGGAGGTTTGAGAGCCCGGCTACAAGTTATGAGGTCGCTTCGCGACGCCACCCCATGTCATCTACCCCTGGCTACAGTTTAACTTTATCCGGTCTAACGTTTCGCTCGCTCTCTGACCCAGGATGGATCACTCCGCAAATCGAGCACGGCCCTCACCTCCACAAGATCGTCGTTCATTGTGTAGAATATGCCAAAAGGAAAGCGCCTTGAGAGCATCCGAAAGCGGCCCCACTTCAAAGGATGAATGCCAGCTTAGACTTTCAAAGAATCGATTTCCGAAAACATCGTATCGAGAAAATAAGCCCCTATACCTGGCTCGCGATCTTCATAGAACCATTAGCCATCAACGAGATCGTCCTCCGCCGTGCTAAGAATCGTGACGACCATCCCTTATCCGGCTCCTTATTCTCTCCTTCACCTCCTCCCAGGAAGTAAAGGTCGCTTCTCCCGCAGCGACGAGTTCATCGCGCCGATCAAGCTCTTCTTTGTGCCAGAGAGGCGACTCAATGTCTTCTTCTGAATCCCCGCGCTGCTCCCACAATGCCTCCATTGCGATCAAGGAGTCTGAAACGGACAGAGTGACTTAATCTGCTCAATGACGCTCATCTGTAAACGTATCAACGACACAAGCGGGCGTCAAACTACACCGAAATCAATGGTGAACAGTCCCTACCCCACCAGCGGCGCCAAGTTCTCCTTACACCACTCACCATTCTGAATGGTGACACCGTCAGGGTCCTCGACCGCGATGTGCGCCTCATCTTCGCAGATGATCCAGCCCTCGTAGTTCCTCTGTACTAGCCATTCGGTGTATTGATGGAAATCGAGTTTCCCTGTCCCCATCTGCGACCAAGGCTCGGGGCCGTTCCCGGAGAAGTCCTTGTAGTGGATGTGATTCACGAGGTGCTGCCATTTGTTCAGCGTTTCGATGACGTCCATTCCTCCGCGCGCGATATGGCCCACGTCGGGTGTCCAGCCTGTCACAGACGGATCGAGGCTACTGAGGACGACGTCGTAATCCTCCTGAGTGCGCACGAGAGAATCAGGCGGGCTGTTCGGATGGTAGGAGCATTTCAGTCCTTCATCAGCCGCGCGTTTCGAAACGGCATTGACGTTTCGAGCGACGTTCAGTCGGCGTTTTTGCAAATCCTTCGCACGGCCACTGGGCAACGTCACCGTCCCCAACATGGAACCGGG
>JBCCWV010000211.1:0-8419 GCA_039192745.1 Verrucomicrobiota bacterium | reverse complement strand
TGGGAATTCATTGAGCAGATTTACACCGGATGGCTAAAGGATGTTGTCTTTGTCATTCAGCAAAAGGACCTCCGCAGTGAGGAAGAGATCGACGAGATTTTGGAGCACATGAGTGAGACCTCGCGTGAAAGACTGGGTCGCGAGTTTACCACCTTTGCCGTTTCGGCGAAGGATGCCTGCGACGCCATTGTGAGCGGCGAAAATCCAGAAGAAGTTTATACGGAAAGCGGCTTTCGCGCCCTTGAAGAGCACATCTCGGCGCTTGTGAGCGAGAATTCCGCCGTGACGCGGAAGACCACAGGCGTGCTTCGCTCCGCCCACGCGGTCATCGGCGAAATCGAGCGGTCCTTTGCGAGGGAAAGACAGAACCTCGACCGCTCGTGTTCCATTTCCAAAAGGATCGACGCCGAGATCGATATGGAGAGCAAGCGAACGCTTCAGCACTTGAAGGAAGTCACCGGCAATGTGACCGGCGAATTCTCAAAGGCACGACTACGCATGGCGTCGATGTTGGACAAACGGCTGGGATTTTTCGATTCGATCCGCAACAACAAGGGCGTCGTCACCGGATTGGAGCGCGAACTCTCGGAGGCCGTTTCACAAATCTCGCGGAACACAGCAGCCGCTGAAATCCGCACGATCGAATCCGGCTTACCCGAGTTGTACACCCGCTTGTCGGAGATTGTCCGCCTGAAGTATGACCTTCCTGCACACCGGAACCCCGAAGCAGTCTGGGAAGCTGCGCGCTTCGGCCTTGCAGAAGATTTTGATCAACGTCTGCAGGGCGTTCTCGTCGATTCAGAAACCTTGGAGAAACTGGAATCATCACTCGTTGCACGACGGAAATCTGTCCGTATCTGCCTACTCATGTTCATGCTCTCCGCGCTGGGCCTGGTTTTGGGCTTTGTCTTTCAATCCTCGCTTCCGTTCATCATCGCCGTGGCTTTAGGCGTGGTCGTTGCGCCGTTCCAGTATTTTGCCGGCGTGCGCCACCGGGAACTCGCCAGAAAATATTTCGACGAGCGTATGGACCGCGCCGGAACCGCCCTCGAACGCAAGATCAACAGCACTCACGAGGAATACCTGCAACGCTACATGCGCCGCTTTTCCGCCCTTTTCGACCCCGCCCGCCAAAAATTCGACGATCGGAGAGACTACTTCGAACCGCTCTTCGAGGAATTGAAAGACTTGAAAGCGGAAGTCGAAAGTCTGGAGACCGAAACCCGGAAATCTGAAAAGACCGCTTCCACCTAACCGCCGTTATCCGTCGGATAGACCCTCGGAGGAGGCTTTTTATTGTCGCGCACCAAGTCGCCAACATCATGGAACGTCACAAAAAACATGAAGGCGAAAAGCATGATGGCAAAACCGGCCTGAACGTATTCGAGGGCCTTTGAATGCACGGGTTTTCCGCGCAGCAACTCCGCTGTCGCCAAAGTGATATGTCCGCCGTCGAGAACCGGTAACGGCAAGAGATTTAGTAGCGCAAGGTTCACGTTTAGAAGAACGCTGAAAAAGAGCACCATCGGCAAGCCGATCTGGGGATCGAGAAGTGACAACAATTGGTAGTAGACGCGCCCAATCCCGACAAACCCGCTGAGATGGGAGAGGCTCACGTCCGACCTCGGCGAAAACAACCCGCCAATGGTTCGTATCACCATCGTTCCAGCGTCGGTGACCTGTGTGATCGGATCGACAGTCACGGTGCGAAAATTTGTCACCGCGGCGTAACCGATTCCAAGATCCTTCTCTTCGTATTCATCTGGAATTGGTTTTAAGGGCGTCACTTCGACGACGACTTCGTTGCCCTCTGCACCGCGCAAAACGGTCAACTCCACGGAAGAATCCGCGTTGGCGATTTTTTCGTGAAGAGCGGGATGACAAAGCACTTCCTCGCCGTCCACATGGGTGATGATGTCATCCACCATCAGTCCCGCACGTGCGGCCGGACCGTTTTCCAGCAGCTTTCCAATTTGAATTTTACGCTTCGGCGCAAGCCCCACCTTTCGGAACGCCTTCCGCTCCAATGCGGTCGTGTCTTCAATCTCGAAACCACTTTGAAGGTTTAATTTTTCGCCGTCCCGTTCGATAAGAAAATCGATCTTGTCACCGGTGCTGTAAACGATTTCTGTTGTCACCGATCCGATCATTCCTGCAAAACGGTCCGTCTCTTTTCCGTTCACTTTCAGGATTTTATCACCCGGCTTGAATCCCGCCTTTTCGGCCGGTGAGTCCGGCACCACCCAACCGACAACAGGATCGATCACTTGCTCGGGTTTCCCAACACCCCAGACGATGAGCGAGAAGAAAACGGCGAGAAGGAAACTGAACAGGGGCCCCGCAAAGGCGACAATGATCTTATCAATCGGCGTGATGGCAGAAAGTTCGCGTTTCTCGCCGGTCGATCCTTCGATCACCTCCATCGGCGCCATTTGCGGCAAAGCCACGAACCCGCCCATCGGAATGGTGCCGAGTCCGTATTGCACTCCGTTAATGGTCTTCTTCCAAATTGGCTTGCCAAACCAAATCTGAAACTTGTCGATCTGCAGGCCACGCCAGCGTGCGGCAAGGAAATGCCCCCATTCGTGCACGATGATCATGAGGTTGAAGATCACGATTACGGCAAAGAGGAGGCCGACAAACCCGAGGATAGACAGGATGAATTCAATCATTTCTTGGAAGGCGACGAGGACGCACTGCTGGTGCGTTGTAAAAACCATAAATCTACCACGGAGGCGGCGATCCGTCCAATTGCCTGAAATACCCGCCGAAAATCGGCCATTCCGCGGTTTGCGCGGCCTGCCTTCGAAGGTCATTCTAGCCCATGATTTCACGCGTCTTCCTTGCTCTGGCGATCGCAACCACCTGTGCCGGTTGCAAGGTCGTCGAGGGCACGGCCAAGGTGGGAAAGTTCGCGATCAAGACCACGGGAAAGGTCGCGGCGGGAAGCGTGCGCACAGCATCGGGAGTTTTTGACGGCGGTGGAGGCGGAAGCGGAAGCCTCACCAAATACCAACGCGGAGACCGAAACCACTCCTACTCCATACGCGGACGGCGCTACCATACGATGACCTTTGACCAAGCCCGTGGGTTCGAAGAACGAGGCGTCGCTTCCTGGTATGGCCGTGAAGGTGGTCCATCGACTTCCTCGGGAGAACGCTACCGACCTTCCGCCATGACGGCCGCGCACAAAACTCTTCCCTTGGGCTCAAAGGTCCGCGTGACCAACCTGCGCAACGGACGTTCGGTCACCGTCCGCATTAATGACCGTGGTCCTTTCGTGCGCGGTCGCGTTATCGATTGTTCCCGCGCCGCGGCCGATCGGCTCGATTTCAAATCGCGCGGAGTCACGGACGTGCACATCAAGTATCTCGGTCGTAGCTGACCTTTCGGCCGCATGCTCTTTCTCCACCCCGCCCTGCTCGCTGGTCTGGCGCTCGTCGCAGTTCCGGTAGTCATCCACTGGTGGAATCGACGGAATCCGCGAACTGTCTCCTGGGCGGCCTCTCATTTCCTGCATCAAACCGTGCGACGACGCACGAACCGCACGCAATTCGAAGACGCGCTTCTCCTCGGCTGCCGGTGCACGCTCATCGCCGTCGTCGTTTGCGCCGTGGCGCGGCCTTTTACGGTCCCCGGCGCTCAGTTTCCCTGGACTCTCGTGCTCCCCGCTTCCCTTCTTGCCGCCGCATCACTGGGGGTCGCCTTCGCTTTTCACGGAAAAAAGTGGCCTCGGTGGTTTTTCCTCTTTCTGGCGGTAGCTCTCGCCGGAGGGGCAATCTTCGCAAGTGCCACGGAATCGAAGTTCCAGTGGTCGAGGTTCGGAAACGCAAGCGGAAGCAATGTTGTTCTCATCCTCGACAACTCCGCTTCGACGCAGCGCGCGGTCCCAGAGGCCGACGGGACCACCGTCTTTAACCAACTCCTCGGTGAAGCCCGTGAAATCGTTTCCCAGGCACCCGAGGAAACGAGATTCACCGTCATGGCTGCCAGCGGAGTCATCACGCCTCCGGAGCCGTTCACCGCCGAACGTGAAAAGATCGATAGCGCACTTCGCAAAATCTCCCCCGTCATCGGAAGCATCAACGGGCCCAAACTCCTTGCACAAGCCCACTCCCATCTGGACACGCAACCAGACGGCGGTCGGATTATTTTTGTAAGCGACGGGCAAAGCTCGAACTGGAATGAGTTCGATGAAGTTCATTCAGAAACTCCTCCTCCACTCATCCTTCACCATCCGCCCGCACCGAAGAACTCGCGAAATCTCTCCATTCAATCCTTGAAGATATCCCGGGAAACCATTGGAACTGATCGGCCCGTAGGCATCACCGCCATCATCGCCAACACGGGAACAGAATCGATCACACCAGGAACCACGCACTTCTTCGTCGACGGCAATCGGGTGAATTCGGACCGCTCCACGGATCAACTCCGTCCCGGCGAGTCGGCGGAAATTCGGATCGAACATCAATTTCAAAGCACCGGGGCCCGGACCATCACCGTCGAGGTCGAAACCGATGATGACCTCACCGCTGACGACGTACGCAGCCGCGCCTTCCTTGTTCGCGGTGGAATCAAGGTTCTGATTATCGAAGGAAACAATGCCCCTCGACCGCTTGATCGCGCGGGGGTGTTTGTGCAATTGGCACTGACTCCCGACTCCAACTCGGTGACCAAGTTGGCCGAAACGACGACCGTCGCCGTCGAGAATTCAGGCCTCATCGACGATTTTTCCGAGTTTGAAGTCGTCGTCATTGCCGCCGCGCCACGTCTCCCGAGTTCGGTGCAAGAGCAACTCACCAATTTTGTTTCCAACGGGGGCGGTCTTCTTGTCATTCATGACGCACGCTCCAGTCCCGAGTTCTACAATGAATGGCGAGCCATTCCCGATAGCATCGTTACCTGGAATGAAAGCACCGCCCGCATTGATCTCAATTCCGGCATCATTCCCGCGTTGCCGAAATCGACCGATCCTCAGAAAAGCGATCTCGATCAAGCGACTGTCCGAGGTTACTGGAAATTGTCAGAAGAACAGGCAGACGAAGCGGCACTGACGTTCTCCAACGGCGACCCCTTTCTCCTGCTGCGGGAATTCGGGAATGGAAACGTCGCGCAGTTGGTCACAGCTCTCGATGATCGCATTTCCAGTCTCGCCAAACGTGACGCGTTTGTGCCCTTTGTTCACGAACTCACTTCTTTCCTCGCAAACCCCACGAGTTCACGAATCCATTTCGAAGGCAACCACGATCCGTTAACTCTTCGCTTTCCCGTAAGATCGAACTCCTCGCAAACTGGGACAGACGACGACGCAATCTACCGCGTTCTCTCTCCCGATGGATCGCTGCTAAGCGCCCAAATCACCAGCCCACAAATGTCGCCCGTAGCGACCATCGAAAACGCAACCGTAGCAGGCATTTACCGAATGGACGTGCCGGCAGACACGCCAAGATTCCGCGATTTAGCAGACGAGGAGTCCCGTTTCCCCTTCTCAGTCGCGCTCCCACCCGAGGAGAGTGACTTCGCGACTCTTGATGAATCCGACCTGCAAAGACTCAACCGCTACTTTCCCACGATGGAATCCACCTCGATAGACAGCGTCCTGGATGCCCTCGGCGGACAAGTGCGTTGCAAAGAGTTAGGGCCGCTGCTCATCGCAATGGCACTCATCCTGGTCGTGCTGGAAATCACACTCACGAGCTGGATCACACGCAGCCGACGGGTCGCGGAGTAATCAATCCAGCTTCGGTTCGATGATTCCGTAATCGCCGTCCTTGCGCTTGAACACAACCGCAAGCCTGTCCGTGCTGGCATTCTTGAACACAAGAAAATCCCGCTCACTCAATTCTAAGTCCATGATGGCCTCGTCCTGAAAGAGTGGCCGGACTTTGTAATTCTCCTTGTGCACAATAACGGGTTCAATCTCTTCTTTCTCCGTTTCGAGGACTTCAGTTGGAAAAACGGCTTCCTCAAGGTGCTTGATCGTCTCGTTCCGGGCCCGGTGCTTTTTCAACAGGCGGGTTTTGTATTTGCGCATGCGCCTCGCGATCTTGCTCACTGTCTCGTCGATCGCGGCCTTCATGTCGTCGGTCTCCGTGCTCGCCTCAATGTGGATGTGGTTCGCGCACATAAGGAGGATTTCGACATATTTCCGGTAGTTCTGCGTATCGAAAATCACCTTGGCTTCGATGATTTTCGGATAATCAAGATGCAGCCCGGAAATCTTTTTGTGTGCATACTCGCGAATATCATCACTGACTTCGCCATGACGCGCGGTCGTTACAATCGGTGGATTCACATTTTGGGTCTGCATGGAACGATATGATCCCAAGCACGGCCCCTGCCGTCAAGCCCGCGTCTTTAAGGCCTACTTTTTCAGGTATTCCCGGAGCTTTGCCACATCCTTCGTCGGCATTTCGCAGTGCGTCCCCTTGCACAGGTAAACAAAGGCGCCATCGCGCTCCGGAAGAGTCTTGGCGAACTCTTCCACCGGTCCGACGTTGCCAAGGACAACTTTCCTCGGCTGGAATACGGAATGGAGCGACACGATCAGTGCTTTGGTGTCTTCGCTAGTGTAATCTCCAGCAACGACACCTCGGTGCGGATAGTCGAGGGAAAAATCGACAGCCATGAGCATATGTGGAATCGCCGCAGGAAGGTCACGAATCCGACCACCGAAAAAGCTCAGTGTCTTTTCCGCAGCTTCGGTGAATTTTTCTTGCTCGGTGATGGCTCCAAGCCTGAGAAGCGAAAGCGCTGCCACCGAATTCCCCGACGGCTCAGCGCCATCGTAATCCTCTTTGATGCGCATCAAAAGATCATCCCCGCCCAAAGCTTGGAAGAAGCCCCCTTTTTCCTCATCGTAAAAGGCGTCCAGCATCCGGTTAGCAATGACCACGGCAAATTCAAGCCTGTCTGGGTCGAGGGTCGCCTCGTAAAGATCGATCAAACCACTCAACAGGTAGGCGTGATCTTCCAACAATTGCACTTCATCGCGCGCCCCTTCACGCCAACGATGGTAAAGGCGCTTCTCATCGCCGTCCCACATCGTGCTTTCCAGAAAATCGGCGCTACGCGCTGCGATTTCGAGATAAGCGGGCTTGTCCAGCACTACGCCGGCGCGGGCTACCGCCCCTAACATTAACCCATTCCACGACGTGAGTATCTTGTCGTCGAGCCCCGGTCGAACTCGTTTCGCCCGGTAATCAAAAATCTTCTTCTCCGCTGATTGCAGGAACATCCTTTCACTCTCGGAAAGTTCCGGATCAACGATACTCAGAACATTCTGCCCTTTCAGCGCATCGGGGTCACTGTGATCGACAAAGTTGCCACCTTCGGTGACCCCGAAATACCGCACGGCCACGTCAAACTCCTCCGCAGAAAGCAATTCCTTCAACTCCGCGTGGGTGAAGCAATAAAACTTCCCTTCCTTTCCTTCACTGGCGGCGTCTTCTGCCGAGAAAAACCCGCCATTCTCGTGCGTCATGTCCCGCTCGATGTATTGAAGGATGTCACGGACAACGTCCGCAAAGTATTCATCACCGCTCACGAGGTAGGCATCGAGATAAAGCTGCACCAACTGAGCATTGTCGTAGAGCATCTTCTCAAAGTGCGGAACGAGCCACTTCGCATCGACCGCATACCGCGCAAAACCACCCCCGATGTGGTCGTAAATCCCGCCCTCAGCCATCTTGCGACACGTGAATAGAACTTGCTCGATGGCCTCCTCGTCACCAAGGCGATGCGCAAGGCGCAACATGAACCGGGGTTGTGCCGGACGAGGAAACTTCGGCGAGCCTCCCCAGCCACCGTTCCTCGCATCAAAGTCCCGCTTGAGGTATTCGAGTGCCCTCGCGAGATCTTCATCGGAAAACTCCCCGCCTCCTTCCGCGCCAGCCTCGGCATTCACTTCCCGCAGACGTCTCGCGAAATTGTCTGCGGACTCGTTGACTTCGTCGCGCTTGTCCTTCCACAGCCCGCCAATCTGTTCGAGCAATTGCACCCAACTCGGCTTCCCGTGCGCGGGCTTCGGAGGGAAATACGTCCCGCCGTAAAATGGTTTCAGATCCGGAGTGAGAAAGACGTTCATCGGCCAACCACCACTGCCCGTCAAAGCCTGCACATAGGTCATGTAAATCCGATCCACATCCGGTCGCTCCTCCCGGTCGAGTTTGATGTTAATGAAATACTTGTTCATCACCTCCGCCGTCGCCTCGTCTTCAAACGACTCCCGCTCCATGACATGACACCAATGGCAGGTCGAGTAACCAACGCTCAGGAGAATCGGCTTGTCCTCTTCACGCGCTTTCGCGAACGCCTCTTCACCCCACGGATACCAATCGACGGGATTATGCTGGTGCTGAAGAAGATAGGGCGACTTTTCCTGAGCCAACCTGTTCGTGTGTTTAGGGGCGGAATCTTT
>JBCCWV010000210.1:0-8428 GCA_039192745.1 Verrucomicrobiota bacterium | reverse complement strand
CGGAGCCAAAACGATGCCCTCGATATTTCTGTCGCTATCTGGAACGCTTCTAAGACTGCTCTTCTTTCGTGGCGACGTGGTTTCAAGGTCAGGATGTCTGGCAGCCAAAGCTCGATGGGGCGATCTCTCTTTGGGATCGAATGGGAGACGGAAGAAAACTTATGAATAAGATATCTAGAAGAATCAAAGCGAAGCTCCGTCACTGGCAAACCGAGAAAGAGCTTCGCGAACAGTATGAAGTCTTTGGATCTTACACAAGAATTCCTCTCACAGCCTTCATGGATAATCTGCAACTAATGGAGAAATACGGTTCTCCAGGGGCGGTCGTGGAATGCGGGGTTTGGCGCGGAGGGATGATAGCAGCTGCGGCCAAGAGAATCGGAGATCAATGCAGCTACCACTTGTTTGACAGCTTTGAAGGCGTTCCCGATGCCAAGGAAATTGATGGTGAGAGTGCGCAGGCGTGGATGCAGGATAACATCGTGGAGTGTTGTGCGACGGAAGAGGAATATGCACACGAAGCGATGTCGAAGGCAGGGGTTGCATCTATTGAGGTCGTAAAGGGATGGTTTTCCGAAACGTTGCCGAAGGCCGTGTTTCCGGACAAGATTTCAATTCTTCGTCTCGACGCCGATTGGTATTCGTCGACGGCGGAGTGTCTCAATTTTCTCTACGATAGGGTAAAGGTTGGAGGCGTGATCATCCTAGATGATTACTTTGCCTGGGATGGCTGTTCCCGAGCGCTTCACGACTTTCTTTCCCTCAACAAACTTGCGGACCGGATCGAAACGGTATCCAGATCACTGGCTTTCGTGGAGAAGCGTGAGGAGTTGAAAATCAAAACTTTGAATCCAAACCCCGACGATGAGTGAACGAGCCGATCCTGAAGATCCGTCCTTCCGCGGTGAATGGAGGTTGCGATGGCGCCGCAAGTTCATTCCCTGGCTCACATATTCGCCTAATCCCTATCGAAGGGCCGTTGTTTGGCGATACAATTGGGTCTCGGAGCACTCAAGGGGAAAATCGGTCGTGGATGTTCCATGTGGCATGGGCTGGGGCACCTCCTTAATCAAGGGCGCGAAGAAACTCGTGGGGATCGACATTTCCGAAGAGGCCATCAAGAAGGCGCAGGATAAGTATCCCGAGCACGCTGAGTTCATGGTGGGCAGCATGACGAAACTTCCTTTTAAGGACGACTCGATCGACCTTGTCGCCTGCCTGGAGGGAATCGAACATGTGCCCGAAGACGTTGGGTCGGAGTTTATCGAAGAGGCTAAACGCGTTCTCAAACCCGGTGGGGAACTCATGCTCTCGTCACCCTACACGGAGGACGGCGAGCACAGCGGAAACCCCTACCATATCAAAGAGTATCAGCCGCAGGAGATCGAAGCGAAGCTTGGAAAGCACTTTTTGATCAAGGATGTTGCCAAGCGCAAGGTGGGCAACATGGTGGTGAATTACTACCATTGTGAAGTCAAGCAATGACGGGGCGGTTATTTGAAGAGAATGTCCTAGCCTACGTGGAATCCCTGCGCGTGGCTGGCGGATACGCCTACATGGCGGGCGGAGGGTTTTCCGTTTACGGTACTGCCTATGCCTCGCTCATCCGCCATTACTTCGGAGAGACGATCGACGTCGAGGATGGGGCCAAGGCCGTTCTTGACCGCCAGGATCCGGAGACCGGTTACTTCTTCGAGTCCTGCTTCGATGATTGGTCTCCCCCGGTCGGGGCCATGCACGATCGTGAGCACCTCCTGCTGCACACGACCTGCGCCGTCCTGCCTTTCCTCCAGGAAATCGGTGTCAAACCCCGGCATCCCTTGAAGTTTGCCGAGCAATTTCGCGGAAGCGCTTTGGGGAAATGGTTGAAGGAACGCGACATGACCAATCCGTGGCTTGAGGGGAACAATCTTCTATTTGCTGGACAGGTCCTACTTTATCTCCACGAGATTGAAGGGGACGAGGGAGCGCGGGAGGACCTTGAGTTTCTTTTCTCTTGGCTCGATGACGAAGTCGATCCGGCCACCGGCCTCTGGGGAACGAACCATGGAGCGGGCCCTGACCATGCAATTTATGGCGGCTACCATCAGCTTCTGCTCTACTATTACAAGGAAAGGAAGCTCCACAAACCGAAGGCCGTCATTGATATTTGTCTTTCCCTCCAGACCCTCGACGGCGGTTACGCCCAGGCGGGTGACGCCGGGGCCTGCGAGGACGTCGACACGGTCGATGTTCTCGTCAATTACTCAAAGCGCTTCGACCTCCGCAGGCCGGAGGTCGTCTGGTCGCTTCGGCGTTGTCTCACCCATATTCTGGAACTGCAGAACAAGGATGGTGGATTTCCCTACAACCGGAATCGGCCCTTTACTCACAATGGCATGAAAGGGACGGAAGCCGATCCCGGGCAATCGACGGTTTTCGCGACCTGGTTTCGAGTCCACACGCTCGCGCTCATGGCGGAACTTCTTCCGGAAGCCGCAGAACTCTTCCCGCAGGGTCATGGCTTCAGTTCCGCGTGCTCGATGGGTTGGCACGACCCGGGGACGGCGGGCTTCGAGCCCCTGCCCGTCTCCAGATTGACGGAGACAAGCATGATTTCGAGGCAGTGTATGCGCAAGGCTTCCCTCCTGCTTGACCAGAAATGGCGGAGAGCTAAGGGCCGCTTGCGTCGGCTCATCGGTATGACTGGCCCCGCGTCCACATAATGGCTACCACGGAGCAGGTCTCCATCCTTGTGTCGGCATACAACGCGGAGACATACCTCGTGGAAATGCTCGATAGCCTGCACGAGCAAACTTGCCGCGCATTCAAACTCGTCATTGTCGATGATCACTCCGAAGACGCCACGCCAGAGATCCTCGGAAAAGAAGACCGCTTTGAAAACTACAACGTCGTCCGAAACGACGAGAACCTTGGACTAACAAAATCCCTCAACCGTGGGCTTCAGTATTGCGACACTCCATGGATCATGCGGATGGACGCCGATGACATCTGCGTACCGGAGAGAGTGGAAAGACAGCTGGAGTTTGCATCGGAGAATCCCGACCTTGTGCTTTTCTCGACGCCCATGACGATCATCGACCCGGAGGGCGAGACCATCGGGCGGCACAGTGTGCCGCTCGACGATGCGAGTATCCGATTCGACTCTCTCTTCTCCAATGCCTTCAGTCATCCCTCCGCCTGCTTTCGCCGTGATTCACTGGAGAGAGCCGGGGGCGAGTACGACACGGCCTTTCGGACCTGCCAGGATTACGAACTTTGGAATCGCCTGATGGGAACGGGAAAGGTTGCGAACCAGGAAGAAGCCCTTGTTTTTTACCGCCGCCACCCGCAGACCGTCAACGTCCAGCGCCGCGAGGAACAGGCCCGGGCCATCATCGAAGCGAGGCTCAAATATGTGAATATGCTCCTCGACGAGTGGGACGCGAAGAACGAGTTCGCGCAGGAGGCTGTCGAGGCCTTTTTGCTTGGGAAGGCCGGGAGTGGAGCTGCGGGAAATATCGAGGCCAGCGAGGCGTGGAAATTCTTGAAGCGGGCCGCCAAAGAATTCGGGATCGACTTGTCTTCCGGACTCTTTCGCCGCAGGTGGTGGATGCTTTGTCGCCTGCAAGCTAACTGGGGACAATTCCGGAAAATGAAATGGATCGCGAAGTCTGCCCCGGCTCGCTTTGTTGGCGAGAAGATCAATAGGAGCCTTGGTCATGTCACCGTCGGTCCCTGTGTTATTGGCCTGCCTTACACGGGCTGATGTCTAGTCAGCGAAATCGGGTCTAATTCGGCGAGCCATTTTTTCCAAAGGTTAAGGCGCAGGAAGGAGGTATGGAGCTCTTGTTGAACTCAAATGATCGAGGATATGGGACCAAGAGTCGCGCTTCCGGAGAATTCAAAAACCACGAGCAACTTATATTCATTTCCGATCAGTCTCCGTTAAAAGCACTAATTTTGCTGAAAAAGACAAAAAGAGGAACAAACTAAAACCGGGAACGAACTGGTGACTACAATGCGAGTGGGAGTTGTTACAACAATGGCGAAGCTACCATGGGCCGGGAGCGAGGAGCTCTGGTTTCTGGCCGCAGAACACCTTCGCAAACGAGGCTCCCGCGTCACAGTCTCCTTTCCCGCGATGCGGGGAAGAGCGGAACAACTCAATCGCCTGAGTGACCACGATATTGAAGTGCGGCCATTCGGAGCCCGAAAGGCCCTCGTGAGGCGGCTGGCAAAGTCTTTTTTTGTCTTTCTCGGAGGAAGAATCGGTACCGGCGAGATTCCCTTCCCGCGTCCGCGCGTCGCAGACCTCGGTGAATTTGTCCTGGTTTCACAGGGTGCGATACTCGATGGCCTAATGTGGCTGGAATTTCTCGAAGAGCAGAAGATTCCCTACGCGATTCTATGTCAGGCGAATTTGGAGGCGCAATGGCCCGATGACGCCATAGCGGCCCGCGTGCGTTCAGCTTTCGGCAAGGCGCGGAAAGTCTTCTTTGTGTCGGAGGAAAACGAACGCTTGTTCAGAATTCAAACGGGATACGAATTGCAGAATACAAGCCAGGTTTGGAATCCCTTGCAGCCGGGTACTCCGGCCGATCCATTGCCATGGCCGCAGGTGAACGGAGATTCTCTCAAGCTTGCCATGGTTGGAAGAGTTGAGCCCTTTGCCAAGGGACAGGATCTTGTGCTCGAGGTCCTCTCAATGCCCAAGTGGAAGGAGAGGTCCGTTAAGCTCACCATTTATGGGAACGGTCCGTGGGCAGATACTCTCAAACTGATAGTCGGTAATCGAGGCCTTACCATGATTGAAGATGGGGGATACGCTTCGCCAGCCGAGATCTGGAAGACGCATCATGCTCTTTTGTTACCATCGCGGCACGAAGGGAAATCGCTCGCTATGCTTGAAGCATTGTGGCTCGGACGTCCGGTAGTCGCGACGCGGTTGGCAGGCGCGCCCGAGGAAGTCGTGGACGGAGAAAATGGATTCCTTTGTGAAGCGCCGAGCGTGGCTTTGCTCGACGAGGTGCTTGAGCGTGCGTGGAAATGCCGGAATGATCTCCCGGCCATGGGTGAACGTGCGGCCAAGCGCATCAGGGAGCGTATGCCGGAAGAACCTGGAGTAGTTCTGGCAGACGAAATAGCCAAACTCGCATCTGAAGCGGCCTGACCTGCGGAATGATAGCCATGAGAACGACTAAAGTCAGCCGCCGCCCCGACTATCAACCGGCCGGGCCTCCAGAGGAGTTCATTGTCCCATTGCTGGGCAGCGAGATTGAAAAATTCATTGAAGCTTTTTTGGTTGCCCGCGTTGACGGTGCGTTTGTCCTCGATGTGGGTTGCGGAAGACAGCCCTTCCGAGGTGTTTTTGAGGAGGCCGGTCTCAAGTATGTCGGGCTCGACGTTGAGCAGAATCCCGAAGGGAGCGTCGAGTTCGTCTGCGGTATCGACAAGGGCATCCCCGATGAACTAATTTCGAGCGGGCCTTTCGACCTGATCCTTTGCACCGAAGTACTCGAGCACGTCGCTTTCTGGGATGTCGCTTTTGAAAACTTCAAAACGCTGCTGGCAAAAGGAGGAACGATTTTGATCACCTGCCCGTTCTTCTACCAACTGCACGAGGAGCCGTTCGATTTCTGGCGTCCGACGGCGCATTGTCTTGAGACCTATGCCGCGCGCTTCGGTTTCGATGTCCAAACGAGGCAGCTCGGTGACACATGGGATGTCCTGGGGACTGCTCTGGGCAACTGCCGATGCCAGCCGCGAAAGCGAACTTTCATCAGACGTATTTTCAGCAAACTTACGGAAAAGGGGTTACGACTGTTTTTTCACATCCTCCGGTTACGCTGGATTCAAAGGCAAGTCGAGATCAAGGCTCCCCTCTACTTGTCAAACCTTGCCATACTTCGTGTCTCCGACACATCCTCCGCGTGAAGGCGTCCTGTGATTGCCTGATCGTTGGAGCCGGATTATCGGGACTCGTCATCGCCCAAAGCCTAGCGGAACGGGCGGGACTGTCCTCAATCATCGTTGAAAAAAGGGACCATATCGGGGGGAACTGTTTTGACTATCACGATGAGGCTGGCGTCCTCGTTCACAAGTACGGCCCCCACTACTTTCGCGCTTCGGGGCAGCATATCGTTGATTATCTTTCTAACTTTACGCAGTGGCTGCCTACGGACTACGAGATCCGGTCGTTTACAAAAGGGAAGTTTTGGAACTTTCCCATCAACCTCAATACTTTCGAAGCCTATCTTGGCCGCAGATCATCGACGGAAGAATTCGAAAAATGGCTCGAAGACAAAAGAGTCCCTATCGACGAGCCCGCTAACTCCGAGGAAATCATCATTAGCCAGATCGGTTGGGAATTCTACGAAATGTTCTTCCGGGGATACACGACGAAACACTGGAAAATGGACCCCAAGGAGCTGGACAAGTCAGTCTGCGGCCGCATCCCGATTCGGACGAACCGCGACGACAGCTACCTTCGCGAGCCCTTCCAGGCGCTCCCGCTCCATGGCTACTCGGCTATGTTCCGAAACATGCATTCGTCCATGGAGAATCATGTCAGGATCGAGCTCGAAACGGACTGGAGAAGTATCAAGGACAAGGTGGATTATCGATGGCTCGTTTACACGGGACCGATCGACGAGTATTTTGAGAGTTGCTATGACCCCTTGCCTTACCGGTCTCTTTCGTTTGAACCCGAGAGTTTTTCACCGAAGCAATTGAAGGAGAGGGAAGTGTTTTCCGGGAAAAAGGGATTTTGGCAGCCGGTCATGCAGGTCAATTATCCCGAAGAGGATGTACCGTATACGCGTATCGTCGAAATCAAACACGCGACCCGGCAAGATATACCGCAAACAACAATTGTGCGTGAGTATCCTCAGGATCATTCTCCAGGTCGTGAGCCTTACTACCCGGTTCCTTCCGCCGAAAGCAGGGACCTTCTCAAGAAATACCAGAGGCTGGCGGCCCATGAGAAAAGAGTCTCCTTCGTGGGGAGACTAGCTGCCTATCGGTATATTAATATGGACCAAGTGGTTGGGATGGCACTCAAGGAATCCGACCGAATTCTCCGGTGCTTAACACCGAAGGTGAATTATAACGAAGGTCGACTATGAAGACTCCTACCCATCGCCCCCTCTTTTCCGTCGTAATACCGGCATACAATGCAGCTTCTTTTCTTCCTGCAACAGTTGAAAGTGTTCTGGCGCAGAAGGAGGAATCTTGGGAGCTCGTGATCGTAAATGACGGCTCGAGTGACGACACGCTTGCTGTGGCCAGGGAGCTAGCGCGTCGAAGACCAGATCGAATCCGTGCACTGAACAAGCCGAACGGCGGAGTCAGTTCAGCCCGGAACGAGGGGCTGCAGTCGACAAAAGGAGAGCTAATCGCTTTTTTGGATGCTGACGATCTCTGGCTGGAAGATCATCTCACGGAGTTGCACGTTGGGTTAGGCGTAGCCGAGATCGCCGTGTCGGGAGCAAGGGTTTTTCGCAAAGACCTAGATGATAGCGAACAGCTTTTCGGGATGGACGACAATCAGATCATAGGATTCCCGGAGTCACTCGGAGGCTTCAACTTCATTATCCCGTCCTGCGTGGGAGTGCATCGTAGCGTCTATGAGGAACTCGGAGGCTTCGATGAAACCCCCGAAGTCCAACATGCGGAAGACTGGGATTATTGGCTACGGGCGATCGAACGGCGGAAACGCTTTCATTTTACGAAGAAAATTACCGTCGGATATCGCAAACACGCGACTGCAGCGACATCGAGTCTCGAAAACGCCCACAATGCCGCCGTGTATTGCCTTCGTAAGAATATCATAAATGGTCATCCGCTCTCACGCTACTTAGAGGAAACAGCGGCATCCTACCTACGACGACTTGGGAATGCGTGTATCAGAACTAATCGTTTAAAAGCTCTCTGGTATTTTTCGAAGAGTCGAGAGCTGAAGCCCAATTCCATCCCGACTATTCTCGCTATGTTCTCTTGCAAGGTTCGTTGCCATTGGCTGTACAGGTTTGCGAAGGGTGCTGGAGCTCGTTTAAGATCGGCTTTCTCGTTTTAGAATGAGTTCGTTTGAATCAGGTTCGCCTTCCACTCGGTTGAGAGTGGCCCCACGTATTCTTGATGACAATTCAAGGGGCATCATCACATCCTTCGATATTTTTGACACTATCCTGACGCGGCGCTTTATCACTCCACCATGGATCTTTCACGAAACTGCTCTGGAACTACAAAAACTGGGGGTGGACTTTCCCTCATCGAACCGATTCGTACAGTGGCGCATGCAGGCTGAGCGTCGCGTCAGAGGTAGGCGGCGCTCCAAGGAAGTGACTTTCGAAGAAATATGGCGAGAATTAGTGGCTATCGGTGGATTCGACACGGCTCGCCTAACTGAATTCATGAATCTCGAGATTGAAGCAGAATCTCGAAACCT
>JBCCWV010000209.1:0-8445 GCA_039192745.1 Verrucomicrobiota bacterium | reverse complement strand
CTCGGCGACAACGTCGTCATGTCTCCCGTCTTCGTTGGTTCCGAGCCGGTCGTCGCGGAGTCCGGCAAATACAAGGGCACCGTCGTTCTGCAAAAAGAACAAGATCGCGGACTCGCCTTCATGCAGGCACTTTCACCCGAACAACAGGAAGCGGCGATTATTGATGGAACGAAGTCCGGAACGAATGCTCTTGCCGAAGCCTTCAAAGACAACCTCGTCGTTGACTACGCCGGCATCAAGGCCAGCGAATTCGATGCCGCGACCAAGAAGCGTTTCCTCGCCCTCATCGCCACCTATCTCAACCATCAGGAAAAACCTCACGCCGCCGTCAAGCTTTCAGAAGTCGAAGAACACCTCAGCCATACCTACTTCGCCTGGATCGGCGCGACTGATGACGACGCTGTTTTCTACTATCGCATCCAGAGCCCTGTCATTTTCATCGAATTCGACCACCAGCGACCCATTGGTCTCGAGCGCACCGGCCTCCCCACCCGCAACCACATCCACGCCGTCATCCGCACGCCCAATGGAAACGACTACGGGAAGGATTTACTGCGCCAGCATTACGAGATGGAACACGAATAGAGTCTTTCAGACTCAGCCACCGGAAAACTCGCGCACGATTTTTGCCACAGCCTCCGGCTCCTCTTCCGGAGAAGAGTGCCCGCTGTTTTCCAACACTTTGAGAGCAATAGCGGGAACGTCTTGAATCGCCTTCTCAATGCTCGATATCGGTACAATGGCATCATGCCTCCCGGCAATCACAACGATTGGTTGCGAGATCTGTTGAAGGTCCACAGCCTCAGCGGCACCTCGCTGAACACTTTTAACCATGGCGGAGTAGGCGTGCCAAAGCCCTTCGATGAGAAGTCTCTTTCGATATTCCTCGGAAACATCAAAGGTAAAGTCGGTTGGGTCTAGATAGGAGGCGCGGTAGGCAGCCTGAAAACGTTTAGGCGACGATAGCAGAAGTCTCACCGCCGGGTAACCGGCCCATCGCACCGGCGCTAACCTCAAATGCCACGGGGGTTTCGGAAATTCCAGAGCCGGACTGACCAAGACGAGTCGCCCCACGAGATCGGGACGCTTTTCTGCAAGTTTAAGTCCCAAGTGCGCTCCGTAAGAATGCCCCACCAACACGCAGTCGTTAATTCCAAGCGATTCCAGGACCTGTTCCAACATCGCAACCTGACCCTCATCCGTGTAAGCCAAAGACTCCTTAGGCCTTTCCGTATAGCCAAACCCATTCCAATCGATCGCTACCGTATCAAATTGTTTGCTGAGCAACGGCTGCAATTTCCTAAATGAATAGGAGGAGGCGGCAAACCCATGGAGCATCACAAGAGGAGTGCCGCTTCCTTCCCGTTTCACAAACACTCGCTGCCCATTCACCTCCATGAGATGAGGTTTGGCGACTCCTTCAGCCACTTCTTGATAAGTCGTCAGACTCTTGCAGGAGGAAAAATTCATGACCAAGGTCAACGCAATTAAGGCATGAAAGATTTGGCGAGGAGCAGTCATTCCAGTCGCAAACCGACACCGCGGGCCATTAGCGACGCAAGTAAAGGCATCGCAATCAAAAGAATCACCTCCGTCCGCACGCTCCAATGCAACAGGGCGGGCACAGCAACTTCCTCAGCGGGAACACCCTTCTTATTTCGAGCAAAGAAAATCGTGGGATAGGCAGAGATCACTCCGATGATGAGAAAAAGAGTAATCTTCACATGGAAAACAGGATTGTTGGAATAGAACTCTGCGGACTTCCCCACCCAGAACCACTGGGCAAATCCAGTCGCAAGCACAACAACCACACTGAGCGCATAGAGAATATCGAGATGTTGAAGATCACGAATTGCGGACCGTGTCATTCGGCGGCGAAGGAAGAAAAGCTGACCAATCAATGCTGCGGCCAGAAGGAGGATCGAAATAAAATGGAGATAGCGAATGAAGACATCCATCGTCGATGATTACGACGACGGGAAACATTTCGACGATCCGGTGGACCAAGACTCTAACGGGACGCAACGTCCTTCCCTGGATAAATCTCCAAGAGTCGCTTCGATTCCTTCAGCAAGAATTCCGGATCTGAAAACGGCTCAGGTCCAGTGTCCGACCAGAGGATTCGTCCGGAAGGATCGATAAGAAATGTGCCGTGCAGCGGCTGCTTCTCGAAGTCGTCGTAGGCTCGGTAGGAGCGGAATACATCAAGCTCGGGATTGGCGAGGAGTTGGAAGGGAAACTGCCCGGTGCTGTCCGCGCTCTCATATTTTTCCTGCGACTTCTCCAAGCCCTTCACGTCATCGGTGCTCACCGCGATGATTTCGATTCCCGCCTCTTCGAACTGACTCACGGCCGGAGCGAAGGCATTCAACTGCTCGATACAATGAAGACAACCGTGGCCAAGATAAAAAATCAAAACCACCGGACTACCGCGTCGATCCACGAGACGGTGACTCTTTCCATGTTCGTCGGGTAACCCAAACCCCGGCGCCGCGGGCGGCTCCCAGGCAATAGGCCCCAACGACTCCACATCCGGCCGCGGGCGAATGTCATCTCGCACCGGTCTCTCGCCGCGCCAGTCTCGTTCCTTCCAACGAATCCAACCATTCTTTTCCGCCAAGGCTGCCTTTGTCACACGGCGCAATGGTGGCGCCGTCAAATCGGCATCGAAAGAGATCTTCCGCAGTTCCTCGAACGCCGCTTTCGCTTCCTTGTCACGGTCCATCGCCAAAAGAACCTCTACCTTTGCAGCTAGCGGCAAGGTCTGTCCGGGCGTCTCCTTCTCGAGCGCCTTCAACGCCTTCTCAGGCTCCCCCAACTTCAACCAAAGCTGTGCCCGCGCCGGCGCATAAATTTTCTCCAGCTTCTTAATCTCCTCATCGCTTAGCTCCAATTCAACATTGTCTTCACCAGCAGTTTTCGCGTGACCCGCAATCTTCTGAAGAACGACAAGCTGTCCCTCCGCCGCCTTTAGCGCCTTGCGTCTTGGTTCCAAAGGCTTCGCCGCGGCGGCAATGGCTTTCTCGATTTCTTTCTTCGCTTTGCCTTTCTCCTCCGCTTCCTCACGTGCCTCTTTGCGCGCGGCTTCGAGTTTCTTTTCCTGGGCAGCGACTGCGTTCTTCACTCTTTTCAACGTCCAGCCCAGCGGAGCTTCCCACCTCAACATGGTTTGCGCCAAACCACGCGCGAGTTGCAAATCAATCCAATCGAGATCCTCACGCTCCGCGTCCAACCAAGGCGATTCCGTCCCCGGCTTCGACTCCGCAAGCAGTTCCCTCCACATTTCGAAAGCGACATAAGTTTCGCGCAAACGCATGCGACCATAACCCACACTCGAGTTTCTCTTCGCCGGATGATTCAATTTCGGGTGCCGCGGGTTCGCAACGAGGCTACGGGCCACCGTCAACGCCTTCTCGCGATCGCCGAGATAGATCAAGTTGCGCACCATCCACTCATTGTTGTGCGCGTAGTTATGAATCTGGTCGGGAAGAAGACGCTGTTCCGCCATCGTGCGATGGTCCACTCGCGAAGACGCCTCCTGCACCCATACCGCGTCGTCATAACGATAAAGCTTTGAGTAAATATGCGTCGGCATGTGCCACATGTGCGCGATCTCCGGCGCGGTTTCGCCGAGCACATGCGCGGAGTCGAGCGCTACCTCCGCCTTTTCCTTATCCCAAAGATGAATCCGGTAGTGATGCGCAGGGTGCATCGGATTCGCGGCGAAGACCGGGTCCATCAAAGCATCGACCGCCTCATGCGACCCGATCTCGATCCCCTTCCGGCTGAATTGCCAAATCCGACACGCCAAAAACGCGCGCGCCTCGATGTCATCAGGATGTTCTCGAACGATGGCTTCGTAATCGCGGATCAAATCGCGCTTCCGCTTCTTTTGGTCCTTCTCGCCCCCGGTCAAGTACTTCGCCTGCGCATCTATATAAAGTCGCTCCCGTGGCGTAACCCCTTCCTTTCTTTCAACAGCCTTTTCGATAAACCCCTTCGCCCGCCCTTCGTTCTCCCAGTTCGCCATTGCCATTCCCCAATAAGCCATCGCGCAATCTTCATCCTTCGCTGCAATATGACGAAACGTCCGCTCCGCCTCAAAATACAAAAACCCGTGCAACTGCCCGATCCCCTGATTGAAAAATGCCTGCCCGTCCTCCCAGTCGGTCGCCACCGGAAAATGCACGTCGCCAAAACCCGACTCAAGCGTCGCAAACTGCCGCGGCCCTTCGTTGAACGCTTCGCCTTGATGGGAATGCCCTGGAAGCGGATTTGCAGGCTCGTCGGCCGACAACACTGCCGTGCCGAGCATCAAAAGGCTGACTTGGACAGGGAGTTTCATCGCAGAAAATACGCCCGAAAACGCGTTTCTCACGCCGATTCGGACGCGAAGCAGGTAGTAGCTCCACAAGTCACTGGTCACGAGCGCTCTCCTCAGCCATTCTCGCATTCTCTTGAGCAGTTTCATGAGCACCATTAGGAAACTCTGTATATCCCACCTGGTCTGATCCAAATCCACGAGAGTCCGCTAAATTGATCGTCTCCACCCAATCTGTCTGCTGCCCAGTCATCATCGAAAACGCTGAGTGCGTCGGCCCACATCGCCTGTCTCGTATCGTCGTCTGGTATGAATGCAAAATCATTGAAAGGCCTCAGCAATATCTGCTTTATCCTCGGCTTCGCCTCCATCATCGGGTCCATCGCCATCTGGTTTCTCACGGGTGGAACTGAGCCTGAGAGCAAAGCCCACGCTGAGCGATTCGGCATTTTCGTAGGACTCTGGGCACCCACCTTTTTCATCCTCTCCAATCGATTCGATCGCTACTCGGAAAAGTAGCCACGTGACTAGCGCCCTTCGACACCACTTGGCTGATCCAAGGCTGTAGTAGGCATTTACTGCCACTACATAACTGCACACGTTGAATCGTTGTTGCATAGCATTGAAGAAGATTACACCGAGTTAGGTAATTTTCGAACTCAGCGAGCCAGAAGTATCAGGCAAAAGGTGGATCGCGACCTCCGGGCGCGATGCCGAACCCATCGAGCGAAACGAGCACTTCTGACGCAAAGGACGTTTCCTTTACTGCCACGCGCCTTGCAGAATCCATCGCGCCTGGAGGTCACGATCCACCTTCACGCCATCTACCTGCGACGCCGCAACGCCAATCCAGCAATCCCCAGGATTAACAATACCACCCCAGTCGGCTCTGGGATCACTCGAACCGTGACCGGCACGTCGGCTGCCCCGTTGAAACTCAAGGCACCCCCAGTCGTCGAAATAGGATAGGCCCCTGCAGTAATGAATGCGTTAGTCAGAACAGGGCCAATAGGCGTCAGTCCATCGTACGTATCGAAAACTGGATTGAACGCACTCACCGTGTCAAAGTTTTCGTCATCGTTCGGTATCCCCAGACCCCCGGTGTTATTGTTGATGTTAACCCTAAAATTCCCCGAAAACGTGACCACCCCGAAACCAGCAATACTCGCCTGGGGAGTCACGCTGTTATAGCTAAAACCGCTTGCCACCGTCATCCGATCCGCCGTGTCCACCGTCGCGGAAAACGTGTAGGCACGGTCCGTAAAACCCACGCCTCCGAGCGATCCGGAGGCAATCCCCGAAAACGTAAAAATCAACGTCACCGCCTGCGATGTCCCTGAAATGAAGGCGAATCCCAACGCGAAGACGATGGAAAAAGTCAGTTTTCGGAAACGAGTCCCGGTCATGGACGGGAATATGGTTAAGACATCTTAAATAGTAAAGCAGATTCGTTAAAGCCTTTGGAACGGTGGATCGCGACCTCCGGGCGCGATGCCGAATCCGTCGAGCGAAGCGAGCACTACTAACGCGAAGGACGTTTCCTTAACTGCCACGCGTCGATATTGGGAAAGTCTAATCGATGATTCAAAGCGTCATTTCATGCAATCAACCATGAGCTGATAGGCGCCGGTTTCGATATCCCCTTCTAACCGCACGGCATCCAGCCTGACTTCTCCTTTCGGAAACTCCACGCCTTCGAACACGACGTTGCCGGCCGCGGTCTTTTCCTTGAACACCGCAGCATCTACTTGGAGCGTCACTACCGCTTCATTCCCCGTCACGCTGGATGGGTCCAGAATCACCTCTATATCTGCGGTGACCGGTTTCGCCACCTGCACTACCCAATGTCCCATGGCACCGGCACCCCAACTGGTCCCGCGCCAATCCTGCCGAGTAAGGGGTGTCGGGTTTTCGTGCTCGGTGCCCACGATAATAACTGGAGGTGCGTAGTTATCGGGGCGGGTGCTGGAGACGTCGGCGAACCAGGCTTCGTAGTCAGCCTTGAGGCGTTGGAAGACCTTCGGTTTTTCGGTAACGAGATTCTTCGATTCCTTGGGATCGTTCTTGAGGTCGTAGAGTTCGAAAGCGGGCTCGCCCTCGAAGCTTTCTTTTCCGAAGCCGGAGGCGTGGAGGAGTTTCCAGCGATCGTCGCGTAGCATGAAATGGTGGTATTTCAGGGCGGCGGTGCCGCGGTGGGATTGGATGACGATCTGGCGATTCGGCCACTCCGTGGCCTCGGGCGCAGTGAAGAGTCCGAGAAAGCTGCGACCGTCCATGGCGTGAGGCCCGGGCTCAGCGCCGCAGGCTTCGAGGAGGGTGGGCATGATGTCGATGTGGGCGGTGAGGGCGTCGGAGGTCGTCCCGGCGGGAATCTTTGCAGGCCAATGGATCCAGAATGGTGAACGTATGCCGCCTTCGTGAACGTGGGATTTCATGCCCCGCATCTCGCCAACATAACGCATCTTGTTCGGTCCATTGTCGTTAATTCGGATGAGGATGGTGTTTTCGAGAAGATCACTTTTTTCCAGGTGCGTGATGAGGCGACCGACGTTCTGATCCTCATTCGTGATCATGGCAGCGATTCGCGCGAGTTTGTCCTGCTCGGCATCGCGGCGTTTTGGATCTTTGATCGTATGAACAGCGAGGGAGACGAGATCCTTCTTCATGTAATGCTCGCGCAGATCTTTGGGGACGTCGTGGTAGGGACCGTGCGGGGCATTGGTCGGCAAGTAGATGAAGAACGGCTCTTCTGACTCGGCTTTTGCTCCCGCGTCGATGAATTCCATGGCGGCATCGAAGTAGACGTCGGTGCAAAAACTCTTGGCTTGAATGGCCGCGCCTGATTCATCAAATAGGATGGGATCGGTGTAGCGCTTTTCGTTTTCGAGAGGCTCCGAAGGCTGAGCGAGTCCCCCACCGCGATGCATGAGAACCTCATCAAATCCCTGATCCTGCGGTCGCATCGGGTAGCAATCACCGAGGTGCCACTTCCCAAAGAGCCCCGTGCGGTAACCCGCGGCTTTGAGAGCTTCGGCGATTGTGTATTCGTCAGGATCCATCATCGACCGCCCCAGCCAAGTATCGATGCACCGCGTCCGCTGATTCCACCGCCCGGTCATGAGCGAAGCCCGCGTCGGCGAGCACACCGGGCTCACGTAAAACGTCGTCAAGCTTCCGCTCTTCGCCGCCATGGCATCAATGTTCGGGGTCTCAATCAATTCGTTCCCCATAACACCGAAGTCACCGATTCCTTGGTCGTCGGTGATCATGAGAATGACGTTGGGTCGCTGATCGGCGGCGGAAGAAATCTCGCACAAAGACGCGGAGACGCAGAGGAGGGAGAAGCTGAGGGCAACGGGTAGTGAGCAAAGTGGGTGTTTCATCTTTTTGGTGAACCGCGAAAAACGCGAAAGATCGCGAAATGAAATCGGATCAAACGGGTTCGCAGTTCCCTATTACTGCTGCAACTAACCAATCTGAATCAAGAAAAAGAAACGTTTCGCGCCTTTTCGCGTCTTTCGTTGATTCCCTCGAGTCACTGAAGGTCTTTCAGCGAGCGCTTCGGCTTGATGGACCTATCCAGGCTCTTCACCGCTTTCTTCAGTTTGTCCTTCTCCGCACTGTCTTGCACGGCGATGCCCGGAGCGAATTCCTTGGGAACAAACTTGGCAAGACGTTTCCTGGCGGCGAGAGCGGCCTGGTCGGTGCTGCGGATTTGATTCTCCCACTCCATGGGATCGGACTTCAAATCGTAGAGCTCTTCTGTGCCTTCGCGGTAGCGGATGTAGCGCCAGCGACCGTCGGTGATGGAGGCATTGCCTTCACCATGGATCGTGACGGCGGGGTGATTCCACTTTTGAGACGGGTCCTCCAACAAGGGCGCGAAACTGCGACCATCGAGAACGTCTTTTTTAGGAAGCCCGCAAAGATCGATAAGAGTCGGGTAGAAGTCGATAAGGTTGACAGGACGCACACAATCTTGTCGTTCGGTCATACCCGGCAAGCGCACCATCATCGGAACACGGGTGCTCTCACTCCAGCCAGAGCCTTTACGGAAACGAAGTTTCTCTCCGAGATGCCAGCCGTGGTCACCCCAAAAAATGACGATCGTGTTGTCGCGGTGG
>JBCCWV010000208.1:0-8487 GCA_039192745.1 Verrucomicrobiota bacterium | reverse complement strand
TAGTCGCGAACTTCCATGGCGCTCTTCAGTTGGAAGGCGTCGCGGACGAAGGCTAACACCTGTCGTTTCTTGGTGCGCTCAAGCGTGCGAACCTTTGGAAGATATTCGCCGATCATGAATGCTTCGGAGAGTCGCTTCGACGCACTTTCAATCTCTTCGGCTTCGATCAGGTAGTTGAATGCATCGATGGCTTCATCCACGTCGCGGATGATTTCGTTGGCGATGGATTCGATGGTGGAGAGCGTGGGATTCGAGCCGAGGCCTTCACCAAAGAGCTTGTCGACGTCCGAGCCCTGTTTCACGGCAAGGGTGGTGAGCCCGTCTGAGAAAAGGGCTCGATACATCCGGCAACCGATGATGACGTGTTCGAAACGACGCTGGGCGAGGTGCTGAAGAATGAGGGCTTGGAATTCGGCTTTTGCTTGCACTTGATTGACCCCCATTTTTGCGGCGTTGGTCTTTTTGAGGACCTCGATTTCCGCCATGCGCAGCGCGTAGTCAGTGGAGCGTCCGACGGAGGAATACTCTTTGGTCGATGTTTCGGTCTTGTTTTTGCCTGTCCTGACCTGGGTCGTTTCCTTGCTCTTGGCAATCGCGCCACCCTCAAACTCCGAGTTCCAGTGCAGGCGTTTCGCTTCCTTGCTCAAATCCTGATTGATCTTGCTGAGAGCGGCGATGTTCTTCTGCGCGGAGTAGGCGCTGTAAACGGCCTGAGCAAGGGCGTCACAAAGTCGGCTGTCGATGGGATAGGAGGAGGCACGTGGAAGGAGGGAGACCGCACCGGGAAGATCGAGGCGACCGTTCTTGGTATGGATCGGCGAGAGCTTGTCCATGATCAACTGAAGCGTCTCGCGATACTCTTTGTCCTCGTCGGAATTTGCTTCCGGAGCATTGAGGTATTTCTCGAACCGCGCGCGCATAAGGCGGTTGTTGTTCAAATTGAAGCTTTGTCCGTCCCAAGTGAACATCTCGCTCTCGGGATCGAAGAGGGGAACGTCTGTTCCGAGGAAAGGTTTGTCTTCGCCGCCCCCGGATGTGGTGACCGCAGGATTCGCGGGAGCCGGCTGGGTGGCGGGAGTGGACTGCGGTTCGAGAACCTGTGCGCGCCCGAGTGAGGTTAGCGACGCGATGGTTAAAAGAGATATAAGGAGGGTTCTCATTTTCATACTTCAGGACTTTTTCAAATCGTGGACGTGGAGGATGCCACGTTGTTTGACTTCCACTTTGAAAGTAAACCTGTCACCGCGGGTAATGTTTTGCCCGGCGAGTTCAGGTGGGACGAAAACAGCGACGAGCGAGTCATCGACCGAGATAGAGATCATTTGCCCGTCTGGAGAGTAGTGGAGCTTTTCGTCGACCACGGCGGAGATTTTGTAAAAATTACCGCCAAAACTGGAGCCGTTTTCCAGGTAGTCTTCCACGGGAAGGCTGGTGAGAGCGGCAAACGGATCACTGCCACGATTGGTCATGGCGAAAAGGACGCCACCAAGGACAAGAAGTCCGGCCACAACGGCAATGGGGATGGTGGGGGAAGCTTTTTTTCTGGATCTTCTAGCCATGGGGTCTGGGCCTCTGTTTACCTTCCCATAGACCCATTCGATTTGCAATCCCGGGCCAATGCCGTTGAAGATACGGAGTGAGCGAATTTCAAGACACGATCAAAGCCAGTTCCAAAGTCATCGAAACCCTGGGGGCTCTGGAAGCGGATTTTGACGAAGCGGTGAAATTGCTCTCGAGCTGTGTGCGAGAGGGAGGGAAAATCCTCGTTTGTGGCAATGGGGGAAGCGCGGCGGATGCGGCCCATTTCGCCACGGAATTGCTCTGCCGTTTTGAAAAAGACCGTGACTCCCTGCCCGGCATCGCATTGACGATGGACGGAAGCTTCCTCACCGCGACCGGCAACGACTACGGGTTCGACCGCATTTTCGCCCGGCAGATCGAGGGACTCGGCAAGGCGGGTGATGTGCTCGTGGGAATTTCGACGAGCGGAAATTCCGCGAATGTGCTGACTGCGTTCGAAGAGGCAACAAAGAGGGGATTAAACACCTTGGCGATGCTTGGCCGGGACGGCGGCAAAGCAGCGGGAGTGGCTGACGTGGAGTTGATCGTGAAGGATCCCGCGACGGCGAGAATTCAGGAAGCACAAAAAGTCTTGATTCACGCCCTTTGTGCGGGCATGGAGAAAGCCCTCTTCGGGGCGCTGTGAATGGCGCTGTAAACTAACATTTTTCTAAAATGAACGAACCCATCAAAGTCGCTGTTACCGGAGCCGCCGGACAAATCGGTTACTCGCTTCTTTTCCGCATTGCGTCGGGCGAGATGTTCGGGGCGGAGCAGCCTGTTTCGCTAAGTCTCATTGAGATTGAACCAGGAATGAAGCCGCTTGAAGGGGTGGTCATGGAACTCGATGACTGCGCCTTTCCGCTGTTGCATTCCATCAACACTTCCAGTGACCTGAATGAGGGATTTTCGGGCGTGAATTGGGCCATTCTGGTGGGAAGCGTCCCTCGCAAGAAGGGCATGGAGCGCGGCGATCTTCTCGGGATCAATGGCAAAATTTTTACGGGCCAAGGGAAGGCCATCAATGACAACGCCGCTTCCAACGTCCGGACCCTTGTCGTGGGTAACCCGTGCAACACGAATTGCCTCATCGCGATGAATGCAGCGCCCGACGTTCCGAATGACCGTTGGTTTGCGATGACGCGTCTGGATGAAAACCGGGCGAAATCCCAGCTCGCGCAGAAATCAGGTGTCGCCGTGTCCGAAGTCTCGAATATGACCATTTGGGGCAATCATTCCGCGACGCAGTATCCCGACTTCACGAATGCAAAGATCGGTGAAAAGGCGGCAACAAGCGTGATCTCTGACCGCGAATGGCTTGAAGGTGAATTCATCACCACCGTGCAGAAGCGCGGAGCGGCGATCATTGAGGCGCGGGGTGCGAGTTCCGCCGCCTCGGCAGCGAATGCGGTCGTTGATTCCGTTCGCGATCTCACGAATATGACGGACGCCGGCGACTGGAACAGCCTGTGTATTTGCTCGTCCGGGCAATACGGAATTGATGAAGGCCTGATCGCTTCCATGCCGGTGCGGAGCGACGGGGAGCTTTGGGAGGTCGTTGAGGGCGTGGAGATCGACGAGTTCAGTCAGGCGAAGATCGATGCCACCGTCGCGGAACTTCGGGACGAACGGGATGCCGTCGTCGAGATGGGATTAGTCCCTGGTTAAAAAAAGGGAAAGCGAGGAGCAGAACTCCTCGCTTTCGAATTGCGCCTGCCATGGCGACTTTGGTTACCAACCAACCGAAAAGCCTCAGTTGATACCAAAATATTACGGGCTGAAAAGGTCTCCGGGCGAAGTGTTTTTCGTGCCGACTCTGTGACAAAGTGGGCGGTAGTTCAGAGGTAAAGAAATTACGGTGTGCCTTACCAATTCGCTGAGTCTTCGGCTGAGCTTTGGGGAGCCGAGCAGGTGAACGGACTTTTCAAAAAAGTCAGGGCACGCTGGAGACTTTTGCTCTGACAAATCCGCAGCGAGCGCCTTGTTGGGCGAAGCAGGCGGAGATGTATTTGTAGCCGGCGGGCGGCGAGGGAAGACCGGTCGGATTGGGAATGATTTCGACCGGTTCCTTCCAATTCGTCATGTCGCTGGAAGCCTCGAAGGTGTATTCAACTCCTTGCGCCGTGTAGGTCGCCCCGTTGACGGTGCCGCCGACGAGGACCGGGATGGTGTAGCAGTTGCGAATGATGCCGGCGACGTTTTCGACCTCGAGGAAGAACTCTGGTTTGCTCTCGCCGTCTGTGGGATTCGTGCCAAAGGCAAACTCCTCGAAATTGGTTTTCCCATCGCCGTCGTCGTCGGCCGAGGGGTCGGAAAGGAAGGATCCACCCTGTTGCGCAACGTAGTGACGAACGCTTGCTCCGGTGATGGAAGTGGAAACGAATTCGAACCAGTTTACGTTGACCGCGTCTCCAATCATTTCGAGTCGGACAATCTGCTCGCCGCTGCCGACGAAGATGCCGCTGATGGAGAATGTCTGCCAATTCGTCCAGTCGCCCGTGGAATCGACTTCGATGATGCCGACTTCGTTGCCTCCGATGAGGACGCGCACATCGCCCACTACGTCATCCGCACTGGAGGCGCGAAGGTCGATGCGATAAGTCCCGGGCAAAGCATTAATGGTGTATTCCATCCATTGTGCGTTGTCGAACCAGCCGACGTTGTAACCACCTTCGACGTCGCCGGAAGGTTCGATATCGACGCCGTCGTTGCGGTATTCGCCGCCGAGGTTGACCGGTTCATCGTCCTTGTAGGCGACGCCTTCGCCGCCTTCGTCGTAGTCTTCGGCTTCAATGCGTCCTGGAACAGGCCACGAAATTCCGCCGTAGGCGGGTGATTCTCCGCTATTTCCACCTTGGTCGCCGCCGTCGCCGCCATTGTTGTCATTGCCGCCTCCGTCATTTCCATTCCCGCCGCCGGTCGAGAATTCCACCCAGTTCAGATTGAAGCCAGCGTTGCCGAGGAATTCGATACGCAGGATCTGTTCACCGGACTCGGTGATGGCGACGTTCGACAACGTCACGGTCTGCCAGTCATACCAGTCGTCTGTGGCGAAAGTATTCAGAGTTCCGAGATCCCGGCCATTGATGGAAGCGCGAAGCGAACCGGGCGCAAGGATGCCGCTCGCGACTCGCGCGCTAAAATCGTAAGTGCCGGGAGTGACATTGACGGTGAATTCCAGCCATTCGCCGCCATCGGCCCAGCCGATGGACGGAGTGCCGTCACTGTCGTTCGAGAACTCGATATCCACCCCTTCGTTGCGGTAGGTGAAGTTCTCGTAAGTGAGGCCGAAGTTCTCCGGTTCGGAGTCGTTGTAGGCAACGCCTTGCCCGCCTTCGTCGAAATTCTCGACTTGGATGACGCCGGGAATGGTCATGGGAGTTCCTTCGTAGGCATTGCCGCCTCCTGTGTTTCCGCCGCCGGTATTTCCACCGTCGCCGTTGTCGCCTCCGTCGTTGTTTCCACCGCCATCGTCGCCATCTCCGTTGTCGTCTCCACCATTGTCATCATTGCCGCCGCCGGTATCGACGGCGATAAATTCGATCCAGTTGGGGTTAAAGCCACCGCCGTTGATGAAGTCGAGGCGAAGGAGTTGATTCGAGCCTCCGCTGATGACGATGTCTTCGAGGGTGAAGCTTTGCCAATTGGCCCACCCGCCCGTGCCGGAAATCGGAATGACGCCGAGAATCTGGCCGTCGAGGGAGAGTTGCGCGTCGCCGGGATTGGCAAATCCACTCGTGCCCCGCAGGACAATATCGTAGGTGCCGGCTGCGGGTGAAACGGTGTAGATGAGCCACTCTCCATTCGCGACCCAGCCCACGGCAGGGGTTCCGTCGGCGTCGAGGGAAGGTCCAATGTCCACGCTTTCCGCGCGGTAGTTCAAGCCGGTGACGGCCACGCCCTGGTTGACCGCGTCGGCGTCCCAGTAGGCGACATTTTGCCCGCCGTTGTCGAAGTCCTCGGCCTGAATCCGACCGGGAAGCGTGAACGGTGATCCGGTGAATGGCGTGGTGGGATTGGTGTTACCGTTGTCGCCTTCATCGCCGCCGCTGGTGTCTCCACCGCCAGTGTCCGCCGAGCCAAGATTGGCTCCGTTGCCGGCGCAGTCGGGGTAAATGAAGTTCTCCACCTTCGTTTGTAGGCCGAAGGGATCGGTGACCGTCAAAACGATGCCATACCAGTATTCCTCATCGCATGGCGTGGGAGAAATGATCGTGGCCGTGACCGGGCTGTTGTCGATCGGCTCCGGGTGGTTGTGGTTGTTGTGATAGAGAAAAGTCTGCCATTCGAACGACAACTGCGAATTGGGACTCTCGTCGGAAACGTTCGCTTCGAGGTCGAGAATCGTCGTTTGGTCGAGGGCGTAGATCTGGCCGTCTTCGAAGGTCGTGATCTCGACCGAGGGCGGCGTGTTGTTGGGCGAAATGATGAGGGAGCTCGTGTCCACGGCGCCCTCGGGATCGGTCACCGTGAGGGTGACGTTGAAAGAGGCGGGTCCTGCGGTGTTGAAGGTGTGGTTGGGGTTTGCCTGTGTGGACGTGGAACCGTCGCCGAAATCCCAGAAATAGCTCAATCCGCCATTCTCAGGATCGCTGGAATTGCTGCCGGTAAAGGAAACGGAGAGCGGCGCAGGGCCGAAATTCCGGTTCACGGAGGCCACGGCTTCCGGCTCCAAATTGCTGTCTCCCGTGTAGCTGATCTCGCGGATTTCACCGGTCCCGACCTGCGTGTAGAGAAGGGAATTTGTGGCAGGATCGACGGTGAGGTGAACGATTCCCGGCGCGTCGGCGATGTTCTGGACTTCGATGATCTCGTTCTGCGCGCCGACAACCACCCGCATGATCCACCCGACACCAAAGTCGCCGTGGTAATAGCACTCACCGTATTCCGGAGGGAAGCCAATCCCGTCATGCCAGACACCGCCCATGGAGGCGTTGCCGCGGAAGTAGGGGAAGCCTGCGGTTTTGACGGTAGCCGGGGAGTTCCCGTTGAAGACACCGGTGCGCATGTCGAAGATGCTGCGATTCCAATCGATGGAGGGTCTCGCGTGGACAAATGTCTGCGCGTTGGGGCTCACGCCGGGGAAGGTTGTGCTGTGATCGGCGAGAGGTTGCTTGAGCAGGTCAATGAAACGTTCGCCGTTTTCGGGATTGATTCTGCCGTTGGTCGAGTAATTCGGATGAGGAGTAAAACCCTCGTAGATGGGCCAGCCGAAGTTTTCGCCGCCATCGACGGAAGTATTCATCTCCTCGCGGGTGAGCCAACCTACGTCGCCCACATTGATGACGCCGGGGAAAGCGTCGTCGGGATTGGTGCTGCCGGAGTTGGGTTTGACCGTCATGCGGAAGGGATTCCGGAGACCCAAGGCCCAGACGCGGGACTGCGCGGCGCGGGGAGAGCCATTGACATAGAAGGGGTTGCTGGAGACGCCGTCGCCGGTGTCGGGATCGACGCGGAGGATCTTTCCGTTGAGACTGCCAAGCATTTGCGAGCGGTAGGAGCCGACGTTTTCCTCCGGTCCGATGATTCCGTCGCTGAGCGCCTGAGACCACCAGGTTCCTGCGGCGCTCCCGGCGTCGACGAGACTGTAGCTGGAGCCGTCGCCGGTGGAGACTAACAAAGTCCCGTCGTTGCCAAAGACGAGAGAGCCAATGGCGTGCGATTGGTGCATGCTCGGAATGCCCGTGGAAGCGGACTCGCCAATGAGAACCCGGCGGGAATTGTAATTCACAGACGCGTTCCCGGAAGGAGAGCTAACCGTGTAGCGTGTGACGCGACTGATGGTGGCGGTGTTGTAGGTATTTCTGTTAGGGTCGTAGTTGGACGTTCCGAAGTTCTTCAAATGGTGAAGGTCGACGAGGTATCCGCAATAGATGCGTCCATTCGAAAGGAAGTCGGGATCGAGCGCGAACCCAAGCATGCCGAAGTCTCTCCAGTTGCCGACTTCTTCGCTGATATCGAGGAGGGCCGGGGATTGCTTCACTCCATTTTCAACGATCCAAACCTTCCCGCCCTTTTCCCAAACGTAGCCTCGGCCATTGTCGTCGAAGACTATTCCAACGGGCTGGTTGAAGCCGGATGCGAAGACGGTGTCCTGAAACCCGGGAAGCACCGCCGCTCGAGCAGAAGCGCTGCACAGGAGGTAGAGAACACCAAGGAGAACGGCGGTTCGCAGGGCGGTGAAAGGAGCATGAAGGGATGAGGAGAGAATCATGGCCAGTTTCTAGTAATTCTGGAAACTCGCCTTTTATTTCAAAAATGCAATAAATACCATAAATAATTCTCAAAATTGCGGAAATAAGAATTAATCGAATCGTTTTTCCTTGGCTGCGCGCTATCCGTGGCGACGGATAGCGACTCCTCGGTCCTGAAACTCGTCTTGAGAATCCACCGTTGAAGCCGCTTAATCGTTTTCGATAGCGCTATGCCCATGAACACCCAGTCCGAAGCAATCCGCGTGGTCGTCGTCGACGATCATCCGATTTTTCGCGAAGGGTTGGCGCATATTCTTGAACGTGCGGATGGCTTTCAACTTACGCGTGCCGTTTCATCAGGAACGGAAGCGATGGATGCACTGAAAGAGCTTTCGCCTGAGGTGATGGTTCTCGATGTCGGCTTGCCGGATTGCAACGGAGTGGACTTGGCAAAGTCGATTCTGGAGGCGGCGCCAGCGACAAAGGTGGTGATGCTGACAATGCATGACGAACCGGAACTTTTCGAGCTGGCGATGGATCGCGGACTGTCGGGCTATGTTCTAAAAGAGGATGCGGTCAGTAATTTGGTGAATTGCCTTGAGACCGTCATGGCGGGGAAGAAGTTTGTGAGTCCTTCCTTGGCTCCGCTTCTGGTTCAGCGGTTTGAAATGAGGAAGCGTTTGGAGCGGGATCGGCCTGGCTTGGAAAGCTTGAGTCCTGCCGAGCGTCGCGT
>JBCCWV010000207.1:0-8512 GCA_039192745.1 Verrucomicrobiota bacterium | reverse complement strand
TAGCAACTTCCACCCCGATGATTGGCAAGATGCTCCACGGCCATGCGCAAGCGGCGTGGACCGGTCGGCCCGACCATGATCCAGTTTCCACCACGCGGGAAGTGCTCGTCATCGAGCGTGTCGGAGAACATCTCGTAATCGAGCTTGTAGTCGTCCCAACCGATCCGCTGTTTTGGAAGCCCAGTGGTCCCGCCGGTTTCAAAGATATTGAAGGGGCGATTCCCCATGCCTTTTGGCACGAAGCGCTCGTTGGGTTCATCGCGCAGCCATTCGTCCTTGAAGTGGTCGAACTTCACGATGTCTTCGTAAGTCTGCACTTCTTCGCGGGGATCCCAGCCTGCGTTCTTCTTCCAATCGAGCCAGAAGGGGCAGCCGGTTTCCTCGGAGAAGTGCCATTGGAGGATCTCGCGAAGGTGGGCGTCCAGATCGGACTTGGCTTCTTCAGGCGACGAACCTGCGGAGAAGGCAGTAGAAGTATCAGCGGCGGTGGCGGTAGACATGGGTGTCGGGTGTGTGGTTTTAAGAACTGCTCGGTTATTTAGAATCCGGGAAAAACTTACGAATCGTCTCCTCAGAGGGTTTCTTCGTGACCAAAGAAACCCCGATCATGGACACCAGTCCTGCCGTAAAGGACAATGCGGCCGGCTGAACGCCCCCCATCACGGTGTACTCCCCGCCCCAGCCGGATTGCCAGAAGAAGAAGAGCCATACGCCTACCGAAGATATAACGCAGGAATAGGCTCCCGCCTTAGTCGCACCTTTCCAATAGAGCGCGAGGATCACTAAGGGCGTCAGACTGCCGAAACCGGCAAAGCTCCAGACAGCGAGGTCGAAGACATTCGCGTCGAGCGAGAACATTGCGATGGTGTAAATCAGTGCCACGATTGCGACGATGAACGATCGGGCGATGATGATGATCTGCTTATCAGAGAATCGATCTTTACCGAAAGCCTTGAGAACAATGTCATTCGTAAACATGGTTCCGAGGCACAGAAACTGAGAGTCCAGAGACGACATGATGGCAGCGAGAATGCCCGCCGTCAGGAGGCCGGTCAGGAAAGCATTATCGACGAGCAATCGCAGCATGTTCGATAGAACCGCCGCCTCTGGCAGACCCCATGGAAGAATTCCCGTAGCCCATGTGCCGATGAGAACACAGGGCACCCAGACGATCATGATGCACAACGGATGTGCAACGACGGTCAGACGAAACGATTTTGCGCGCTTCGCCGTCAACCAGTGCTGAAAGAGGTGTGGGAACATCCCGACACTGAGTGGGATGAACATGTAAGTGACAAAAGTAATGAATGGAATCCCCACTTCCCGCGGCTTCTCTGCCGTGGCAACTTCACCCGTCATCGGATTCTTTTTCTTATACTCGACTTCGACAGGTTCACGCATAAGATGCGGCTGCTTGCCCGCGAATTTCTCGATATCCTCCTCATGCACCAGTTTGCCAACCACCTTTGGTGAATCGAGTTTCTCGACTTTCTTCGTTTCTGGATTCACCCCGTATTCCTGCACCACTGTTCCTTGATTAGTGACTCTGGCGACGACTTTATCGGCGTTTTCCAAACCTCCTAGACTGTTGGTGATAAAAATGAAGGCGACGACACCCATCCCCATAAAAACAAGCGTCTGGAATGTATTCGCCCACGCCGCGCCGCGCGAGCCGCCGGCGAAAACATAGGTCAGAACCACCGCGCAAACGACCAGTCCAGTAAGCCAAGGGGGAACACCTCCATTCATCAGCGGGGAAGGATGCTCAAATAGTTTCGGGAACGCCCCTGCTGTCACCGGCTGGATGGTTTTTGCTGCTCCGATAATTCCAATAAGAAGATAAGGAATGACCAAGCCGACAAGAATTGGGAAAAGCAGATATCCTATACCATTGGACTCGAAGCGTGCGCGGAAGAGTTGGATTTGGGTAACAAAACCCTGGCGATAACCATGACTCCAGACACGCACGCCGATAACGAAAAAGAGTGCGGCGTGAATGAGGCCACTGATGGAAGCCATCAGGCCATAGGTTCCAATTCCACGCTCAAAAGCTTTCCCCGTTGATCCTACCAAAGCAAACGCCGTCATCGTCGTCCCGAAAACGGACATGAGAAGAAGGAATGGTCCGATGGAGTGGCTGGCGACGAAGTAGTCTTTACTCGTGCCGCGGAAGAGCTTGCCGCTGAACAACCCGAGACAAAGCAACAGGCTCAAATAACAGACAACAACGATGAGAACAGTGATCCCGGCGTTCATGCGTCACCCTCCTTCTTCGGAGCCTGGGCCGCTTCAGCTTCATCGAGTTCCTTGGGCCAGATGGTGAGAATGGCGATTGCTCCAAGGACCGCACACAGCACAGAAAAGAGCGCGTGGAAGGCGAGGCCGATCGGCATGAAGCCAAGGACGAGAGAGTCATCCTCCCACCACCAGAAATCCTGGTGCATGAAGAGCATGATGAAGAACAGGGCGACGACGAGTTTCATGGGAGGTAGTTGGAGATTTCGTGAAGCAGAATGACCCGCCGGAAAACAGCGCTCAATCCAAGCCGGCGGAAAGAAAAAAGGCACCCGCGAGGGGTGCCCGGTTAATTTAGTTGGAGGCTGTTTCTGCCCCCTTCTTGAAAGCGAAGAGGTGCGTCATCGAGGCAACGTAGAGCACGCCGTTGGCCGCCACGGCGGAGGTGTAAATCGGGGCACTGAACTCCACGCGCCCGATCTCCTTCATCTCCTTACCCGTCGCAAGGATGATGATCTCGCCGTCCTCATTCGGCACATAGACTTTGCCATCACCAACCAGAGTTGAAGACCAGATATGGCTCTTTGTGTCAAACAACCAGTAAAGCTCGCCGGTATTTGCATCGACCGCGTGGACCTGGCCACGGTAGTCGGCGCAATAAACGATGTCATCAACGATGGAGGGCGTCGAAATGGAACGCTCGATCCCTTTGTATTCCCAAATACGCTCACCGGTCTTGAGGTCGAGGCAACTCATCATGCCGACTCCTTCGCCGTGCTCGGGGTCTTGCCCGATACAGACATAGACCTTGTCCTTGTAGACAACAGGCGTGGAAATGATTTCGCTCGGCCCTTCGTAAGTCGCGTATTTGATGGGCTTACCTTCTTCGTCATTGCGGTATTCCGGAGGATTGCAATCGATGCTCCAGATCAGCTTGAGGATATCGAAGCCATCCTCGTCTGGTTCAGTTTCCGTGCTAAAGCAGTAGGTGAACCCGTCACCCGCTCCGAAAATGACAACGGGCTTCCCGTCGATCATCCCCTTGGTCGGCGACGACCAATTGCAGTGCATGATGGTGTTGCCATCGAAGGCATCTTCCTCACCCAGCAATTCGCCCGTTTTCGCGTCGAGTTTGATGAGTGCGGGTGCATCTGGAATCGGGACATTCGTGTGCGTCCAGTCCACGCCGTTTGAAGTCGTAACAAAGAGTTCATCACCAATCTTGAGAACCGAGCTACTGGCGACATTGTGCGGGAAGACACCGAGTTCTTCGCGCATGTCGTACACCCAGATGATATCGGCGTCGGTGTCACCAACAGCCACGGCGGGCTTTCCTTCGTCCGCCATGTATTGCCCCTCGTCTTTGAACGGCCCGTCATTTCCATCAGCCATTCCGTCCATATCGAGGCAAATCACTTCGCAACGATTGGTGATCACGTAGCAGTAGCCATCCTCGATCGTCGCCGAAGAACAGATACCGAGGTATTCCCAGTCGGAGACCTTACCGGCGCCAAGTTTGGGAACGGTCAATTGCCAGAGAAACTCTCCTGTCTCTTCATCGAAGCACATGACCACGCCGCGGTCGCCGATGATGCCTTCGTTGCGTGGTGACTCGTTGTTGGTGCCGACGAGGACCTTACCTTCGCCGATCGTCGGTGTGCCATAGGTGGAAGAACCGACCTTGGCCACCCACTTCACGTTCTTCGTGGTTGCCATATCGATTTCGTCAGTTCCGCGCTTCTTCTTACCGCCATCGAAATCGAGAGGAAGGTTCGTCTCAGTGGTCACCATGTTATTCGCCGGCGTCCCGCCCCATTGCGGGGTGTCACCAGCGAAAGCGACCGAGATTCCGGCCAGGAAGATAATCAGTTTTTTCATGTCAATTGGGGGGCGAAATGCCCGTCGTGGTTGGATTAGGAGTCAGACTCAGTTGGGCGTGATCTTGATGTTGTCGGCAAAAACGCGTTTTTGGCTCTGCGGAGAGAACCCGAAAATTCCGGGAGCGCCCTTTTTGTGAGCGTTGTTGTGCTTGACCTCAATGGTCCATGCCTCGGGCTCGTCGGTCCCGCGCTCCCACGCTTTGCCGCGCACCACGCCGCTTCCATCCTCGGCAACATCCACGCGGGTTTTCAACGTGTACCATTTGTTAGGCTCAAAATTGAACGGCACGGCTTCCTTGATTCGTTCGTGGTTTGAAGTGACTTCGAGGCTTCGCTGCCCACCCTTCAGGACAATCGCGTAGCGTTGATTGATGACTCCGACGTCGCCCTTGATGCGGCGATTACCGTCGGTCATGACGTCGATTTCAAAGGTGTAGTTCGACGAATCAGGATGACCGATGAAGGTCGTTGCCCGTTGGAAGAGGATACGGTCGAGCGTCTTCGCCATGACCTTTGTTCCGCCCTCGTCGCGGATCTCCCACTTGAAGCGCGCGCCGATCCACGGCAGCGGCGGGTAGGCAAACTTCACGCCTTCCGTGGCGTGGTCCTCGTTGAGCTCATAGCTTTCGAAGTCTTCGCTGAAAGGCAAATTCGCCATGATCCGACCTCGCAGGATACCGGCAAGTTCCCCGGACAATCCTTTGAAAGCTCCGGCGCTGGTCTTGGCGCCATCCGCCGCAACAAGCGCGCCGGCATCATTAAAGGCTGCATCCATTTCTGTTTTCACCTTGGCCGTCGGAGGAATGAATTTTGCCCACTCAGCGGAATCCACATCACCGCTTACGAAGCCGTTGGCGTCGCGGGAAATAAGACGGAACGACTGCTCGTTGCCGGGCTGCAAGAGGACATCACCGGGAATCGAGGCCAACGTCGCCGGTTCACCGACCGCGGGAATCTCCGGGTCCGGCCATTCGCCGCCCGTGATTTCGCCGGTCTCCATTTTCCAGCAATAGAGCTTCTCGGAACTGTGAATGTAGAGATGACCATTCCAGACCGTGGGCTGACCGAGGCAAATGCCATCAAGCTTGAACTCGTGCAATACTTCGTAACCCTCATCGGATGGCTTAATGATGAAGACGCTCCCCTCATGGACGGGAATGATGAGCTTTCCATCTACCGCGAGTGGCGATGAGTGAATGTTGTCGGGAGCGAGCTTTTTCTCCCAGAGAATCTCCCCGGTATCGGCATTGACGCAAGCGAGAATTCCCGTGGCTGTCAATTGATACAGGCGATCACCGACAAGCGTCGGACTACTCGTGAACATGCTCAGAGTATTCCGCCAAGCCTCCACACTATTCGGAAGCGCGGGCGCACCACCGAGAGCTTCGTCGTAAACCGCACCCGTGCTGTCGAGATCCGTCGGAAGCTCGATGGCGAACATGCGACCGACTTCCGTGGTGTCGAGATTCTCCCGACCGTGAATGTTGATCAGCTTGTTCTTGTAGAGAACCGGGCTGGAATTCACTCCGCCGAAACTCACGCGCCAGCGCCAGATCGGCTCGCCATTCCGCGCATTCACACAGACGATGTTCCCGCAACCGGTGCCCGCGTAGAACACGCGGCGACCGTCACGCGCTTCGACAACGGGCGTCGAAAACGAACTGTCCTTGGGTGCGGTCCCCGGCGTACTCGACCAAACCGGCTCACCCGTGCGCTTGTCGAAAGCATAGAACCGATCCCGCGCCGGCCCCTGCGCACCCCAATAACTGGTGATCCCGCGAATGATCGCATTCGGACCTTCGATGATGACGCAACCGGTCCGACCGTTCGGAAACGTCAGTCGCCCGAAGCGCTCGATCATTGAATGTTCCCATAACAGTTTCCCGTCGCGATCCACGCAGATGAAGTGACCGTTGGTTGTCCCGAGATAGATGTTGCCGGTTTCCTTATCGACCGTCGGCGCGCCGATGCCATACCGGCTGTAGATCGTGTCGCTGATGTAATCGGAGATCTCGTGCTCCCAGATCTTCTCACCCGTCTTTGCGTCGAGACAGGTTAGCAACTCCGCGAAGTCCGCCCCTTCACCACGATACCCGAAAGAGTAGAGACGGCCATCGACCACCACCGGCGTTCCGCGGCCTTGCGATGAATAGGTCCAGGTGGGCTCTTCGCTGAAAGACCAGCTCGAGTATTTTTCGGTGCTGGTCCCGTTCTGATTAGGTCCCCGCCAGGAATACCACTGGGGTTCCGCGAAGGAAAAATTGGGAAGAATGAAAGAGAGGAAAAGGCAAAGGGGTAATTTCGCGAGGATTCGACGATGCATAGCGGGGAACGTTTACTCAAATAGGTGAACCGACAAGGCGAATGACCGGGCAAAGATTACCCGATTATTCAGATTTGACGGAGGAAACCTCGCGGAAATTCAGCGTTTTGACGAGACAGTTCGGCGAGGCATCGGACTACTACCCCAACTTCCCCATCCTCACCCGCTGGATTCTAGCTTCTTGCCCGGTTTCGCCGGAATGAAGCCGCAAAAACCCCGAGAAAGAGCAAAATCGCCGCTGTTGGCTCCGGAATCGCCGTCTCTTCCAACCGAATGGCATTGATCACGCCCACATCACCGAAGACCGGGTGTGTTCCATTCGGTAAGACCGTTAGCGTGATCTCTCCGGAACTCGGCGCAACGTCATCCCAGATCATCCACGCGGGGAAAAACGTCGCGAGTTGGAGATTCCAGTCGGTGCTGTCGAACGGAAAAGAGTTATCTGAGTTTCGCGTTGCCGCGCTACCGTTCACTTCGTAGCTGGAGCCGTCGAAGAAATCGATCCCGGCACTGAACGGCACCGCCGCAACCACCTCAATTCGGTAGAGCGAACCGGGATTCAAGCCGTCAAAGACAACAGTGGCGTTGGTGACTGGACTGTCTGTCCGAATCGTTTGCACGCCGTCCACTCCCGCTTCGAGATCCACCCAAGCCGTTGACGACCATTGATAAGCCGCTGGACTATCCGCACCCGTAAAATTCGTCAAGGTCATGGAAACTCCTGATGAACCACCCGTTTGAAAATCAGTAAGGTCACTGAATGTCGGGCCGCTGCCTAGGGCGACCACGTTCCAGTTGCCACCGGGGTCACCTGGTTGCGGAGCACGCGGACCATTTATTATGCCCGGATCACCGTTATCATTGAAATCAACTTGGATCACCGTGGCTCCGTGAGCCGTGAAGGAAACGCAAAGGAATCCAAACCATCCCGAAAAACGGGCGAGAAGTCGTCTTAGTGACGGCGCGGCAAGCGCGCAAGGCTGATGGATTTTCATAGTCGGAGAAGGGGGGTAAACAGGAAGGTCGTCCCTGTTCTCTCCGAGTATGTATTCCTATCCTAAATAAAAGGTAAAGTAAATATTTCAGACTTGCGAAATTTATAATTTCGCACTCGCAATTCTGAAAATACCTCCCTCAGAACCGCATCACTATCAACACCTTGCCGGCCTCAAACCAGGCCATCAAGAAACGAATTACCTCCTCCAGATTCCAAACCCCAACGCCAATAGAAGCAAAAGAACACCAGTCGGCTCTGGGATAGTCGTCTGCGTAATGCGAATCGCACTGATAATTCCGTGATTCTGATTGTTCGTGTCCGGGATTACATCAATAACGATTTCCCCTGCAGCTGGCGCGACGTCTTCCCAAATCATCCAGTCGCGAGTGAAGTGGCCGAAAACCGGACTCCAATCCATTCCGACAGTCGGAGGTTGACCGGATGCGGTATTCGTTCGGTCCGTGAAACCGCCCTGCACCGTGTAATCGGTCAAATCAAAGAACTGCGAAGAACTGACATCGCCATCAAACCAAACCGCGACCACTTCCACCTGATACGTCGCAAGATCATCCATCCCGCTAAATGTGATCGTCCCCGTCACCGGATTCATGGGGTCGTTTCCGCCAAACACGACGAATCCGTCAAATCCCGCCTCTTCTTCCACCCAGCCGGGATCTCCTACTGGCGGCGGAAAGGGTCCGCTACCGTCAATATCCCAAGTCAAGTCTACAGCTGCCGCTGGAAATGGAAGAAACCCTGTTCTCTCCATCGAAATTCCCGTTCCCGAACCTGTGTTGAAATCGATAAGATTGACCGTCGTTCCGTTGATTGACGAATCGGAAGCATAGTTCCAGTTGGGAGATGCGGGATTCGGCCGATTTGAAGTATCGCTCCCCAAATCCACCTGCAAAACCAAATTACTTCCCGGCAATGCGCTGAGACTTCCGAAGAACGTCCACACGAAGGCGACGAAAATCACGCCTAGTCCTTTTTCTGCTCCCAGTCTTTTGGTATTCGCGGGCAGATTTCGGTCACTCATAAAAAAGTAGGAAGAATCAGAAATAGAGCGAACTCGCC
>JBCCWV010000206.1:0-8554 GCA_039192745.1 Verrucomicrobiota bacterium | reverse complement strand
GATGTGGACATCCGCGGTCCGCCGGGGAGATGATTTACTTGTTGCTTCAAGCGCCTCTGTCTTGGGAGATCTTTCTTAGCCTTCCTTCGAGAGATCCAAGCGAACGAGTTCCTTGTCGTTCCGGATGAGGACGGACTTTTCCGCGAAGGCGGGCGTGGACCAGACGACGGGACGACCGAAGGCGTTGTTCGAGGCCTCGACGGCTTGGAAGCGACTGATCTCCTTGTATCCCTCCGGTGAAAGTTCCGCGAGAATGAAGGCTCCGGTTTCGTTGAAGATGAAAAAGCGCCCGGACTCTTCATGGCGAACGAGCATCGCTGTGCCGTGGCGGACGCTGCCTTTGAGATCCTGCGCAATGACGGGTTCTGTGGTTTCCCAAAGACGCTCGCCGTCTTCCAGTCTGGCAGCCATGAGCGAACTCGTGTCGATGTCCGCGCCGTAGATGATGCCGTCGTGAATGACCGGATTGCTGTTGGCGAAAAAGATCCCCTGTTTCGGGGAAGCCTCCCACAAAAACGAGGCGCCCGGCTTTTCGTCGTCCAATTCAATGACCGCTCCCACACGCCCGATGCCGCTGGCGAAGAGGTAGTTACCCGACTTCTGCGGGACCATGATGGACATGCCGAAGGACGGCTCAAGCGGCAGCGACCAGTAGAGATCGCCGGTCGTCGGGTTCAGGCCGTTGATGGCTTTCGGGTGCCAGATAATCAATTGATCGACGCCCGCGTGGTTGATGATGGAAGGCGGGCAATATCCAGGCTCCGGAGCGGACAGCGCACGCCACTTTTCCTCACCTGTCTTTTCGTCGAAGGCGACGACCGTTGATCCATCGCCGCCGACCATGCAGTAAACCAATCCGCCATGAACGAGCGGATGCGCGGAGAATCCCCAGATGGGTGTTTCGACATTATACTCTTTCGGGAAGTCCTTGCTCCAGACGACGGAGCCATCTTTTTCGTTAAGGCACCAGAGATTTCCTTCGGCGCCGAGAGCAAAGACGTGACCATTTGCCACTGTCGGCGTGCAACGCGGACCGCCGCCATAGGATACGCTGTAGGGCCGATCGTATTCATGGGTCCAAACTTCCTCGCCGGTCTCGAGGTCAAAGCAGAGGACACGTTCCTTGCCGATGAGCTTGTCTCGACCGCCGGGGTTGTTTTTGATTTCTCCGGACTCCTTCACGTAGTCCATGACGAATACCTTGCCGTCATTGACCGCGATACCTCCGTAGCCCCATGCGACTTCTTTTTTCCAAAGAACCTTCGGTCCGCCTTCGGGGAACTTTTCGAGAATGCCCGTCTCGCGCCAAACGGCATCGCCCTCAGGGCCAAGCCATCGGGGCCAGTCCGTGGCGGCGAGCGAAAATGGAAACGCGAAGAGGAGGGAAACGACGATTTTCAGTAGCGGAGTCTTCATGGGTTGCCATGGAGTTTGCCTTGTTTGGGTCGGAATTCAAAGGCGGAAGCCGGGAATTGATCCGCTGAGAAAACCGATCCTTAGTGCGCGATGCGAAACCTGCTGCTGAGCAATCCATTACCCGTCTTTTTCCGTTCCCCTGTGATCGCCTCGTTCTGCGTGATGTGCGCGACCGTCAGCGGTAATATCGTGCCGGAAGGAGCGAAGCCTTGGCCGGAAATCAGCGGCGATGGGGTGAGTGCGTTTGTGCAAGGGAAGAATGTCTGGCTGGAACTGGATGAAAGCGTAATAAAGGCGAAACGAGTGACCATTCCACGTCTTTGCGCGACCCTTCGTTCGGTGGAGTGGGCGAGTGATTCGGAAAGCGAAATCAGGATCAAGCCTGTCTCTACGGAATGGGCTTTCCTCTGGAAGGAGTCGCCGGAGGGAGCGGCGGTAATCAAGCTGGAATTCGACACGGTGCCGCTCCTGCCCGCAGATTGTCCGGCGGCTGCGCCTGTTGGTGATGGCTCTGTGCTGTTACATGCTTACCAAGCGGAAACCTTTGGTGAAAAGATTCTCTTTGAGCCGCAGTGGTATAAAAACACGGTGGGCTACTGGGTGGTGCCTTCTGATTATGCGACGTGGGATCTTTCTATCGATGAACCCGGAAAGTTTACCGTGGCGGTGCTTCAAGGTTGCGGCGAAGGGCAGGGAGGGAGTGACGCGTTGATCTCGCTTCGACGAGGGGACGCAGTGAAAGCGGAATTGTCCTTTCAAACGGTCGATACCGGGCATTTTCAGAATTTCCGTTGGGTGCATCTTGGAGAATTGGAAGTCGAGAATGCGGGTAACTTCGAATTGCGGATTGAGGCGAAAAAGATCGCGGTGAAGGCCTTGTTCGACGTCCGCATGATTCATCTGGTGCGGCAGGCGGAGTAGTTTTCTCACTGAGTGAGATGGGTGCTCTTCTGGCTACTTTTGACAGGAGCGTTGAGGCTTCGCTAACTGCGGGCATTTTCTTTAAGCGGGCGTCGCTCGTGAGTTTCCATGAAGTTCTTTTCGAAACGGCTACTAGAATTGGTAGCGCCCCTCTTTGTCGTGGGTGGCATCTCATCTGGAAATGGAGAAGAGGTCTCCGGTATTATCATTCCTCGTGACAATGAGGGCATCTACTTGCGGAATGAGGAGGGTCAATTTGAGGTGGAATGGACGCCGGAGACCAAGGTGGCGTTGATGACGAACACTCGTCAGTTCAAGAGCGGCCTTTCCGAGGGAAAACTGAAATATGCGATCCACTCATCGAAGGAAGTGGTGGAGTTCCCTCTCCCTGCTGGACCGATTACCGGAATCAAAACGACCCGGGGTGGGAAGCATTTAGAGACAACATTGAAGGAAGTGAGCGAGGAGAGTTGGATCGATGAACGTGGACTGAGTCTCTACTTCGGGGAGGCACCACAGGAAGAGCAGTTGGCATCGCATGAGGACCCGCGATTCATCGGGTTGTGGAATCCGACGGCAAAACCGCGAACGCTTTCGATCAACGGACAGAGATATGAGGTTTCCTTGAAGAAGGGTGGTCAGGCGACCATCCCGCTCTATGGCGTCATCGGCGTGGAGGCTTTGAAGCCTTTTGTGAATCGGGCCACGGTGATTGGGAAGAAGGAGGGGGAAGTCATTGTGGCGGAGGAGATCCGCATGACGCCGATTGGAGATCAAGCGGCGCACGACGATCCGAATTTGCCGCGCTACCTTTTTATCGGCGATTCCATTTCGGGCAATTACAGCCAGGGATTGCTCGAAGCATTGGAAGGTAAGTTCAATTTGCACCACCCGCCGACCAATTGCGGCCCGTCTTCAAAAGGCGTGAATAGCATTATCGATTGGCTAGGCGCGTATGAGCAGCCGGGACGGCATTGGGATGTGATTAGTTTCAATCACGGTCATTGGGATGCGGGGAATGACAAAACGAGCTACCAATCGAACCTCGAAAAAATCATTGTCGAACTCAAGAAGACAGGGGCGAAGTTGATATGGGTAACGACCTGTCCAGTGCCCAATGGCTTCGAGCCTGCCGGGCCGCTCGATGCGAAAGGGAAGGCGCCGGGGCGCACTTCGGGAGTGATGGAAAAGTATCTCAACCCGTGGGCGGCGGAAGTGGTGGGGCGTCATCCGGAGATTGTGGTTTGTGACCAGTGGCAGTTTGTGAAAGACAACGAAGATAACCTTTATAAGAATTGGTGGGCTGGCACGAACGTGCACTTCGGTGGCGAGCAGGCAGACGCGCTCGGGCAGTATTTGGCGAAAGCAGTTTTGAGAGTAACGGAACCTGGGAAACTGCCGAAATCGCAAACATCAGTCGGGTCGAAGCCGAACGAAGTCTCTTTCATTCCGATGTTCAAAAAGGACTTCGCTTACCAAAGTAAGAAGACTTATGGACTATATAGCGAAGAAGATGCGGCCGTTGCCTTGCCTGGTGAGTGAAAGGGGTTGAAGCCGCTTTCTCCCGGCTTTCCTGAATCTGTATCTAAGTCGCTGGTGCCCGCGTCAGTAATCCCGGACGGAGCGGGGGGAACCTTCGATATCTCGCAACCGGCTTCCGCGGAAGTTTTGGCGAGTTTGAAAAAAGAGTTTCAGGCAGGAGAAGGTCTCGCTTGGTATTTCCTTCCGAAGGAGGAGCGGTATCGCCAAGGGCCGGGGCTTACCGGTGACGAAGTTCTTAACGATCTCAAGAGCGGAAGATTTGTCGAGGACGGGAAGCATGTGGATTTTATCTATGGGTTTTACACGCAGAATGTGACGAAGCTTTACCGTCTTTACCGCGCGAGTGGTGATCCATGGTATCTCGATCAGATCGTGAAATACGCGGAGGGCATCGAGTGGCTGCTGGAGAATCAGCCGCAGCGTTTGCTTCCGCTGGAGCGGCGTGGTGCGAGCCCGAAAGATCCTGTTTCAACGATCCCGCATGAACCAGCTGCGTTGGCAAATTTCTGGGCGCCCGTGAACGCAGCGCGGCTTTTGCTTGAACGCGCGAAGGAAGCAAGACTGCCTGCGAATGATTCCACGGTGTTGAAGGCAAAACGTCTTCTCGGACTTTCCGTGCAATACATGGCGTCGCAAATCACTGCAGATTACAAAGACTTGCCGCTCAGGCGTGGGGAAGCTCCAGTTCCTTTTGAGCCAGGCGTGAGAACGTTGGAACTGCGGGAAAACTTCGGCATCCCTGCGCGGGCAGCGCAGGTCATCGAATACACGCCGTGGAATCAGACTTTTTTCTATTTTGCGGTCCTTGCGGGAGCAACGCGGGCCTTGGAAGACCTTCAGGAGATTGAGGGTGGTATTGCCTATCAAAGCTATATCGAACTCTATCGCAACGTTGTGAAAGCGGGCATGTGGTCCTTACAAAACGAGAATATCTGCGTGGTGCGCGAGGGTGTTCCTTATTTCTTCCACATGCACACGCCGCTGCGGGACAAAGAGGTCAAGTCACGTCTTGGCTTCCCAATGTTTAGCGGTGAAGATGTTTCGCACAGCACGAGCGGAACGTGGAACTTACCTTACATCTGGGAAGCCGGCGAGGACTTCGGCGTGACGCCTGCGTTGCTGGCAGGTTATGCCAACGCCATGCTCTTGAGCCTGCGCGAGGCCGCCATGACGGACAAGAAAGGCAATCCGGTGCCGCGCATGCATTTGGATTCCCCATGGTATCTGGCCGCTTCCGGGCGGGAGAATTTTCCGTGGTCTGGAATGAAGGGGCGTTACTACGCACTGATGCCGTTTTGTCCGGAAATCGTGGCAGCGAATCGGCCTTGGTCTCGAAACAACAATATATGGGAAAACCCCGGCGAGTTGAATCGCCTCTACGCGAGTTATCTCTACCGACTTTGGATGGAGCGTTGTGAGTGACGCTTAGGCGACGTGGGTCATCTCCTGAATCGAAATATCGTCAATGGCGCCTTCCGTCGCGGCTTTGAATGCGGCGAGATGCGGAGCAGCCATGTGATCCTGCCATAAGTCGCGAGATTCCCAATTCTCAAAGAAGAGGAAATGCGCAGGCTTTTCGTTGTCTTGGTGGAGGTCATACTGCAGGCAACCGTTTTCAGCGCGGGTGGGCGCGATGAGCTTTTCGAGTTCAGCTTTGACGAGGTCGATCTGATCTGAATTCGCCTTGACATGGGCGACGATGGTGAGTTTTGGCATGGAATGTATTATGATGTTAGTGACTGAAGTCTTTCGGATTCTTACCGGGCTTTCTGCTGAGAGGTTCTTTTCGTGCGGAGCGCAATTTATTGTTGGGGCGAGCGAGGCCGCTGGCGGTCCAGTTGTTTGATTCGAAGGTTCCGGAAAGCCACCTCACAGTTTTTACCGTGATCTTGCAGGGCGATCCAGCCTTTGCGGCGACTTTCTATCTGGTCGCGGTCGGTCACGGTGGAGAAGGTGACACCGTTGATTTTTTGCGTGAGCGTGTCGCCGCGGGCAATGATCTCGAGGGTGTTCCAGGCGTGTTCCTGAAACTGCGCTTTCACGGCTTCAGCGTCATTGATACGGGTCTTGGTGCGCGACCCGTCTTCGACGATGACGGCGGACTCGCCGGCCTCGACCATAAGGTGGCGGGCTTCCCGTTTTGGACTTTCCTTATCGAGGAGAGAGTGGTGCCAGAGGCCCATGACTTCCTGTTTGGCGACTTCGACCTGGTAGCCTTGGATTTGCCAATCGCCGATGTCATCACTGCGGACCTGCACGCCGGAATTCCCGCGATCCCAGCGAAATTCCATGCGGAGAACGAAGTCGCTGGGCTGGCCGCCGCGCCAGATGAGCCAGTTCTTTTTCTCCGATTTCCCCGTGCACCAGATTGCTCCGTCACGCACTTCCCAACTGCCGGGCTTTCCATCCCAACCGGTGAGGTCGCGACCGTTGAAGATGAGAGAGAACTCGGATTCCTTCAAGTCATCCACAGTGGATCGAAGGTTATTGAAGCACACGCGCGTAGTCTCGGCGGCGTCGTAGTCTGCTTTGCTCCAAACTTGCTTGCTCACTTCGGCACAGAGTTCTCCTCGGTAGCCGCCGCCGATGAAATGGCGGAGCACTTCGGTGTGCGGAATCGATCCCGCTTGTCCCGGGAGTTTGTAGTGCACTTTGTCGTCGAGCAAAACCGCATCTTTCATGACGATGTGTGATGTGTAGGGAAGTGCCCGTGCGATTGTCTCGACAAGAGGAAGGTCGCGGTAGGCGAAGTGACTTTGGTCATAGACGAGCCGAAGTGTTTCGGCAGCATTGAGTTGGTTGATGAGCCAGATGCCTTGATCGGGGAGAGACATGGCGTGGGCACGGTGTGGCTTGATGGCGAGTCGGACGCCCGCTGCTTTGGCCCGCTCGATCCAAGGGCCAAGCTCGTCGAGGAAGAGAGCTTTCTTCTCCTCCCATTTGCCGCCTCCGAGAACGCCTTGAATGAGCGGAGGTGAATTGGGGGAAAGGTCGAGAGCCAATTCAAGCAACTGATCGATGGCGTCGAGGTTCTCGCGTTGATGGCCGGATTTTGGAAGGGGTAGTCCCATGATGGCGCCCAGGCGCAAGCCACTTGTGGTCAGATGATTGTGGACTTTTTTTCGCGCCTTCGGCGAGAGCTGATCAGGTGCTCCGTGGTAGCCGGGCATGGCCGCGATCTCAATGCTGTCGAAGCCGGTAGCAGCGACCAAGTTGATCGCGTCTTCGACGGAGTAACCGGGAAGTCCGTAGGTGCCGAAGCTCAGAGGATTGCGGGTGGTGGGAGAATCGCCGATGGCGCGACCGGTGCAACTGGTAACGGCCAGCCCGGCGGCCGATTTCATGAACTGGCGACGATGGAGCTGTGTCATGGGGTAAGAAAGGCTTGGTGAAGTTGGGCGTCGAGTTTCTCCACCAAGTTCACGTTCTCCTTTTGATGCGCGATGTTGGTGGTTTCGTCAGGATCGATGTTGTGATCGTAAAGTTCTCTCTCCACAATTTCGCCGGTCGCTCTTTCTTTACATTTCAAGTAGCGATACCGATCAGTGCGTATGGCGCGTCCGTGGTATTTGTTACTGAAGCGGGGGTATTCGCTAAGGGCTACCGCTTCTCCAGTCTTTAGAGGGTTCTTGAGCGTTTTGAGCAGGCTCTCTTCCTGCAGGTGGTTGGGCTTTTCGATTTCAGCAAGATCACAAAGCGTCGGATAGAGATCGACGAGTTCGGCAATTGAGCGGGTTCGGGCGGGAGTGATTCCCGGGGCGGCGATGAGGAGGGGGACGCGAGTGGCGATCTCAAAGTTTGTCATTTTTCCCCAGGCGCTGTGCTCGCCGAGGTGCCAGCCGTGGTCGCTCCAGAGGATGATGATCGTCTTTTCGAAGTCGATCACTTCGAGGAGTTTCCCGATCTGCGCGTCGATATAACTCACGCAAGCGGCATAAGAATGAAGGAGTTCCAGTTGAAGCTGCGGTTTGATCGCGCCCTGGACCGGGACGCCCAGATAACTTCGCATTTCAAAGCCGTTCCAAGATTGCCAGTCTTCGTCCGTCGGGTTTTCGGGCACGTTCACACCGAGTCGAAGTGCGCTCTTCAAGTATCCGTCTGAATTGACCCATGCCATCGGTGGCGACTTGGTCGGCGGTGTTAGGTTGTTCGCCAACCACGTTTTGTGGGGTGAATAGAGATCATGGTAACGCTTCGGAGCAATGAACGGCAGGTGTGGACGCCGGAAGCCGACGGCGAGGAAGATGGGTTTTGCTTTGTCGCGATTCTGGTAAACGTCGATGGCCTTTTCGGTCATGCGACCCGCGAAGAAGTGGTTGTCCGGGACGTTCGGATGTTGAGACACCGGACAGGACCAACGTTCGGCGATGATCGATTCACCTTCAGGATTCGCCGTGTCGTAAATCTCCCACATCTCTCTTTCGCGTCCGGCGAAGGGCGGAGCCGACCAGTCGTCGGGGATTTGCCATCCGTCGTGATCGATCTTTCCGAAGCTGCGTGTGATATAGCCGCGGCCTTTGAACCACCGCGCCATTGAAACCGCGTCGGGCCGACGTTCGCGGAATGTAGCGAGCTCTTTTCCGGAGTGGCCAAAAACGTCGATCGCTGCCGGCCGCAAGCCAGTCATGAGGGAAAGGCGGGAGGGGCCGCATTTTGCCAATTGGCAGTAGGCACG
>JBCCWV010000205.1:0-8578 GCA_039192745.1 Verrucomicrobiota bacterium | reverse complement strand
GCGCGCCCGCGTGCTTTTTTAAAAATCCCTTGGCTTCTCCCTAATTTCCTGTGGGGCTCCCGGGCCCGCCCCCGCTCCAGTAAGTCCCCTTACAAATTCTTCTCTTTCTCCTTCTCCCCACCCTCGATCACTCCGTGTTGCTTAAGATGCTCCTCAAACCAAGCATTGATCGGCTTCTTCGAGGTCGCGGGATGATAGGACGAGACAAATTGCGGTAAGTCTCGCCGAAACTCTGCGAGCAATCGTTCCGATTCCGGCAAACCCGCGAGGTTGTTCCAGGCATTTGGATCTTCCACCATATTATAGAGTTCCTCGGTTCCATCCTCATACCGAATGTAACGATGAGTCGCCGACCGAAGTGAACCGTTGCCTAACCCGTAAGTCGTAAGGATCGAGCGCCTCCATTCCCAGCCGAGATCTTCCCAAGTCCCCCGCAAAGTCCATCCTTCATTCGACCCCTTCGGCGGCAGACCTGCTAATTCGAGAAGCGTCGGGTAGATATCAATCAGTCCGACGGGAAGATCCGTCGACTTTCCTTCCGGCACGCCCGGCCCCGCAAAGATGAGCGGAACTCGTGTCGATTCCTCCCACAGGCTGTGCTTACTCACCCTGTCCTTTTCCCCAATGTGATACCCATGATCACTGAAAAGGACGATCACGGTATTGTCCGCATAATCACTGTCGTCCAACGCATCGAGAACACGCCCGACCTGTGCATCCACAAAAGCGATGCACGCAAGATAGGCCTGCACGCACAATCGAAATTGCCGATCCTCCTCTTTCCGCAGGAATTCCAGATCCGGATACTTCGGCAACTCATGCACTTTCACGCCCGTTTCCGGCACGCCTTCCAAGTCATTCTCTCGCACCTCTGGCAACTCAATCTCCTCGAGCGGAAACATGTCGAACCATTTCTGCGGCACATAAAACGGGACATGCGGGCGATAAAACCCCACGCCCATGAAAAACGGTTCTTCCAGTGGCCCAGCCAGTTTTTCTTCCGCCCAGGTGGCCGCAATATGATCGGGCATTTCTTCGTCCTTCTCCGGAAAGACACCCCAGTCGGTTTGCGTCCCTGAATAAGGCACATCCGGCAAGTGGTAGTGGAAGCGTTTCTCATTCGGCGGCTTCGGCCCAAATCCTCCCGTGCTCTTGTATTCCTCGAACGTCCTCTCGTGAGGATAACCGTGAAGAAGCTTACCGGCTGCTAGCGTCGAATAGCCGTTCGCCGCGAAATATTCCGGCATCATACTCCTTCGGAATAGTCTCTTGTCGAGATACATGCCATCTCCCGCTGGTTGCTGATAAACGCCCGTCGTATGCGGATAACGACCTGAAAAAAGACTCGCTCGTGACGGGCCACATATCGGCCCCTGACAATGGGCATTCTTAAAAAGCACCCCACGCTTCGCCAATCGGTCGATATTCGGCGTCTTCGCTTGTGGATGCCCTCCAAGACATCCCACCCAATCATTGAGATCATCAATGGACAGGATCAGAACATTCGGGCGGGAATCCTCCTTGGCGGCGAGCGAAGCATTCACCAGAATCAGGAGCAGAAAGGAAGCGAGGGGTTTCATTGTGGTTTCTCCGGAGATCATTCATCCGAAGCATCTATATTCCAAGTCAAAACACCCGCTCACTTGGCCTATTCTGAAGTCAAGATGGCGAGGATTCGCTCAGTTCCTCCGCAGACCTCAGTCTCAAATCGATGGAAAGCAATCGTGTGTAAACGTATCCCATCCAAATAAGAATTGCCGGAAGCATCGGAATCCAATATCGGGGAAGCGAAGGTAAAAGAAATGCTCCTCCGGCATAGATTGAAACGATGAACATGAGGAACTTGATCTCCCACGTGCACACCTTCCATCGATAGAGAAAGATAAGTCCCGCCAGAAACCCAGGAAAGAAGAATAGCGCGCCAGTCACCGCCCAAACGAGTTTGGCAAATGTCTGATGGGTTTTTGTTCGCGGCATGTCGAAGAACGACCGACAAAAATTCGCCACATAGTTCCGGACCAATGCTTTTTCGACACCTTCTGTCTCCAGATTGCGACGAATCCCCTCTTCCCAGGCCGCCGTTCGCTCCAAGACCGGAAGACTGGTCACGTGCTGGACAAATTCGAGGTGATGTTTCGTCAGTTCTTCGTCTTCACGAATCCACCTCTCCTGTTGCCAACTTCCGAATTCATTGTCATGAGGACTCGTGATCCAGTAGAGAAGCTCTCCCCCGTTCGTTGCCCAGCAAAACACACGTCCTGTGTGTTTGTAAGTGTACGCCAAATAAGGCAGGCAAAACGCCAAAGCCACCACCATGGGTGTCACCGCCCGACCGATCATTTCCCGCTTCCCAATGATCAGCGCAAAAAGAGGAATCAGGAATATACCGGCCGTCGCCACGTAGCCGAAAATTGTCCGTGTTAATGCCAGGTAGCCGAACAAGACACCAGCCAGAATCGCAAACTTCCACGAGAACCTGTCCGCCCGAAGCAGCTTCACATAGGCCCAGACAAAACTCGCCGAGATCAAGGGCGTCAGGCTTTCCGTCATCATGATCGCGATCCAACGCAACTGGAACGGATTCAAGGCCACCACGAGAATAATGAGGAACGAAGCCCTCGCAGAAAGAAACAATCTCGCCGCCGTAAAGGTCATGAAAAGGCCCGCCACGAGATAGACGGCGTTATGCAGCCGGAGCGGCAACAGCCTCATCTTCAGGTTCTCAATCGGCTTCCCATCCGGACCCGGGACGAAATACAAAAGCTCATCGGGATCCAAATACACTTCGTCGAAGTCGAAGCCGAGAAGACTGATCATCGGCACCAGCAGCAGCGGATACCCCGGACCATTCGTGAAGTCGGGATTGTCTTCCGTGACATAAAACCCTTGCGACAGATTGTGCGCTCCCTGGAAATACCGGAACTCGTCGTTCTTCAGCTGGTCAGGACTGAAGATAAGAATCAACAGCACATAGAAGATCGCGAAGATCGTCAACGTGGGACGCAACGGAACCTCATCGCGGTTCCAGCGTTCGCGCAGTGAATCAAGGGCAGCTACCATCAAGAAGTCCGTGAAGTCGGCGGAAGGGATTTCATGGCGGGACTACTGCAAGGACCCGTCTATACTCGCCCATTCCGGCCCGGCTTCAACCGATGATCAGTCCGGCAATTCGCAAGAATGAGAATGTTAGTTGCCTCCGCAGATTCAGCAAAAAACAGGTTCTACTCCGCTTTCCTTTTCTTGTTCCTGTTTTGACGAGTCGGAGGCGGACTTGGTGGAGTCAGGCCGTCATCAGGCTGGTTCCACAGCCGGTAAGGATCGTTCAAACGCCGCATCTCCGACAAAAGCAGCCCTTCCATTTCTTCCAGTTTATCGGAAAGCGCGGCGTCACCCGCCAAGTTCACAAGTTCCCCTCCCTTGCCATGTGCCGCGATGAACTCATGCGGATTCGTCGCCAAGTTGAAAAGCTGTGTCTCCTGCACCGCCCCCTCCATCACATCATACTTGATGAGCTTCCAATCTCCCATTCTCACGCTTCGCATTCCCGGTTTTGTCCCGCCACAGTAAACCCCATAGAGGACGTCGCGCACCGTTTGCTTTTCTCCCTTGAGAACAGGTTTGAAGCTAGCCCCTTCGCTCGTAGCTGGAATCTGCACTCCGGCAAGATCACAAAGTGTCGAAAGGACATCGAGAAGGTAGATATTCCCCGGTGCACGCGAGCCGGGCGCAATGCCGGGCCCGCGCACGATGAACGGAACACGCCACGTATGCTCGTAAAGGTTTTGTTTCCCCTGCAGACCATGCCGGCCAATGGCCATTCCATGGTCAGCCGTGTAGAAAATGTAGGTGTTGTCGAGTTCACCCGTTTCTTCGAGATGATTCAAGACGCGACCGACCTGGATATCGATGTTCTCACTACACGCAAACTCACGCCCCAGTTCATTTCGGATCGTGCGCTCGTCCCTTCTTTCCCAGACGCCACTGACCGCCACCTCATCTCGGCAATTTGGATGACCATGGTGAAAGGGATGTTCCGGCAAATAATTCACCGGCAAGGCGGGCTGCTTCTCGTGAGGCGGCGGCAAGGAATCGGGATCGGTGTGGTTGGTCGCCCCATATTTCGCCAGTAATTCCGGTGTCCCGTCACGCACGTCGTGAGGATGGGAAAATCCGTAGTAGATGAGGAACGGATCCTCGTCCTTTGATGCCACGCGTCCTTCGAGAAACTCCATGACTTGGTCGCCATGCCATTCGCTACCGGTCTCTGCTGTGCCTCCCCGTTTTGTCGCGTCTTTACGAACGGTGAACTGCTCATTGGCCGCTTCGTAACTGTTCCCATTCTTGCACGTCCGCATCGTGTCGTATCCCGCACGATTAAAAACCGCAGCCATCGTATTCTCGACGAGATCTGCAGGAACTAGTTCAGTCCCGACGTGGGGATTGTAGGCATTCCCGCGATTCGGCTTGTCCGGAATGCGCCAAACCGTCCGCCCACTCATGACCATGTGCCGCGATGGCGTGCAAACTCCACCCGTCCATGCGCCCATGTGATACGCCCCATCAAAGACCATCCCTTCAGCCGCCAAGCGGTCGATGTTCGGTGAATGCAGTTCCGACTCCGGATTGTAGATCTTCAAATCGAACGGCGACTGATCATCGACGATGATGAACAGGATGTTGGGCCGCTCTTCCTCACCAAGGGCGGCACACAGCATGGCGAGGAAAAGGGCAGCAAGTGGGAAGAGCTTCATGGGAGGATGTTGAACCGGAGATTGCACGGGAACAACCTTCAATTGAACGACTGGCCGTCTGCTATCTTCGGCAGAGGCGCCGTCAAACTTCTCGATTTCAGAACCAATCGGGCCGGAACTGCCCATGCGACGGCTCCACCTCACTTCCATGCACTGGATCGGATTCAATCATCGTATCTCATTGCCGGAAAAGCGGGCTGTCAATGACAGCGGCAAGGGTTTCGACGATTCGGTAATCGTTCTCCGCAGACCTGGAGATGACCGCGTTGATCTCCCCGAAGTCCTCCTCTGATGGTTCAACTCCGTTGGCGTAGGTGAGGAGTTTGGTGACGAAGCACCGCACGAAACGGTCACGGTTGGCCTCCGACAGGATGTGCTTCCGGAACCCCGTGATGTCCTCGTATTCCGCACCGCTCCGAAACCTCGCACTGGCATCAATGGGAACAGAGTCCCCGGATTTCCCCCGCCGGCGGTCGACCGGTACAGCCTCGCCGTTTTCGTCGAGAGACAACGCCGCGGGAACTGTGTAGCTCTCGCGCCAAGCCCCCGTTGGATCGAAGTTTTCAAACGCATAGCCCCAGGGATCAATCGTCTCGTGACAGCTCGCGCAGTTTTCGTCGGAAACGTGGGCCGCCAATACTTCCTTGATCGTCTTCGCCTGCCGCACGTCAGGCTCCGTGATTTCGACATCGGGAGGCGGAGGCGTGGGATGGATTCCCATGAAGTTCTCCATCACGTAAACGGCCCGGTGAATCGGAGACGTGCCCAGCGAGTCCGCCGTCGAAGTCAGGAATGCCCCCATTCCGAGCAAGCCGCCGCGACGTCCGTCGTCGAACGTGTATCGCCGGAATTCGGACGTCTGTGGCACGTCCTCCAGGCCGTAGACCTTCGCAAGATCGGCATTGACGAAACTGTAGTCCGCAGACAAAAACTCCGTGATCGGCAGGTTGTTCTCCACGACATTTCCAAAGAACCGGACCACCTCCTCGATCATGTCTTCGCTCAGGTCCTTCCGATGGAAGAAGTGGTAGTTGTCCGGGTCCGGAGCCATGAAATTGATGTCGTTCAATTCCAGCCAACCGAACGGAAACGCCCTCAGGAACTCATCCGCCTGTCCCCTCTCGAGGACGCGCTGGAGTTCATCCCGCACCGTCGCGAAGGAATCGAGTTTCCCCGAACTCGCCATCCCGCGAAGCCTTTCATCGGGCAACGTCGCCTTGAGGAAGTAACTGAATTTCGAAGCGAACAAATCACCGGGCGAAAGGTCTTCGGTGTTGACCAGGAGAAATGCCGGGGAAACGAGAATGGCGACAATCCCCTCTTTCAACGCGGCGATGTCACCGAGCGACTTCGCCTTCTTCTCCACCATGACGAGAATGCCATCGAGCTCACCTTCCCTCAACGGACGCCTCCACGCTCTCTCCGCGATCGGCCGGAGAATCTCTTCCGCTTTCTCCACGGAAGGGTCTTCACCCAGCAACGCGACCTGACGCCGGGGAGGCCACGACTCGAAAAAGGGCCCTTCAACAACTGCACCATGGACTCTCGGTCGCGGCCCCTGCCAATAATCTACCCAGTGGTGCCAGCTGTCCGCATGCCGCATCCGCCCCGACCTGTTCGGCTTGAGCGCATCAACAATCGCTTTCCAACGATCTGGATCGTTCTCCTTGAGATGATAACCCCCAATGGCGTACTGAAACTTGAAGTTTCCGTTCCCCCTCATCTTCAATCCGTCGGTCGGGTATTCGAGGCGAAAGCGCGTGCCCGCGGCAAGCCATTCCCTCAACTCGATCTCCATCACCTCTTCATCGGGAAGATTGAATGTCCTTTTCCGGTCCCCCATGCGGACAACCAATCGAATCGAATCCCCGGGATACACCCCGGTATCATCCGGGGAATAGACATCCCGATCGAGTCCGGTTGCCCGAATCTTCACTCGGTAATATCCCGTCTCCGGCACGGTCCTGAACGGAGCAAGGTAGGCACTCTGCCGAGGATCAAAAAAGTCGAACCCTTCCGACCGACCACGCCGATCGGGCCGCCCTGAATTCTGCCGGTGGTGTTCGGAGTAGATGCTTGTCGAATCGACCTCGATCCGATTCGCCTCCGGACGCGGGCCTTCGAGAATCGTCGCATCCACAATGCTGCGAACCGCGTCGAGATACTGCTCGAGGTGAAACTTGCTGAATCCCAGCGTGTCGCTGTGCGTGTCAAAGCCATGAAAAAGTGAGTCGCCGACTAGGTTGTCCGTGGGCTGGTTCGTGCCGATGTCCTCGATCAGCAGGACGTCCCTCACGCTGTTTTCAAACTCCCGATTGTTGAGGCGGCGCGGCTTGCTCTTCGATACCTCGGCGGTCGCGCTCTCGAATTTCTCCAGGCGGTCTTCGAGGTAGGCGATGAGTTGGTTCCGTTGTGAGGCGGACAGAGTGCTCTCATCCTCCGGCGGCATTTCTTCCGCGACCACGAGGTCGAGCACGTCGAGCCAATGCTCGAGGGTATCACTCGACGGATCCTCACCGAGGTCCCCAAGCATGAACTTGCCCTTGGCCTTCTCCTCATTGTGGCACTTCGCGCAGTGCCTTTCGAGGATGGCCAGACTCGCGCCGCCACGGCCAACCGACGCGCAGAGCGCAAGGACGCAGATCAGTCCGAACCTATGCATGATTCAAATCAAAGCTACCGGTGCTGCGGTTGAATTTGTCGCGCTCGATGCCGAAGCGCTGCATGAGGGTGACATACAAATTGCAAAGCGGCATGTTCTGCCCGTCAGCGCCGCGAGCGTCGACATGTCCCCGATGCTTGAAACCACCTCCCGCCACGAGGATGGGAAGGTCGCGGTTTGAGTGCGTCCCGCCATATCCCATACCGCTGCCAAAGAGGACGATGGTGTTGTCGAGCATGCTTCCTTCCCCCAATGGCTCCTTGATGGCATCGAGCTTCCGCAAACATCGCGAAAGCTGCGCAATCTGGAACGTTTCGATCGCAACGAGTTCGGCAGTGACATTCTCCATCTTCCCATTGTGGGTGCAGCCGTGGTAACTCCGGTTCACGCTGTCGAGCTCCGAAAAGTTCACTGTCGCCGGAAACTCCACGGTGGCCACGCGCGTGAGATCGGTTTCAAAAGCGTAAGCGACCATGTCGAAGATCGCGTCATAGCTGTCAGTCACCACATAGTCGCCCTGAAAGTGGTTCGACAGGTCGAAAGACGGCTTTTCGCGCTCAAGCCATGTTTCGCGACTTGAGAGCGTCCCCTCAAGCTCACGCACCGAAGTCTGGAACTGGTCGATCCGTTCACGGTCAAAGCTGCTCGCAGCCTTGAGCAACCCGTCAAATTGATCGCCGACCGTATCGAGGATGCTTCCATTGCGCCGCAGCATCTCGCGACGTTGGCTCTTCTCCTTTTTCGTCAAATTGAGAAAGAGATGATCAAAAAGACTCCGGGGGTCTTCAAACGGGCGCTTCATCACCCCATTCGCCGTCCAACTCATGCTGATACCGCCGTCGAGAGAGGCACCGATCGACGGATACCGGACCTCGCTTCCCACCTGCCGCGCGAACAACTGGTCGATGGACATGTTTTTTTCCGGGAATGCACCCGCTTCCGTCGGAAGCACTCCGCTGAGAAACGCGATCTCCCTGCCATGTCCGCTCACCATGTTGTGATCGGTGTGGGAAACGATCGTCATGCGGTCCCGCAGCCACTCGAGAGGCTTCAGCGTTGGTGAGAGCGTGTAGTCCTGCCCAAACTCCGTGGGAAAGAAATACTCGGGATGGGCCCCGAAGGGATTCCCCACGACGAGGAATCGCGTGGGGGCGCCCTTCTTGAT